>JBKJSF010000037.1:0-3366 GCA_046595895.1 Caulobacter sp. | reverse complement strand
TTCGAGTTCAAAGGCAAGCCGATCACCCTCAACGACGCCGAGGACGTGCTGGCCACCAGCCGCGATCCGGCCGAGATGAAGGCCGTCTGGGAAGGCTGGCACTCGATCTCGCCGGTGATGAGCGCCGACTACGCCCAGCTGGCCGACCTCGCCAACGAGGGCAGCCGTCAGCTTGGCTATCCCGACACCGGCGCCCTGTGGCGCTCGGGCTATGACATGGGGCCGGACGAATTCGCCGCCGAGACCGACCGGCTGTGGGCCCAGGTGGCGCCCTTCTACAAGAACCTGCACTGCTACGTGCGCGCCAAGCTTAGCGAGCAGTATGGCGACACGGTGCAGCCCAAGACCGGCCCGATCCGCGCCGACCTCCTGGGCAACATGTGGGCCCAGCAGTGGGGCAACATCTATCCCATCGTCGCCCCCAAGGAGGAGACCGGCGCCTACAGCCTCGACAAGCTGCTGGTCGATAAGGGCTATGACCCGGTGAAGATGGTGAAAACCGGCGAGAACTTCTATTCGTCGCTGGGCCTCGACCCCCTGCCGGAAACCTTCTGGACTCGCAGTCAGATCACCCGCCCCGAAGGCCGCGAGGTGGTCTGCCACGCCTCGGCCTGGGACCTCGACGACCGCGACGACATCCGCATCAAGATGTGCACCAAGGTCAATGCGGAGGACTTCTACACCGTCCACCACGAGCTGGGTCACAACTACTACCAGCGCGCCTACAAGGATCAGCCCTACATCTTCAAGGGCGGGGCCAACGACGGCTTCCACGAGGCGATCGGCGACTTCGTCGGCCTGTCGGCCCTGACCCCGACCTATCTCAACCAGGTCGGCATCCTCGACAAGGTGCCCGGGACGGAAGGCGACACGCCCTTCCTCTTGAAGATGGCGCTCGACAAGATCGCCTTCATGCCCTTCGGCCTGCTGGTCGATCGCTGGCGCTGGCAGGTCTACGACGGCTCGGTGAAGCCGGCCGACTACAATGCCGCCTGGTGGAAGCTGCGCAACCAGTACCAGGGCATCACCCCGCCGGGACCGCGCCCGGCCGGCGCCTTCGATCCGGGCGCCAAGTACCATGTGCCAGCCAACGTGCCCTACACACGCTACTTCCTGGCCCACGTCTATCAGTTCCAGTTCCACCGGGCCGCCTGCAAGCAGGCCGGCTGGACGGGGCCCCTGCACCGGTGCTCCGTCTACGGCAACAAGGCGGTCGGGGCGAAGTTCAACAAGATGATGCAGATGGGCCAGTCCAAGCCCTGGCCGGACGAACTGGAAGCCTTCACCGGCGAGCGCCGCACCGACGCCAGCGCGGTGACCGAGTACTTCAAGCCGCTCAACAAGTGGCTGATCAAGCAGAACAAGGGCCAGAAGTGCGGCTGGTAGGCCGCCCTTAAAAAACCGGACTGTCAGACCCTCGCGCCGACCGGCGCGGGGGTCTTTTTGCGCTGAGACGCGAAGGCTCTCAAGCCAAGGGAGGTTAGCGCCGCGTTCACCGTCTTCATTGGCGACTTCCTTTACCAGACGGGGCGTAAGACACCCGATCAGGTAGGGCTCATGTCGATCAAAACACGCATCGCTGACGGACTTGGGGGACGCCTGCGCGGCTTCCTGGGCCGGTTCACGCGGGCTCGACGCGGGGCCGTGGCGGTGCAGTTCGCCGTCATCGCCCTGCCACTGGCGGTGTTGTCGCTGGGCCTGATCGACGTCAACCAGGCCAGCATGTCCAAGCGCACCCTGCAGGACGCCCTGGACGCCTCCGCGCTGATCGTCGCCAAGTCGAGCGCCAGCACCAATTCCCAGGCCGATTCCATCGGCGACAAGGCCATGGCCGCCCAGTTGGCGGCCATGAGCGCCAGCGACGGCACGCTGGTCTCCTCGACGTTTACCCTCGGCGGCACGAACAACACCACGGTGCTCGCCGACGCCAGCATCTCGGTGACCCCGGTGGTCGCCAACCTCTGGCTGAATGGCAACATGAGCGTCGGGGCGCACTCCGAAGTGCTGCGCTCGTCATTCAATCTGGAAGTGGCCCTGGTGGTCGATGTCACCACCTCGATGGCCGGCACGAAGCTCACCGACCTGAAGACCGCCGCCACGAGCCTCGTCGAGCTGGTCGTGAAGACCGCCCAGACGCCCTACTATTCGAAGATGTCGATCGTGCCCTACTCCAACGCGGTCAACCTCGGCTCCACCAACGCGGGGACGGCGCGGGGCGCGGTTCCCGCCGCCAAGACAATCACCGGCGCCTCATGGTCCATTGGCTCAGCAATCGGGATCAGCGGCGCAACGAAGGCCAATCCGGTGGTCGTCACCGCCAACAGCCATGGTTTCAACAACGGTGACCGCGTCTACATTTCCGGCGTCTCGGGCATGACCCAGCTGAATGGCAGGGTCTTCACCGTCGCCGGCAGGGCCGCCAACACCTTCCAGCTCTCGGGCGTCAACGGCTCTAGCTACAACAACTATTCTTCCAGTAGCAGCGACTTCGTCACCAGATGCCAGGCGACCGACTGCGAGGTGGTGGTCACCTCCACCGCTCACGGTTTCGCCAACAACGCCTGGATCTTCGTCACCGGCGTCGGCGGCATGACTCAGATCAATAACGCCGCCAACACCGCCTGGCAGGTCACGAACGTCGCCGCCAATACCTTCTGGCTGAACGGCAGCTTCGGGCCCAGCTACAGCGCCTTCAGCTCGAACGGCTCGGCATTCTGCACGACCAACGGCTGCGAATACCTGCGCTTCACCAATCAGTCCGGAAGCACCAGGATCCACCGGATCAGCACCTGCGTCAGCGAACGGACGACCAACCCCTATAACGACGTGGCGCCGACCACGACCCGGCTCGGAACCAACTATCCAGTCAGCGCCAACCCCTGCCTGACCAACACCATCACCGCCCTGACCAGCACCAAGGCGACCCTCAATTCGGCGATCACCGCCCTTGCCGCTTCGGGATCCAGCGGCGGTCACATCGGTGTGGCCTGGGGCTGGTATTCGATCTCGCCCAACTTCAGTTCGATCTTTACCGGCGCCAGCACGCCGGCCGCCTACACGGCGCCGAACATCAAGAAGGTGCTGATTCTAATGACCGACGGCGAGTACAACAGCTCGTACTGCAACGGTGTCATCTCGCAAGACTCGACCTCTGGCTCCGGGTCGTCCAGCGACCACATCAATTGCAATGCCCCCAACGGCAACACCTATGACCAGTCGGTGGCTCTGTGCACGGCGATGAAGGCGCAGGGCGTGATCATCTATACGGTGGGCTTCCAGGTACTTACCCCTTCGAACGCCGCGACGCTCGTCAACGGCTGCGCCACCGACGCCGCCCACGTCTACCTGCCGGCCAGTGGAACCGCG
>JBKJSF010000098.1:0-3357 GCA_046595895.1 Caulobacter sp. | reverse complement strand
CGAAGAACGCGGCGGTCTTCAACGTCTTCCCGGTGCTGATCCTGGCGCTTTATGGCGCGGCATGGACGGTGGCGGCCGACCTCACCGGACGGTCGTGGATCCGGATCGTGGCCCTGGGCTCGTTCGCGGCCGCGGTGATCATGGGCATGCTGGCGGCGAGCTCCTACCTGATGCTGGCCTATGCGGCGGCGTTGATCCTGCTGGCTGCCGTGCCAGGCATCATCCTGCTGCGGCAGGAACCGACGGACACGATCTAGGCTCGGGCTGAGAGGAAGGTCCGCGTCATGGACGAGTTCGACATCGATAACATCGACGAGGTCATCCACGGCCGGGTGCGGCTCGGGATCATGGCCTACCTGTCGGGGGCGGGGTCCGCTGACTTCAACGGGTTGAAGGCGAAGCTGCAGGCGACGGACGGGAACCTGTCGGCGCACTTGCGGAAGCTGGAAGACGCGGGGTTCGTGGCCATCGACAAGAGCTTCGTGGATCGCAAGCCGCTTACGCGGGTGACGATTACGGAGAGCGGGCGGAAGGCGTTCAGGGGGTATCTGGATGCTATGGCGGCGCTGGTTGAAGGGCGGGAGGGGTAGGGTCCAAAGTGAGGGGAGCTCGGCCCCTGTCGGGGCCAGCCAACAACGGTTCCTTCTCCCGCTTGCCGGGAGAAGGTGGCCCCCGAAGGGGGTCGGATGAGGGCAGCGCCAGCGGTTGACGGCTCGCGTATTCTAGAACAATGTTCGCTATATGTTCCCACCGCCTGTCAATCGTGCGCGCGCAGAGATCATGCGCCAGGAGCCGACTTTCGCGGAGCGGGCGATGTGGGATCGTCTGCGTAATCGGAAGCTCGCCGGACTGAAGTTTCGGCGGCAGGTTCCGATTGGTCCGTACATCGCGGACTTCCTATGCAAGGAGGTCGAGATGATCGTCGAGTTCGACGGGCCGAGCCACGATGAGGCTTACGACCGGAAGCGGGATGGTTGGCTGGCGGCGCAGGGCTATCGGGTCCTGCGGTTCGCCAACAACGATCTGGGCAACCGGTTGGGCTGGGTTCTGGAGACCATCCGGATGGCGGCGGGCAAGTAGCCTTTGGGGCCGGCGCTGCCCTCATCCGACCCCTTCGGGGCCACCTTCTCCCGGCAAGCGGGAGAAGGGACCATTGGGGCGGCGCCGGCGGCGCCCCCCCCCCTGTCGGCTTGATCAGTTCACCGGCTTCCCATCCGCATCGACCACGATCACCGGGCCGTAGCCCAGCGCCCTGAGGTCCTTTTCGATCTTGGCGCGGTCGCCGACCACGACCCAGATGACGTCGTCGGCCTTGACCACCCGCTTGGCGGCGGCGTTGACGCCTGCGACGTCGACGGCCTTCAGGCCGGGGGCATAGGTGTCCCAGAAATTGGCCGGGCGCTCCAGGGTGTAAAGGGTCGAGAGCGACCCCAGGACCGCCCCGCCGGTTTCCCATTGGCCGGGCAGGGACTGGGTCATGTCGGTCTGGGCCTTGGCCAGTTCGTCGGCGGTGATCGGGCGGGCCCCGCCGACCTCGGTCAGCTCCTTGCGGAACTCGACCATGGACTCCCTGGTCTTGTCGGTCTGCACCCCCGACAGGGCCACGAAGGCGCGCGGGCCGAGGTTGCCGTTCATGAAGCTGGAAGCGCCGTAGGACCAGTGCTTATCCTCGCGCAGGTTCATGTTCAGCCGGCTGACGAAGGAGCCGCCGAAGATGTTGTTCATCAGCTCGACGGACCGCTCGTTGCTCTCGTCGCGGGCGGCGGCGGGGATGGCGGCCAGGATGGTGGTCTGCTGGGCGCCGGGCTTGTCGACCAGGTAGATGGCTTTCTGGGCCGGGACCGGGGCCGGCAGGGTGGCCCGCACCGCCGGGGTCGGCGACTTCCAGGCCCCGAAGCGCGGCTCCAGTTCGGCGACCAGCTCGGCCATGGTGATGTCGCCGACGGCGACCAGCATGGCGCCGTTCGGGGTCAGCCGGGCCTTGTGATAGGCGACCAGGTCCTCGCGCGAGACGCTGTTGATCGTCTCCTCGGTGACGTTGATGCCGTAGGGGTGGTCCGGGCCATAGACCTTCTCGGCGAAGACCCGGAAGGCCACCGCCTGCGGCTGTTGCTTGGACCGCTGCAGGGCGGCGACCTCGAGCTTCTTGAGGCGGTCCAGTTCGGCCTGCGGGAAGGTCGGGCGCAGGATCACGTCGGCCATCAGGTCGAGGGAGGGGTCGAGGTTGGCCTTCAGCGACGACAGGCCGACCGAGCTGAACAGCGGGCCGCCGCCGGTTGACAGGCTGGCGCCCAGTTCCGACTGCTGGCGGCTGATGGTCAGGGCGTCGCGGGCGCCGGCCCCCTCGTCCAGCATGTTCATGGAGAGCCCGGCCACCGAGCGGTCACCGGCCGGCAGGTTGGCGTAGCCGCCGGGGAAGACCATCGACAGCTCGACCACCGGCACCGCCGTGCGCCGGGCCAGCATCACCTTCATTCCGTTGGACAGGGTGGCGGTCTCATACTTGTCGAAGGTGGCCGCGGCGATCGGGCCGACCGGTGGGGCAGGCTCGCGCTTGCCCTCCGGCAGGGCGGCGTCCTGGTAGGGGTAGGGGGTCAATTCGAGGGTGAAGTCGCCGTCGGTCAGCCAGGTATTTGCTACTCTTTTCACGTCGGCCGGGGTGGCCTTCTTCCAGGTCTCGAGAGTCTGTTTGTAGGCGTCGGGGCTGCCGCGGAAGACCTGGCTCTCGGCCAGAATGTCCGACTTGCCGCCGAAGCCGCCGATGCGCTCGGCGCCGCGCACGAAGCCGGCCGAACGGTCGACCTTGATCTTGCCCAGTTCGGCGGCGGTCGGGCCGTCGCGCAGCAGTTTCGCCATCTCGTCCTCGACGACGGCCTCGATCTGCGACAGCGGCACGCCCGGCTTGGCGGTCACCTGGATGTGGAAGGTGGAGCCGATCTCGCCCTCGGCCTGGAAGGCGCTGACGGCGGTGGCGATCTGGTCATCATAGACCAGCCGCTTGTAGAGGCGAGCGGTCTTGTCGGAGGCCAGCACGTCGCTGAGCAGGGACAGGTGGTCGGAGTCGGTCGAGCCGGCCTCCGGCGTGTTCCAGACGCGGTACCAGCGGGACTGGGCGACGCGGTCCTGGACGGCGGCGCGCTGGCTGCCGGAGCGTTTGGCGACCCAGACCTTCTGCTTGATGACGGGCGGGCCGGCCGGGATCTTGCCGAAGTATTTCTCGACCTTCTCCTTGGCCTGGGCGGGGGTGATGTCGCCGGCCAGCACGACCGTGGCGTTGGCCGGGCCGTAGTAGGTCTTGAACCAGGTCTTGACGTCGTCGAGGCTGGCGGCGTCGAGGTCGGCCATCTCGCCGATGAC
>JBKJSF010000030.1:0-51092 GCA_046595895.1 Caulobacter sp. | reverse complement strand
ATCCCCACACCCTGGTGGTCAACAACCCGACCGAGGTTCGCAACGCCCCGGAAAAGCTCTACGTCACTACCTTCCCCGGCGTGCAGCCCCCGACCCTGATCACCAGCGACGTCGAGGCCATCCACGACTTCCAGGCCCGCCATGGTGATATCGTCCTGAAGCCCCTCTACGGCGGCGGCGGCTCGGGCGTGGTGCGGCTGGCCAAGGGCGACCCCAACCTCGACGCCCTACTCGAACTGCACGCCCTGATCGGCCGCGAGCAGGTCATCGCCCAGAAGTTCATCCCGGCCGTCAGCAAGGGCGACAAGCGCGTCCTGCTGGTTGACGGCGAGCCTGTCGGAGCCATCAACCGGGTGCCGGCCGACGGCCAGGTACGCTCCAATTTGGCCCGAGGCGGCCGGGCCGAGGCGGTCGAGCTGACGGCGCGGGACCTGGAACTCTGCGCCATCATCGGCCCGGACCTGAAAAAGCGTGGCCTGCTGTTCGTCGGCATCGACGTCATCGGCGACTACCTGACCGAGATCAATGTCACCTCCCCGACTGGCGCCCAGCAGCTCAAGCGATTTGGCGGGCCGGACGTGACGGAGGCGATGTGGGACCGCATTGAGGCGATCCGCGCCGAAGTCTGAAGGCGCGCTCGTCGCGAAATCAGGCCGGCGGCAAGCTGACGACATGGATCACCCCGTCCGTTGAATCCGATGTTCGGCAATCTTAGCTTGTGACAGCTAGGTGACTGTTTGTGCTCAGCTTCCTGCCTAGTTCCATATTTGTTCTTGCTTTGATCCTGCATCCGTGCTGAACTTGTGGATAAGTGGCATAACTTCAACGACTTAAGTCGAGGGCGCGGGGAACATGGTCGCCAAGGTCGTCACCGTCGCCTTCCAGGGGGTCGAAGCCCGCCGTGTCGATGTCGAGGTGCAGTTGACGCGCGGCACGACGGCTTTCGTCGTCGTCGGCCTGGGCGACAAGGCCGTGGGCGAGAGTCGCGAGCGCGTGCGCGGGGCCTTTGCTGGGCTTGGCCTGTCCATTCCTCCTCGCCGGCTGATCGCCAACCTTGCCCCCGCCGACCTCCCCAAGGAGGGCAGCCACTACGACCTGCCCATCGCCCTGGCGCTGCTGGCGGCGATGGGAGTCATTCCGCTGGACGCTCTTGAGGGCTGGGCGGCGATGGGCGAGCTGTCGATGGATGGCAGCATCTCGCCGGTGGCCGGGGCTCTGCCGGCCGCTATAGCCGTGGGCGGCATGGGGCTGGGCCTGATCTGCCCCGAAGCCTGCGGGCCCGAAGCGGCCTGGGCCGGTGAAACCCGCATCCTGGCGCCGCGCTCGCTGATCGGGCTGATGAATCATTTCCGGGGCACGCAGATATTGGCGGCGCCACGCCCGGGCGAGGTCATTCAATCGACCGGCGGTCCCGACC
Source organism: Caulobacter sp. (assembly GCA_046595895.1). GTDB lineage: Bacteria > Pseudomonadota > Alphaproteobacteria > Caulobacterales > Caulobacteraceae > Caulobacter. The sequence continues at coordinate 49,675 of JBKJSF010000030.1, read as the reverse complement.
TGCGCGACGTGCGCGGCCAGGAGCAGGCAAAACGGGCGCTGGAGATCGCCGCCGCCGGTGGCCACAACCTCTGTTTCGTCGGGGCCCCAGGCTCGGGCAAGTCGATGCTGGCCCAACGGCTGCCCGGGCTGCTGCCGCCGCTGACCGCCGCCGAGCTGCTGGAGACCAGCATGGTCCATTCGGTCGCCGGGCTGATCGCCAGGGGGACGCTGACCCGCGACCGGCCGTTTCGCAGTCCCCACCACAGCGCCAGCATGGCGGCCCTGACCGGTGGCGGCGTCAAGGCCAAGCCCGGCGAGGTCAGCCTGGCCCACAACGGCGTGCTGTTCCTGGATGAACTGCCCGAGTTCGGGGTTCAGGCCCTCGACAGCCTGCGCCAGCCGCTGGAGACCGGCGAGGTGATGGTCGCCCGCGCCAACTTCCATATCCGCTATCCGGCCCGGGTGCAGCTGATCGCCGCCATGAACCCCTGCCGCTGCGGCCACGGCGGGGCGGGCAAGGGCGCCTGCGGCAAGGCCCCACGCTGCCAACGCGACTACCAGGGCCGGGTGTCGGGGCCGCTGATGGACCGCATCGATCTCGCAGTCGATGTGCCGCCGGTCACCGCTGCCGACCTGGCCCTTCCGCCCCCGGCCGAGGGCACGGCCGAGGCCTCGGCCAGGGTCGCCGCCGCTCGCGCCCTGCAGGCCGCCCGCGCCGAGGCGGCCGGGGGGAGCGCGCCGACACTCAATTCCCGCGCCGACGGCGACTTTCTCGACAAGGCCCTGGCGCTCGATGACGCCGCCCGCGCCCTGATGTCCCGCGCCGCCGAGGCCGGCCGGCTGACCGCCCGCGGCTGGACCCGCACCCTGCGCCTGGCCCGCACCATCGCCGACCTCGACCAGGCCGAAGGCGTGCGCCGCATCCATGTCGCCGAAGCGCTGATCTATCGCCGCACGGGGCCAGGGGCGGAGGAGGGCGTGGCGGCGCCGGCGGTGGGGTTCCACCGGCTCTCGATCTGAGGCTTGCCGCTCAAGGCCGTCCCGAATAGGGTCGTGGCGTGATGATCACCGTCCGCCCCGAACGTCGATGCAATAGCCCCTTTGGCTTGAAGCCGGATGTCGGGGTCGCCCGCGCGAAAGGATGACGGGACCACCCAGGTCCGCCTCCTATCGCCAAGTCCGCTCCCCCCTCCCGGTTCCACCTGGAGGGGTTTTTGATGCCTGACCGAGTTTTCGATGTACCTGTCCCTTGCCACCACCCACCATCCCGCCACCGACCTCGGCTTCCTGCTGCACAAGCATCCAGGACGGCTGCATGAGATGGAGCTCGCCTTCGGCAAGGCCCACCTGGTCTTTCCTCAGGCCGATGAGGGCCGCTGCGAGGCGGCGCTGATCCTCGACATCGATCCGGTCGGGCTGGTGCGCGGCAAGGGCATGGGCGAGGGGCTGCTCGACCAGTACGTCAACGACCGGCCCTATGCCGCCAGCTCCTTCCTGTCGGTAGCCATCAACAAGACTCTGCGCACGGCGATGAACGGCGTCTGCACCGCCCGGCCCGAGCTGGCGGCGGCCGAAATTCCGCTGGAGGCGGTGCTCACCCCGTTGCCAGCCCGGGGCGGCGAGACCCTGGTCCGCGCCCTGTTCGAACCGCTCGGCTGGACCGTCACCGTGGAGCCGGTCCCCGGCCCGGACAGCGAGGCCTCGCGCTATGTCACCCTGCGCCTGACCGGCGTGGCGCGGCTGTCGGCCCTGCTCAGCCACCTCTATGTGCTGATCCCGGTGCTCGACGACGACAAGCACTACTGGGTCGGTGAGGACGAGGTCGACAAGCTGATGGCCCGGGGCAAGGGCTGGCTGGAGGGCCATCCGGCCCGCGACCTGATCGTCCGCCGTTACCTCATCCACCGACGCGGCCTGGCCGACGCCGCCCTGGCGCGGCTGGCCCCGGAAGCCGCCGAGCCGATCGCGCCTGGCGAGCCGCGTCAGACCCGCGAGGACCAGCTGGAGGCCCCGATCAAACTCAACGACGCCCGCCTGCTGGCCGTGGCGGCGGCCTTGGAAGCCACCGGGGCCAGGGTCATCGCCGACCTCGGCTGCGGCGAGGGCAAGCTCCTGCGCCAGCTGGTCAAGACCCGCTGGGCCGAGCGGCTGATCGGCCTCGACGCCGGCGTGCGCGATCTCGAATGGGCCGCCCGGAGGTTGAAGCTGAACGAACCCGGCGGTCCGCCCGAGGGCCGGGTGACCCTGCTGCATGGCTCCCTGACCTATCGCGACGAGCGCTGGTTCGGGGTCGACGCCGCCGCCCTGGTCGAGGTCATCGAGCACCTCGACGAAGACCGCCTGCCGGCCCTGGCCCAGGTGGTGTTCGGCCAGGCCCGGCCGAGCGCGGTCGTGGTCACCACCCCCAACGCCGAATACAACGCCCTCTTCCCGAAGCTGGCGGCGGGCGCCATGCGCCACCCCGACCACCGTTTCGAGTGGACGCGGGCCCAGTTCCGCGACTGGGCGTCCGGAATCGAGCGCGACTACGGTTACCGCGCCGTCTTCAGCGACATCGGCGAAACACACCCCGAGCTCGGGGCGCCCACACAGATGGCGGTGCTGACCCGATGAGACGCCCCGACCCCACCGACATCGCCATTCCCGACTTCGCCCTGGTGGTGCTGATCGGCGCCAGCGGCGCGGGCAAGTCCAGCTTCGCCGCCCGCAACTTCGCGCCGACCGAGGTGATCTCCTCCGACTATGCCCGGGCCCTGGTCAGCGACGACGAGAGCGACCAGTCGGTCAGCGCCGACGCCTTCGCCCTAGTCACCGCCATCGCCGGGACGCGGCTGAAGCATCGCCGGCTGGCGGTCATCGACGCCACCAATATCCGCGCCGCCGACCGCAAGGGCTGGATCGAGCTGGCCCGCCGCTGGCACGCCCTGCCGGTGGCCATCGTGCTCGACCCGGGCATCCAGGCCTGCCTGGACCACAACCAGGGGCGAACCAACCGCAACTTCGGGCCCGGCGTCGTCAAGCGGATGACCGACGAACTGCGCCGAGGATTGCGCGGCCTGCAGCGTGAGGGCTTCCGCCAGGTCTGGACCCTGGGAACCGAAGCCGGCATCACCGCCGCCACGGTCAGCCGTCAGCCCCTGTGGACCGACAAGCGCACCGATCCCGGCCCCTTCGACATCATCGGCGACATCCACGGCTGCGCCGCCGAACTTGAGCTGCTGCTCGACAAGCTCGGCTACGCCGTCGCCTGGACGACAACCGACGGCGAGCGGACCGTGACCGTCACCCCGCCGCCCGGCCGCAAGGTGGTGTTCGTCGGCGACCTGGTCGATCGCGGCCCGGCCAGTCCAGATGTCCTGCGGATCGCCATGAGCATGGTCCAGGCCGGCGGCGCCCTGATCGTCCAGGGCAACCATGAGCGCAAGTTCGGCCGCTGGCTGGAGGGCCGCAAGGTCACCCTCAGCCACGGCCTGCAACAGACCGCCGACCAGATGGAGGCCGAGAGCCCGGCCTTCCGGGCCGGGGTGGCGAGCTTTCTCGCCGACCTGCGCAGCCACGTCTGGCTGGACGGCGGCCGGCTGGCCGTCGCCCACGCCGGCCTCAAGGAGGAGATGATCGGCCGGGGGTCCGGCGCCGTGCGCGAGTTCGCCCTCTATGGCGAGACGACCGGCGAGATCGACGAGTTCGGCCTGCCGGTCCGCGCCGACTGGGCCGCGAAGTACCGGGGCGACACGGCGGTGATCTATGGCCACACGCCGATGCTGGAGGCCCAATGGGTCAACAACACCCTGTGCATCGACACCGGCTGCGTGTTCGGCGGCAAGCTGACCGCCTTGCGTTGGCCAGAAAAGGAGCTGGTCGAGGTTGCGGCCCTGCAGACCTGGTTCGAGCCCATGCGACCGCTGGGAGGCGAGGCGGCGGGCTCAGCTCAGGCTGACGCCGACGGCCTGCTCGACATCGCCGACGTCACCGGCCGCCGCTGGATCGACACCGAACTGCGCGGACGGCTGGTCATCCCCGAGGAAAAGGCCAGCGCCGCCCTGGAGGTGATGAGCCGCTATGCGCTCAGCCCCCAATGGCTGGCCTATCTGCCGCCGACCATGTCGCCGGTCGAGACCAGCACCCGCGAAGGCTGGCTGGAACGCCCCGAGGAGGCCTTCGCCCACTACCGTGAGCGCGGCGTCGAACGGCTGGTGGCCCAGGAGAAGCACATGGGCTCGCGGGCGGTCATCGCCCTCGCCCGCGACGCCGCCGCCGCCCGCGCCCGCTTCGGCGTCGCTGGGGAGGAGACCGGCCAGATATGGACTCGGACCGGCAGGGCCTTCTTCAACGACGCCGCCATGACCGAGGGCCTGCTCGCCCGCCTGCGCGGCGCGGTCGAGGCCGCCGGCCTGTGGGACGAGCTTGCCACTGACTGGCTACTGCTCGATGCCGAGATCATGCCCTGGTCGGCCAAGGCCGGCGCCCTGATCGAGGCCCAGTACGCCCCGGTCGCCGCCGCCTCCGTGGCCGGGCTGAACGCCGGGGCCGAGGCCCTGCGCCGCGCCGCCGCCCTCAACCCCGAAGCCGCCGCCCTCGCCGCCCGCTTCGAGGACCGCGCCGCCCGCGCCGCCCTCTACGGCAAGGCCTGGGCCCCCTACGTCTGGCCGGTCGGCGGGGTGGAGGACATCAAGGTCGCCCCCTTCCACCTGCTGGCCAGCGAGGGCCGGGTCTGGTTCGACCAGGACCACCTGGGCCACATGGCCATCGCCGACCGCCTGGCCGCCCCCGGCGACGCGGTCATCGCCCCGACCCGCTGGCGCACGGTCGAGCTCAGCGACGAGGCCAGCTGCGCGGAGGCCGTCGCCTGGTGGGAGGCCATGACCGAGGCCGGCGGCGAAGGCATGGTGGTCAAGCCTGTCCAGTTCGTGGCCCGTGGAGCCAAGGGCCTGCTGCAGCCGGCCCTTAAGGTTCGCGGCCGCGAATACCTGCGGATCATTTACGGCCCCGAGTACGACGCCCCGGAGAACCTTGACCGCCTGCGCCAGCGCGGCCTGGGCGCCAAGCGCAACCTGGCCCTCCGCGAGTTCGCCCTCGGCCATGAGGGCCTCAAGCGGTTCGTGGCCCACGAGCCGCTGCGGCGGGTGCATGAGTGCGTCTTCGCCGTGCTGGCGGCCGAAAGCGAGGCGGTCGACCCCAGACTCTAGCCCCTCCCTCCGATAAGTCTGGCGGGGAATGCCACGCGGCGGCAATATCCCGCCAGGGGGACTTTCCATGCCTGTGTTGATCTCGATCGGCCTTGGCCTCGCGCTGCTGGTCATCGGCGGCGAGGTGCTGGTGCGGGGGGCGTCCAGCGCGGCCCGCAAGCTTGGCGTCAGTCCGTTGATGATCGGCCTGACTCTGGTCGGCTTCGGCACCTCGACGCCGGAACTGGTCACCAGCCTGCAGGCCGCCTTCGCCGGTTCGCCCGGCATCGCGGTTGGCAATGTCGTCGGCTCCAACATCTCCAACGCCCTGCTGATCCTCGGCCTGACGGCGCTGATCGCCCCGGTGGCGGTGGATCGGCGGGCCTTTCTGCGCGACGGACCGATGCTGGCCCTGGTCACCGGAGCGACGGTCTGGGTGTTCCTGCAGGGGGAACTGAGCCGGCCCATCGGCCTGATCGCGGTCGCGGTGCTGCTGGCCTACATCGTCCTGGTCTGGCTTCTGGAGCGGAAGCGCCCGGATGCCGAGGGCGAGCGGATCGAGGATCGGGCTGACCTGAAATCGGGCTGGCGCGGCAGCCCCTGGACGGCGCTCCTGCTGGCCGTCGCCGGCATCGGCGTGACCATCGTCGGGGCGAAGTTCCTGGTCGATGGCTCGGTCAGCCTGGCCAGGAGCTACGGCGTCTCCGACACCATCGTCGGCCTGACCATCGTCGCGGTCGGCACCTCTGCGCCGGAACTGGTCACCAGCGTCATCGCCGCGCTGCGCAAGCAGGGCGACGTGGCGCTTGGCAATATCATCGGCTCCAACCTCTATAACCTGCTGGGCATCCTGGGGATCACCGCCATCCTCAAGCCCCTGACCGTTCCGCCGGAGCTCCTCGCAGTCGATGTCTGGGTGCTGGCCGCCGCCACCGCCGCGATGATCCTCTTCGCCTTCCGGGGCATGAAGATTTTCCGGCTGGAGGGCCTGGCGCTGGTCGTCGGCTACGGCGGCTACATGGCCTGGCTGCTGTGGACGGCGGGCGCCTTCGGCCCTTGAGCGATTTTCAGGTCCGGCTGATGAACCGGATCGCCTCGCCCGGCGACTGATACGGTGAGGGTGGGCTGATGAACCGCAACGCCGATACTGTTCTTGACGAATACCTTGTGCTGGCGGCGCGGGGCGGATCGGCGCAGGCGTTCCGCCAGTTGGCCGAGCGGTGGACGCCCAGGCTGCGCCGTCATGCCCGGCGGGCGCTGCTCGATCCAGACGCCGCCGACGACGCCGTCCAGGACGCCTGGCTGGCTATCGCCAAGGGCCTGAAGCGGCTGGACGATCCCTCGCGGTTCGCCGGCTGGGCCTTCGCCATCACCACCCGCCGCTGCGTCGACGAGATTCGCCGCCGCCAGCGGCGCCGCGCCCTGGCCCAGGTCGAGGCCCGGACAGCGGCGATCCCCGCTGCGGCGGACGATCCCGACCAGGGCCTCGACCTCGCAGCCGCCCTGACCCGCCTGCCGCCGGACCAGCGGTTGCTGGTCAGCCTGTTCTACGGCGAGGACCTCTCGGTTGAGGCCATCGCCGCCGCCCTCCACGTCCCGCCGGGGACGATCAAGTCGCGACTGCATGCGATCCGGCAATCCCTGAAGACCCTGATGGAAGGACCCGACCATGACCCACGTTGACGATGCAATCCGGCGCGCCCTGTCGCAGCAAGACCTCCGCGCCCTGGACGACCTGAGCCGGGAGGAGCCCATCCTCCTGCAGGCCATGCGAGCCTTCGAGGGCCAGCAGCGCTGGGTCGGGCTGGTTGGTTGGGCCGGCGGCTTCGGGCTGTTCGCGGCCGGCTGCTACTTCGGCTGGCGGTTCGTCCAGGCCGGTGACTTGCGCACCATGATGCTGTGGGGCGCGGCTGCTGGCCTGGCCGTCATCGGCGTCAGCATGATCAAGCTGTGGTTCTTCATGGAGATGCAGAAGAACAGCATCATCCGCGAGGTGAAGCGGCTGGAACTGCAGGTCGCCGGCCTGAGGGCGCTGGCCCTGCCGGAGGGCTGAGGTCGGCTTGCCCGCAAGCGATCAACGCCCCTGAGCGTCGAAAAAGGCGTCCGGATCGTCGATTTCCACCAGTCTTCCGCGCCGGATCTCCAGGAAGCGGTTGGCCGCCGTGCGGGTGAAGTAGCGGTCGTGGGAGACGAACAGGCAGCTGACCTCACCGACCTCCAGCTCGGCCTCCAGCGCCTCCTGGCCCTCGATGTCGAGGTGGTTGGTCGGCTCGTCGAGCAGGTAGAAGTTCGGCCGCTCCAGCTTCAGCCGCAGGAAGGCCAGCCTGGCGCGCTCGCCGTAGCTGAGCCGGCTGATCGGGTCGTTGATGCGCAGGAAAAGAAAACCGGCCTGGGCCAGCAGGCGGGTGGCATCGCGCTCGGTGGCGTCCGGGGCGGCTGTGACAAAGGCCAGCAGGCTGGTCCGCAAGGGCAGGTTCGCCATCGACTGATCGAAGTAAACGAGCCGGGCGGCCGGATTGAACCGCACCGCCGCCGTCCCGTCATAGTGCTGTCGCGCCGGGTCAAAGGCCCGGGCGAGGGCGTTGAGCAGGGTGGTCTTGCCCGCCCCGTTGGCTCCCAGAATGGCCACCCGGTCGCCGGCGGCGATGGCCAGGCGGTCGATGGTGATCAGCGTCCGGCTCTGGTCCGGCGTAGTCACCGTCAGGCCGTGCAGGCGCAACGCGACCTTGGCGTCGATGTCGCCCTCGGCCAGTTCCAGCCGGCGGTCGCGGTGGCCGAGAACCTCGGTGCGGTCGCCCTCGATGCGGGCAATCCTGGTTTCAATGGCCTTCTTGCGCTTGTTGAGTTCCGGGTTCTTGACCGCCCAGACCTTGTAGCGGGCGGCGGCGGCCTCCAGCCGGCGAACCTCCTTCTCCTCCAACCTGCGCTGGCTGGCGGCGGCGGCATCGCGGCGCAGCAGTTGTTCGCGGGCCGCGTCGAAGCGGCTCTTGAAGGCATGCACCCCGTCGGGCCGCAGGAACAGGGTGCGGTCGGTGACCCGGTTGAGGAACTCGCGGTCGTGGCTGACGATCAGCATGGGAACGTCGAAGGCCGCGGTCAGCCAGTCCTCCAGCCGGTTGATGTTGGCCAGGTCCAGATGGTTGGTCGGCTCATCAAGGATGAGGATGTCCGGCTCTTCCAGCCGCGCCGTCGCCGCGATCAGCAGCAGCCGCCGCCAGCCGCCCGACAGCGAACCGAAAGCCTGGTCCGCCACTTCCGGCGCCACCTCGATCTCGTCCAGCAGCACGTCGATGCGCCAGTCGTCGTCGCCGGCCCCGATCTTGTCCAGCGACCGGCGTAGCACTTCGCGCACGGGCAGATCGTCCAATCCCGGCGCAATGTCCTGGGTCAGGTAGCCGACCCGCAGGGACCGGGACTTGAGCACCTGACCCTCGTCGAGCTCCAGCTCGCCGGCCAGGCAACGCAGCAGGGTGGTCTTCCCCGCCCCGTTCTCCCCGACCAGGGCGGTGCGCGCATCGTCGAGCAGGAAGGAGACGCCCTCGAACACCCGGGCCGAGCTATGGAAGAAACTGGCCCCCTCCATCCCGAGCACGGCCTGACGCGGCGCCATCTGGTGTTTCCCTCGGGCCGGAGGGTCCCGGACAACGACCGCCGTTCTTTTTCCGCTTGGCCAGGGAGTGTCAAGCCGCCGTCCCAACCCTGCCTTAACGGGTGGCGGCTAAACTCGCCGCCATGACCACAGACGCCATCACCCCGCAGCAGCTCGCCACCCTCAGCCACGAGTTCCGCACGCCTCTGAACGGGGTGCTGGGCATGGCCCGGTTGCTGGACGGCACCGAGCTTTCTCCTGAACAGCGCGACTATGTGAAGGCGCTCAAGGAGAGCGGCGATCACCTGCTCGGGCTGATCAACGATGTGCTCGACCTGGCCCGGCTGGGGGCCGGCAAGCTGGAGCTGCATCCGGCCCCGATGGAGGTCGAGAGCCTGCTGCGCCAGACCGCCGAGTTGATGAGTCCGCGCGCCCACGAAAAAGGCATTGAGGTGGCTTGGGCGGCCGCACCGGGCCTCGGCACGGTGATGGGCGACGAGGGCCGCCTGCGCCAGGTGCTGCTCAACTTCGCCGGCAACGCGGTGAAGTTCACGGAAAGCGGCGGGGTGCTGATCGCCGCCGAGCCCGAGGGGCCTGGCCGCATCCGCTTCACCGTCACCGACAACGGCCCGGGCGTGCCGGACGAGGCCAAGGGACGAATCTTCGAGCCCTTCACCCACGCCGACCCCACCCATGGCGGCTCGGCGCTCGGCGGGGCCGGGCTGGGGCTGGCCATCGTCCAGCTGCTGGCTGAGGCCCACTGCGCCCACGTCGGCGTCGAGGACGCGCCGGGAGGCGGGGCCCGCTTCTGGTTCAGCGCCGATTTCGAAGCCGTGGGCGAGACGGCTTCCGATGACACCTTGGCCGGTCGCACCGTCGTCATCGCCAGCCTCAACCCCGCCGTTCGGGCGGCGGCGGCGCGACAGGTCGAGGCCTGCGGCGGAATCGCCCTGGTCGCCGCCGGCGTCGCCGGCGCCGTGGCCAAGGCCCCGGCCGGAGCCGTGCTGCTGATTGACCACGGCCTGCTCAAGAGCCGCCGGGGCCTCAAACCCCCGGCCGGCCAGCAAGCTATCGTTCTTTTGCGCCCCGACGAGCGCGACCGGATCGAGCCCTGCCGTGCCGCCGGCTTTGCCGGCTATCTGATCAAGCCGCTGCGCCGCGCCTCCCTGGCGGCTCGCGTGCTCGCGGCGCTAGGGACGGCCACGCCGGTCGAGGCCACCTACTCCGAGGACGAGCGCATCGCCCCGGCCGCCGCGCCCGGCGCCCGGGTGCTGCTGGCCGAGGACAACCCGATCAACGCCTTCCTGGCCCGCACCCTGCTGGAGCGCGAGGGCGCCGTCGTCGACCGCGCCGCCAGCGGCGAGGAGACCCTCGCCGCCATGGAGGCCGGCCGCTACGACCTGATCCTGATGGACGTGCGCATGCCCGGCCTGTCGGGGCTGGACGCGGCTCGCGCCCTTCGCGCCAGAGGCGTCTCGACCCCCATCGTCGCCCTCACCGCCGACGCCTTCGAGGACGACCGCCGCGCCTGCCTGGCGGCGGGGATGGACGATTTCCTGGTCAAACCCCTGACCGCCGACGCCCTGCGCACGGCGCTCGGCCGCTGGGCCCGCTGGACGCCGCCGACGGCTCAGGCCAAGCTGGCCGGCTAGACGGGGGCTCACGTTCGCCCCGCCTTCGGGAGGGGACGACTCATGGCCGCCGCCGGAACTGACGATACGCCGAAGGGCCAAGGCGCAAACCAGCTGCTGTTCGGCTTCCAGGGCCGGGCGGCGCGGCTGCAGTTCTGGCTGGTCATGCTGGCGGCCACCTTCATCTTCGGGCTGTTCTGGGCGCTGGTGAACCTGAAGGCGCCGCCGGAGCCGGGCGCCGCCCCGTCGCCCCGGCCGCCGGGCGCGGAGTTGCTGGAGGCGATGCCTTGGGTGATCGGCATCGGCCTGATCTGGCCGCTGGCCGCCATCGGCATCAAGCGTCTGCATGATCGGGGCCGTAGCGGCTGGTGGATCCTCGCCGCCCTGGTTCCGGTGGTCGGCTGGGCCTGGCTGGTCTGGGAGCTGGGCGTGCGGCCCGGCGCCGGCGAGCCCAACCGCTTCGGCGACCCGACCGGGACCCAGGGCGAGGCGACGCGCGACATCCGCAGCCTGACCACCATGTTCATGCTCGGCTTCGCGGCCGGCCTGCCGACCCTGCTGATCTTCGACACCCTGACCCTCTGGCTGCGTGACGAAGGGGTCAGCCTGAAGGTCATCGGCTTCTTCACCCTGACCACCCTGTTCACGGCCCTGAAATTTCTCTGGGCCCCGGTCATCGACCGCACCACCGTGCCCTTTCTCACAAAGTGGTTCGGCCACCGCCGCTCCTGGATGCTGGTCGCCCAGGCCCTCATCATGCTTGGTCTGTGGCTGATCGCCGGCCAGAACCCCGGCTCCGGCCTGGTGACCATGGCCGCCCTGGCGGTGATGGTCGGCTTCTTCTCGGCCACCCAGGACATCGTCATCGACGCCTGGCGGATCGAGGTCGTCGGCACGGAGAAGCAGGGGGCGATGGCCGCCGCCTACCAGTGGGGCTACCGGGTGGCGATGATCGTCGCCGGGGTCGTGCCGCTGATCCTGGCCGAGCTGTTCGACTGGCACATCTCCTATGCGGTGATGGCCGCCATCATGGGCATCGGGGTTGTCGCCACCCTGGCCGCGCCGCGCGAAGCCCAGCACAGGATCCGGGCGATCTCCGTGGAAGGCGTCCCGGGCCGGCCGGCGTTCGAGGTCGTCGAATATATCCTGCGCGGCCTGCTGCTGCTGACCGGCGCCCTGTTCCTCGGCGTCGGCCTGACCGGCGACCCCACCCTGCCGGCCAACATGATGGGCGGCGAGACCGGGGGCGGCGCCTGGATCGTGGCGGCCTTCAAAGGCGACTGGAAGGCGCTCTGGCAGGTGTCCGGCGTCCTCGGCGGCTTCGCGGTCATTGCCCTGGCGGCCTGGCCCGTGCCCAGGGTCCCGACCCGGCCAGGGGTCTATCTGTCATCGGCGCTGGGCCAGCCCCTGGTCGAGTTCTTTGGCCGCTATGGCAAGCTGGCCGGCTTCATTCTGGCGTTGATCTGTCTCTACCGGGTCAGCGATTTCGTCATAAACATCAACAACGCCTTCTATTCCGACGCCGGCTTCTCCAAGCCGGAGATCGCCGAGGTGCGCAAGGTTTTCGGAACGGTGATGTCCATCGTCGGCATCTCCTTGGGCGGCTGGTCGGTGCTCAAGCTCGGCCTGATGCGCACCCTGATCATCGGCGCCTTCCTCGGCTCGCTCAGCAACCTGTCGTTCGCCTGGCTGGCCGTCGAGGGACACAGCATCTACGCCCTGATGGGGGCCATCGCCGCCGACAACATCGGCGGCGGCTACGCCGGCACCGCGCTCATCGCCTACATGTCCAGCCTGACCAGCATCGGCTTCACGGCGACTCAGTACGCCCTGTTCAGCTCGCTCTACGCCCTGCTCGGCAAGCTGCTGGCCAGCCAGTCGGGCCGCATCGTCGAGGAATCGGCCAAGGCCGCCGAGGGGACGGGTGTCTTCTCCGGCCTGCGCGGGCTGATGAGCCGCATTCCGCCGGAAAGTTACGCGGCGGCCATGGAGAAGAGCCAGGTGACGCCGGCCGCGCTGGGCGTCGGCTACTTCGTCTTCTACGTCTACACGACCGTGGTCGGCCTCTTCGCGATGATCCTGGTCTTCTATGTCGCGGCCAGGCAGCCGAAGCCGGGAATAGTGGTGGACGGGACGGCCCGCTAGGCCAGGCACACCACCTGGGCCACCCGCAGGTCGCGCCGCAGGGCGTCGGCGACGCGGCCGTAGTTCTCGGTGTTGACCGCCTCGCCGGTGGCGAAGCGCGAGGCCGGCTGGCCGGCGGCGGTCATGGCCTCCAGCAAGGTCTCGGGCGTGGTGGTGTAGATGCGGCCCCGGCGCGGGTTCTCGGCTACGGTGACGCCGATCACCCGGCCGGCGGCGTCCAGGGCCGGGGCCCCCGACAGGCCCGACAGCGGCCCCTTGAGGGTGTCGGTGCGGCCGACCTCGGCCCAGACCAGCACGCCCTCGGTGCGGGCTCCCCGGCCCCGGACCATCAGGTTCTCGCGGCCGAGCAGGCGGGACGCAACCTCGCCGGCCCGACCCTGGGGGAAGCCCGGATGGAAGGCGCGGTCGCCGCGTTTCAGCCGGCGGGCGTCGGAGATCGGGATCACCGGCATGGCCGGCGAGCCGCCGTCGCTGACCAGGACAGCGGCGTCACCGGTGGTCTCGACGCTGACCCGGGTGGCGACACCCCGGCCTTCGGCGACGACGATGGCCACCTGGCCGCAGCCTTCGATCACATGGCGGGCGGTGATCCAGACGCCCTGGTCGGCGATCGAGAAGGCGGTGCCGCTGGTCGGCTGCAAGGCCGGCTGCATCTCGACGACGACGGCCGGATCGAAGGGCGAAGCGGGGCCGAGCGGCATATCCGCCTGCCCGGGCGCCGGCGGCGGCGGGGCGGGGGCGTCGGCGTTCTCGCGGCGGCCGATCGAGGCGATCACCAGGGCCAGGACCACGGCGCCATAGATCGTCCAGTCGGGAAGCCGCGGAAAGTTCATCGGCTCTAGGCGGCGATCGCGGCCGACAGGATCAGGGCGGTGGAGATCTTGGCCCCGACCAGCAGCAGGGCGGCGGAAATCTCACCGTCCTGGATGCGCTGCGGCAGGCCGTGCAGGACGAAGTCGGTCACCCTGAAGACCAGCAGCTGCACGAAGGTGGCGCTGGTCCCCCAGATGACGATGTCCATCAGGGAGTTGGAGGTCGATAGCGCGGTGCAGAGCGGAATGGTCAGGGCCACCAGCACCCCGGCCAGTGACAGGGCGGCGGCCGAGTTGCCCTCTCTGATTAGGGTGATTTCCTTGTGCGGCGTCAGCAGGGCGTAAAGCGTCGCGCCAAGGATCAGCATCACCAGGGTGACGCCGGCATGGGCGAGGGCCAGCGGAAAGCCATTGGCGAAGGCGGCGATTTCCGGGGACTGCAGTTCAGGCGGCATCGCGGATCTCGAAGGTACGGGCGCCGATGGTTAGCACGGGAACGGCCAGGTCTGACAAGCTCTTCACCCGCGGCGGGGTGTGACCCTACGCCGCCGCTTCCGCCTCGGGAGCCTTGCGACGGGCCGAGGCGCGGACCTTCTCGCTCTCGCTCTTCAACTGGCCGCAGGCAGCCAGGATGTCGCGGCCCCGGGGAGTGCGGATCGGGGATGCGAAGCCGGCCTTGTTGAGGATGGCCGCGAAGGTCTCGATCACCGGCCAGGTCGAGCATTCATAGGGGCTGCCCGGCCAGGGGTTGAAGGGGATCAAATTGACCTTGGCCGGAATGCCCTTGAGCAGCGCCACCAGGGCGCGGGCCTCGGCCGGGCTGTCGTTGACACCCTTCAGCATGACGTACTCGAACGTCACCCGCCGGGCGTTGGAGAGGCCCGGATAGGCGCGGATGCCGGCCATCAACTCCGCGATGTTGTACTTCTTGTTGAGCGGCACCAGCTCGTTGCGAAGTTCGTCGTTGGTGGCGTGCAGGCTGATAGCCAGCATGGCCTGGGTGCGCATCCCCAGGGTGGCGAGTTGCGGCACGACGCCGGAGGTCGAGACGGTGATCCGCCGGCGGCTGATGCTGATGCCCTCGTTATCGCTGAGGATGTCGAGCGCATCGGTGACGGCGTCGAGATTATAGAGTGGCTCGCCCATGCCCATGAAGACGATGTTGCTGAGCAGCCGGTCTTCCTTGTCCGACGGCCATTCCGCCAGGTCGTCCTTGGCCACCTGCACCTGGGCGACGATCTCGGCGGCGGTCAGGTTGCGGACCAGGGCTTGGGTGCCGGTGTGGCAGAAGGTACAGTTCAGCGTGCAGCCGACCTGGCTGGAGACGCAGAGGGCCCCCGAGCGTCCGACGTCGGGGATGTAGACGGTCTCGATCTCGATGCCGGGCGCGGTGCGGATCAGCCACTTGCGGGTGCCGTCCTTGCTGACCTGGCGCTCGACGATTTCCGGCCGGGCGATGGTGAAGGTCTCGGCCAGCTTGGCCCGGGTCTCCTTGGCGACATCGGTCATGTCGGCGAAGTCGGTGACCCCGGCCTGGTGCATCCAGCGCCAGATCTGGCTGGCCCGCATCCGCGCCTTGTCGGCCGGCACGGCGCCGCCGTCGATCAGCGCCTGTCGCAGGCCATCGCGCGTCAAGCCCGAGAGGTTGACGGCCGAAACAGGCTTGGCGGCCCGGGAAAGGTCGAGGGTGGTGGTCACATGAGGTTGTCCGATGGAGGCGGCCCTATAGCAGATAAGGCGCTTTTCGGAAATCGAGAGGGGTCCGGTTCAGTTGCGGCCGAACAGCCGGTCGAAGAAGCCGTCGCGGTTGCGTTCCTTCTTCTCGCCCTTGGCCGGCTTCTCGCGGTCCTTCCGGTCATCTTTGCCGGCCTTGCCCTCCTTGGCCTCCTCCTTCGCGCCCTCGATCTGGCTCTCGGTGACCGGGGCGGTCTTGAGGCTGGTCGGCGCCCCGCGCTTGCGACCCTCGCGAACCAGGGCGTTGCAGTTGGCGTCGTTGGCCAGACCCGGATCGACGAAGGGCAGGATGGCGGCGAACGGGGTGAGCACCGCTCCGAGCGCCAGCGCGACCCCGCCCTGGGCCACGGCCGACCCGGCTTCGACGCCGATCGCCGGCTTGGTGATCGGTCCGTTGACGGTGATCGGCAGGAACAGCCGCAGCAGGCGCGGCTTCTTGGAATCGCCCTCGAAGCGCAGATTCATCCGCTCGGTGTCCAGGCTGATCGTGCCGCTGCCCTCGACCAGCACCACCTCGGTATCGACCAGGATGCGGTTGGACCTCGCCACTCCGTTCCGGACCTGGAAATCGGCGACGGCGCAACGCAGCGGTGTCTTCTTGGGATCTTCCGACAGCAGCTTGATCAGCCCGGCGCTGGCATTGACCCCCAGCAGTTCGGCGAAGGCCTGGCGCATCTCGCCGCGCGGCGAGACCAACGTCAGGGAGCCGTTGGCGTTGGAGGCGGCCCGGCGCACCGAGTTGCCCGACCCGGACAGCTTCAACCGCGCGGCCAGGGAGCCCTCGATGACCGGCAGGCCCTGCACCTTGGTGGTCACCCAGTCCTCAATCCGCCCCCCGGTCATCCGCAGGTCCAGATCGGTGTGAGGCGTGGCCTTGGTGGCGTTCAGCACCACCGTGCCCTTGATCGTCCCCCGGTCGAGGGTGAAGGAGATCGGGTTCAGCTTCAGGATGCCGTCGTTCAGCTTCAGATCGAGCGAGACCCGGCGCAGCGGCAGGCCCGGCGCGTCGATGGCGTCGGCCCGGAATTTCACATCCGCGTTCATGGCCCGGATGCGCTCGACCTGCAGGGTGGAGTCGGGCAGCAGCCGGCCGCCGGCCACTGGCGTTGATTTCGTCTCGCCGCCGACCTGCCGGGTCCGCATGCCGAAGAAGGCGCCCAGGTCGTCGAGGTCCACCCGTCGGCTGCGCAGGTCGGCGGTCAGCATCGGCTTTTCGCCGCTGGTATCGACGCTCAGCTGACCGGCGACATCGCTGTCGCCGACCACGCCGCGGGCCTTGTTCATGTGCCAGCGGCCGCCATCCCGCACCAGGGCGGCGCTGATCCGGTAGGGCGGGGTGTTGGGCAGGACGATGCCGGTCAGCACATAGAGGTCGTTCATGTCGGCCCCCGACAGCTGGAAGCGGGCCCCGAAACGGTTGAGGTCGAAGGGCTTGTCGATATGGCCGTCGGCGCGAACCCGGGTCGCCCCGGCCTGGACGCTGGCATTGAAGCGATAGGGCCGGTCGGGCGAGATGTTGAGCAGCGGCTCGCCCTCGATCCGGGCGGTGAACCTGGCGCGGTTCAGGGTCCCGTCACCCTTGAGCAGGAACCGGCCGGCCGCCTCGCCGGTCGTGCTTTCCTCGGTCGAGACCACGCCCGTGAAGACCGCCCTGCGCTGGGCGTCGTCGAGCCGCAGTTCGGCCCGGTCGATCAGGAGCCGGCGGATGGCCGGGAGCTTGGCGGACTTGCCCTTGTTGCGCGCCCCGAACTCCCAGTTACCGCGGCCGTCCTTGTCGCGGATCAGGTGGATCTTCGCCTGGCGGACCCGGACATAGCTGAGCACGGTTTTGCCCCGGAGGGCGTCCATAAGCTGCACGCTGGCTTCCACCCGACCGACGGTGGCCATCTGCCCGCCGGGCTTGGCGCCAGCGTCGAAGGCCCAGCTGGGCTGGGCGATCCTCAGGTCGTGGATCTCGGCCCTGGGGTTCAGCGACCAGGGGTGCACATCGAGATCACCGGCCAGCACCACGCTGCGGCGCATCTGGGCGGAGGCGATGGACCCGATCGGCCCGCGCAGCCAGTTCCAGTCGAAGATGACCAGGAAACCGACGACGAGCAGGACAAAGGCCGACAGACCAATGACGATCCGCCGGGCGACCTTGGGGTCGTGCCGTTCGCGGCGGGCGGCGCCTTTCTCGGGAGTTTCACGCTCGAAAGCCCGCGCCAGCCTGGCGCGGGCCCGCGCCGCGTAGCGCGAGGCGGGTCCCTGCTCAGGCGTGTGCGCGTCCTGGCTCACTCAAACGTCTCCGAGGTCCCAAGGATCGGTAACGTCCGAGGCCGGCGGATTGGTTCCCTCGATCAGCGGACGGATCAGTAGACCAGGCGGAATCCGGTCACCAGCGCTGCCACCGCCAGGAAGGCGATGATGGCGAAAATTTCGTAGCGTTTGAACATCGGTCCGTTTGGCGAACGCATGGGGATTCTCCCTGTCCCGGTTTGATCCATCGAGGGAGGCGCTCCGCAATCGTCGGGCCAGTTATGGTTGCTCGCAAAACGGCGGTCTGGCAGGGAATCTACTGATCGCACGCGGCACGGCTGACCTGGTCGGGCTTGGCGCTATTCGGTCTTGCCGGGCCAGGTCAGGTAGCCGTCACGATCGACGCCGGCATAGCCGCCCCCGCCTCGCCGGCCGCCCCGGCGGTGACCGCCGTAGCCGTCCCGGCCCTCTGACCCGTAGGCCTCGTAACCGCCGCCGTTGGAGTAGCGGTAACCGCTCTCGGAAGACCGGCGGCTTTCCTCATAGGTCTCGCGCTCCTCGACGCTGACCGAGGTCCCGACCCGGCGATACCCGCCGCGATAGGCGCCATCCCGGTCATCATCGAGGTAGCCGACGCCTTCGGTCTCCGAACGGTTGGCCCGGCGATAGCCGTAGGCGTCGCCCGTCAGCTCCTCGTCCAGATAGCCCACGCCTTCCGTGCCGGTCCGGACGCGGTAGGCGCTCCGGCGCTCATGGGAGGCGCGCCGGACCTGGCCGCCGCTCCGGCCCGTGGCGGCGCCTTCCTGATCCAACGTGCCGACGACCGGCGCCCCGGACCCCTCCGGCGGCTTGGGACAGATGTCCTTGCAGCAGCAGTCGGCGCTGGTCTCCGCAACAGAGGACGCCTTGGGCGTGGGAGCTTTCC
This sequence comes from Caulobacter sp., assembly GCA_046595895.1. Classification (GTDB taxonomy): domain Bacteria; phylum Pseudomonadota; class Alphaproteobacteria; order Caulobacterales; family Caulobacteraceae; genus Caulobacter. Next base: position 31,455 of record JBKJSF010000030.1, on the reverse strand, counting down.
GAGGTTTGAGGTCGTCGCAGGCCGACAGGATCAGGGCGCTGGCGCCGATGACGAGGAGAGGCAGAATACGCATGACTGTGGCCCGTGTGACGGAAGGATCCGTATCGGAGCCTGCGCCAAACCGATCCCCAAGACCCGCCCATTCACCCGCCAGGGGAGGGACAGGGTTAACCCACCCCCCTGCGTTGCAGGCGGCGCAGGGCCAGGGCGATGAACAGGCCGGCGGCGATGCCGGTGCTGTTGGCGACCGCGTCCCAGGCGTCGCCCTGCCGTCCCAGCCCCATGGTCGACTGCAGAATCTCGACCCCGACCCCGCCGAGGAACAGGCCGATCGCCAGCCGGCCAAGCCGTCCAGGAAACGCCCAGGCGCCGAGCAGGGCCAGGGCCAGGTAGGCGATGGCGTGCTCGGCCTTGTCCCAGAAGGTCAGGCCCTGCGGCAGGGCCTGCGTCGGGCTCAGCGACAGCCAGGCGATTACCGCGCAGACCACGACGAACAGGGCGATACGAATGGGGGCGGGGGGAGACGACAGGGACATGCGCCGCCAAGGGTGACGCCCGCGCGGCCCGCCGCAAGCGGAGATTTGGTGCAGACGGCCCGCTCGAAGCCGATTAAGCGTGCGCTCATTGGCAACTGGGCGGCGTGCATGACCATCAAGGCGGTGATCTGGGATTTCGGCGGGGTGATCACCTCCTCGCCGTTCGAGGCCTTCAACCGCTACGAGGCGCAACGGGGGTTGCCACACAACCTGTTCCGGACGGTCAACTCGACCAACCCCGACCACAACGCCTGGGCCCTGTTCGAGCGCAACGAGATTGACGCCCCGGGCTTCGACAAGTTGTTCCTGGAGGAATCGACAGCGCTCGGCCATCCGGTGCGCGGGGCCGAGGTGCTGGCCCTGCTGTCGGGCGACGTGCGGCCGGGCATGGTGGCGGCGTTGAAGGCCTGCAAGCAGCACTTCAAGGTCGGCTGCATCACCAACAACGTCCAGACTGGCCACGGCGCCGGCATGGCCGGAACCAGCGACAAGGCCGCCCAGGTGGCCGGGGTGATGGCACTGTTCGACGCGGTGATCGAGAGCTCCAAGGCCGGGATCCGCAAACCCGATCCCCGCATCTACCAGATGATGTGCGAGCGGCTGTCGGTGGAGCCGGCCGACTGCATCTACCTCGACGACCTCGGCATCAACTGCAAGCCGGCGGCGATGCTGGGCATGAAGGCCATCAAGGTCTCCAACGCAGCTCAGGCGTTGGCGGAACTTGCCCAGGCCACGGGGCTTCAATTCGCATGACCCGCCCCCAGAAGATCGGCGCCGCCGAAGCGCTCAAGTCCCTGCCGGGCTGGAAGGCCGCTGACGGGGAGCGTGACGCCATCCTCCGGACCTTCACCTTCAAGGATTTCAACGCCGCCTTCGGGTTCATGACCCGCGTCGCCCTGGCGGCCGACAAGCTCGACCACCACCCCGAATGGTGCAACGTCTACAACCGGGTCGAGGTGCTGCTCGCCACCCACGACGCCGACGGCGTGACGGAGCTGGACGTCACCCTGGCGAAGTTCATGGACGAGGTCGCCGCCTCGCTCTAACGATTGTTTGAAAGACCAATCGGAGGGACGATCCATGGCTTCCGCCAGTGGCCGCGTGGCCGGCAAGAAGGCCTTTATCACCGGCGGCGCCCAGGGCCTGGGGGCCGGGGCCGCCCGTCGGCTGGCCGAGGAGGGCGCAACGGTCGCCCTGGCCGATCTCAACCTCGAAGGGGCGCAAGGTGTCGCCGACGAGCTGAACGCCGCCCACGGCCGGGGCACGGCCTTCGCCTACCGCCTGGACGTCACCCAGGAAGACCAGTGGGTTGACACCCTGCTACGCGCCAACGTCGACATGGGCGGCATCTCGGTGCTGCTCAACAACGCCGGCATCAGCCGTGGCGCCGACATCGAGAACTGCACCCTGGGCGACTTCCGACTGACGATGAGCGTCAATGTCGACAGCGTCTTCCTGGGCGCCAAGCACGCCATTCGATACCTGCGCGACAACCAACCGGGCTCGATCATCAACATCAGTTCGATCGCCGGCCTGATCGCCAACCACAACGGCCCGGCCTACAACGCCTCCAAGGCGGCGGTCTGGTTGCTCAGCAAGAACATCGCCCTCTACTGCGCCAAGCAGAAGCTCGACGTCCGCTCGAACTCCATCCACCCGACCTTCATCGACACCCCCATCCTCGACCCGATCCGCCAGCGCTTCGGCAAGGAGGAGGGCGAGGCCAAGCTCGGCCGCCAGGTGCCGCTAGGCCGCATCGGAACGCCGAAGGACATCGCCGACGCGGTGCTCTACCTGGCCTCGGACGAAAGCCGCTTCATGACCGGGGCGGAGCTGAAGCTGGACGGCGGTATCTCGGCGATGTGAGAAATTAGCGTCGTGCGGCGCCTGATGAGTTCGCCTCTGGGCGCCCTTCTCCCCTCGCGGGAGAAGGTGTCGGCGAAGCCGACGGATGAGGGGGCTCACCGGCTCCAGACGCCGCCTGACTTCAGCTAACTGATCCCAGCCGGGAGACCTGGGGCCCCCTCATCCGGCCCTTCGGGCCACCTTCTCCCACGGGGGGAGAAGGGACACTCACGGCGGTTTCTCCGGCTTTGGCGATCATCGCCCATGTGCGATTGCCCCGCCTCATTCAGGGAGAAGACGCCGCTTCTGGCGTCGATCTCCAACAGGCGATGTCCCGACGGAGGTCAGTTCCTCAAGCTCGCGACCGAACAGCTCCACAAGGTGTTGGGGCATATCGCTCGTCCGATAGACCAGTCTCGGATCAATGGCCTTGGAACTGGTCGGTCGCGCCATCGCCACAGAATGGAAGCCTCGTGGCCGGCGAGGATCAATTCACCAGGATCGTCCCGATCAGCAGCTTCGCCCCGGCCTTGCCGAGGATACGGTCGGTCTCTCGCTGGAACTTCATGGCCAGAAAGTCGGCGTCCGGCGGGGTCGCGGGGGGCAGGCCCGAGGCGTAGATCTGAAGTACCTGCGAAAAGGCGGCCCGCAGCCGCGGCGTCGAGGCGGCGGCCCGCTCTCGCAGGCGCTCGTCGGCGACATCGACCCCGACCTCCATGGTCAGCACACCCCGACTGCCGTTGCGGCGGTAGATCGAGGCGGTCAGGGTCTGGATCTGGATAAAGCTGACGCCGCCGCCCTTTTTCTTTTCCGGCGCGCTGGCCAGGGCCGGGGGCGCGAAAACAGCGCTCGGGGCAAGCGCGAGCAGGGCGGCAAGGGCGAGGCGACGGTCCATGACCGACCTTTAACCCGGCCGTGGTTTATGCGTGATTTACGCTTGAGGTGACACAACCGGGGTTTCGGCGGAGATTCATCGCCGATCTGGAGGGGTTGATGACCCGATTCGCGCCCAAGAGCCTCGACCTGGACGGCCAGGTGATCCTCGTCACCGGAGGGACCGGCTCGTTCGGCAAGCGGTTCATCGAGACCGTGCTGACCCGCTATGCGCCGCGCAAGCTGATCGTCTACAGCCGCGACGAGCTCAAGCAGAGCGAGATGCAACAGGACCTGCGGGAGAAGTTCGGTCCCGAGGATTATTCGAAACTGCGCTTCTTCCTCGGCGACGTGCGCGACCGCTCGCGCCTGACCCTGGCCCTGCGCGGGGTCGATATCGTCATCCATGCGGCGGCGCTGAAGCAGGTGCCGGCGGCCGAGTACAATCCGTCCGAATGTATCCAGACCAATGTGGTCGGAGCCGAGAATGTGGTCTGGGCCTCGCTCGGCAACCGGGTGAAGCTGGTGGTGGCGCTCAGCACCGACAAGGCCTGCAACCCGGTCAACCTCTATGGGGCGACCAAGCTGGCCTCGGACAAGACCTTCGTGGCGGCCAACAACCTGTCCGGCGATCTCGGCTGCCGGTTCTCGGTCGTGCGCTACGGCAATGTCGTCGGCTCGCGGGGCAGTGTGGTGCCGCTCTACCGGCGCCTGCTGGCCCGTGGCGCCACCAGCCTGCCGATCACCGACGCCCGGATGACCCGCTTCTGGATCACCCTCGACGAGGGAGTGGAGTTCGTCCTCTCCTCGCTGGAGATCATGCGCGGCGGCGAGATCTTCGTGCCGAAGATCCCGTCGATGGCCATGCCGGACCTGGCGCGGGCCATGGCCCCGGAAGCCGGCATCGACATCGTCGGCATCCGGCCGGGCGAGAAGCTGCACGAGATCATGGTCGGGGCCGACGACGCCCGCCAGACCTGCGAGCTCGACGACCGCTATGTCATCGAACCGGCCTTCGTCGAATACGCCCGTGAGGCGTTCGGCGAGAGGGATGGGGCCAGACCCGTGGCGGAAGACTTCGCCTACGCCAGCGACAGCAACAGTGAGTGGCTCTCGCCCGAAGGCCTGCGCGCCATGCTGGAGGCGCAAGGGGTCTGATGGGGGGCCTGAAGACTGGGGCGCCATTCCTGCCCTACGGTCGCCAGACCATCGAGGAGGACGACATCGCCGCGGTGGCTCAGGCTCTGCGCGGCGACTTCCTGACCACTGGCCCGACCGTCGAGGCCTTCGAGGCCGCCTTCGCGGAATGCGTCGGGGCGGCCCATGCGGTGGCCTGCTCCAACGGCACCGCCTCGCTGCATCTGGCCATGCTGGCGCTGGGGGTCGGGCCTGGCGATACCTGCATCGTCCCCTCGATCACCTTCCTGGCTACGGCCAATTGCGCGGCCTATGTAGGGGCGGAGGTGGTGTTCGCCGATGTCGATCAGGACAGCGGCCTGATGACGCCCCAGACCCTGGCCGAGGCCCTGTCCCGCGCCGCCGGGCCAGTGAAGGCGGTTCTGCCGGTGCATCTGCGCGGCGATGTCTGCGACCTGCCGGGGCTGGCGCGGCTGGCGGGAGAAGCCGGGGCGGTGCTGGTCGAGGACGCGCCGCATGCGCTGGGGACGACCATGGATTTCGGGGGCGGTGAAGAGCGGGTCGGCGACTGCGCCCACAGCGCCATGGCCAGCTTCTCCTTCCATCCGGTCAAGACCATCGCCACCGGCGAGGGCGGCATGCTGACCACTAACGACGGCGCGCTGGCCGCCAGACTCAAGTCCCTGCGCAGCCACGGCATGACCCGGCCGCCGGGCGCCGATCCCTGGATCTATGAGATGACCGAGCCGGGCTTCAACTACCGCCTGCCGGACATCAATTGCGCGCTCGGCCTGTCGCAGCTGGCCAAGCTGGATCGCTTCACCGGCCGGCGCCGGCGCCTGATCGCCCTCTACGCCGACCGGCTGGCGCCGCTGGCCAATGCCGTCTGCCTGGCCGACAGCCCGCCCTGGTCGGACCCGGCCCTGCATCTGCTCTGTGTGCTGATCGATTTCGAGGCGCTTGGCGTGACCCGGGCCGAGGTCGTGGCGCGGCTCGCTTCGGCGGGGATTGGCAGCCAAGTCCACTACATTCCGGTCCATACCCAGCCCTACTGGCGCGCCCGCAACGGCGAGCTGGACTTGCCGGGCGCCCAGGCCTGGTATGACCGCTGCCTCAGCCTGCCGCTTTACCCGGCCATGGCCGACAGCGATGTCGAGCGTGTGGTTTCGGCGCTGGAATTTGCTTTGGGGCTGTAAGCATCACCAAATTGGAGGGGATCAGGCTTGCTTCCTACCCTTGCCGGTCAGGCGAGCGTAGATGGCGATGGCCCGCTCGGGATGGCGGGTGAACAGGAAGTAGCCCGCCGTCAGGCCGGCGAAGATCGCCAACAGCACCGGCTGGGGCACGTCGGCGCGCAGGGCAAGCGCGACGCCCAGACCCAGGCTCAGCGACAGCACGCAGAGGGTGATCAGCACGCCGGTGACCGAAAAGCCGCCGTCCAGCATCAGGTGATGGGCGTGGGTGCGGTCGGCATGGAAGGGCGAGCGCCGATGCAGGACGCGCCGCACGATCAGCACCAGGCAGTCGATCAGCGGCGGCGCGATCAGGAACGGGGCCAGCAGCGGGGTCACAGGATAGATCGGGTTCTGGGTCAGGCGGAAGGCGGCCCAGGCGATGATCAGGCCCAGATAGGCGCTGCCCGAATTGCCGAGGAATATCCGCGCCCGCTTGCGCCAGGGAAGGCGCAGGTTGAAGGCCAGATAGGCGAACACGGCCCCGGCAATGACCGTCAGCCCATGGGCCAGATCGGCGTTGCCGGCATAGAGCGAGGCGGCGACCAGCATGACCAGGGCGCAGACGCACAGCGATCCGGCCAGGCCGTCGATGCCGTCGGCCATGTTCAGGGCGTTGATCAGCCCGACCGTGGCGATGATGGTGAAGGGGACCGACAGGTAGCCCAGGTCCATCGGCCCCAGGCCGAACACCGGCCCGATATTGGCCACCCGAACGTCGCCGATCAGCACGATGGCCAGGGCGGCGCCGGTCTGGGCCAGCACCCGGATCGGCCAGGGAATATCGTGGATGTCGTCCAGCACCCCGACGATCACCAGGATGATGGCGGCGACGCCCAGGCCTACGACCTGGGCGTTGGGCGGGGTCAGGGCGAGGGCCGGAAGGATGGTCCCGACGGCGATGGCCAGGCCCCCGGTCACCGGCGTCGGGGCGGCGTGATCCTTGCGGCCGCCGGGCTTGTCGACGAGGCCCAGCCGGGCGGCGAAGGGCGACAGCAGGAAGATGATGGCGGTCACGGCGCTGAAAGCCGCGATGAATTCGAGGGCGGCGGTGCGCAGGAACTCGACCGTCGGAAACACCTCGCCAACCCCCAGGCAGATGCGACGGGCCCGCCGACCGCCGCTACAGGAAGTCTGTCCCTTAGAGGCGCCGCCGCAAGCTGGCAACCGACGTTCCGAAAGAAACGCCCCGGCGGCTAGCCTTCATATTATTGAAGAATATGGGAACACTGTTGGTCCCGGCCAGCTCCGTTTGGGTCAAGTTAGCGGGCCTGGGCGACAACACTTGTGCAGTTTCCGCAACAGGCTTCCAGTAACGCTGTTTGCGCCTTGACCTACCGGGGGTGCGGCAGGATAACGCACCGTCGGGTGGGCGGGCGTCATAACTTTCAGGCGCGTGCGTTTCCGCGCGCCCGCAGGTCGAGGTCCGCGAAGGGCTTGGTTTTGGAGTTGCGGGTTTGATCGACCTTCACTGCCACATGGTTCCCGGCATCGATGACGGGGCGCCCGATCTCGAGACCGCGCTGGCCATGGCCCGCTGCGCCGTCGAGGACGGCATCGAGGTCGTCGCCTGCACGCCGCACATCTTCCCGGGCCTGTATGAGAACACCGGCCCGCAGATCCGCGGCGCGGTCGCCGCCCTGCAGGCCGAGCTTGACCGCCAGGACATTCCGCTGAGGCTGACCACCGGGGCCGATGTGCAACTCTGCGTCGACCTGGTCGCCGGTCTGCGTTCGGGCCGCATCCTGACCCTCGCCGACACCCGCTACTTCCTGTTCGAGCCGCCGCACCACACCGCCCCGCCGCGCATTGAGGATACGGTGTTCGCGGCCATGGCCGCCGGCTACCACCCGATCATCACCCACCCTGAGCGGCTGCACTGGATCGAGAGCCACTACGAGACCATGGTCCGCATCGCCAGGGCCGGGGCCTGGATGCAGCTTACCTCTGGCTCCGTGACCGGCCGTTTCGGCAAGCGGCCTCAGTACTGGTCCGAGCGCATGCTGGACGAGGGCCTGATCCACATCCTGGCCACCGATGCCCACAATATGCGGGGGCGCCGCCCGCAGCTATCGCCGGCCCGCGACGCGGTCGCCCAGCGGCTGGGAGAGCAGGCGGCCACCGACATGGTCCTCACCCGTCCGCGGGCGGTTCTCGACAACAGGCCGCCCTCTATGCTGCCTGACGCCGTCGGCGCGTCGAAGGCCGCCGCGACGGGATTGGGCTTCCTGCGCCGTTTGTTTAAAGCAGCCTGACGAGGCTATGATGCGACAGAGTTACGCATTGGGGAGCTCTCTATGATCCGTGCCCTGGTTCTTGCGCTGGCGACCAGCCTGTTGCTGGCCGCCTGTTCGACCGGTAGTTCCGGCAAGATGGCCGACGGCGCCCTCTACGGCCAGGCGCTGCCGCCGCCCGATCCCACCCGCGCCATCATCGGGGCCCAGGAGTACCGGGTCGGGCCGATGGATATCCTCGACATCAACGTCTACCAGGCCCCCGACCTGACCCGCGTCGTGCAGGTCGACGCCGCCGGCCAGATCGGCATGCCGCTGATCGGCTCGGTGCCGGTAGCCGGAAAGACGATCCCCGAGATCCGCACCGAAATCGTTGATCGCCTGAAGACCCGCTACCTGAAGTCGCCCGAGGTGACGGTGGCGGTGAAAGAATTCGCCAGCCAGAAGGTCACGGTCGATGGCTCCGTCGGCCAGCCCGGGGTCTACCCGCTGGTCGGCAAGACTACCCTGGTGCAGTCGATCGCCATGGCCCGCGGCATCAATCGCGAAGCCAACCAGAAGAAGGTGGCCATCTTCCGGGTGGTCAACAGCCAGCGGATGGTGGCGGTCTTCGACCTGGACCAGATCCGCACCGGCAAGGTGGACGATCCGCAGATCTACGCCAACGACGTGGTCTTCGTTGATCGCTCGGGCGGCAAGACCCTGTGGCGCGACGTGATCTCGGCGGTGCCGCTGATTGGCATGTTTGTGCCAATCCTCTGATCGTAAAGATCCGAGGCAGGAACAGTTGAACGGAATGTGCGCCGCGCCCCGGAGGGGGCGGGCGAAGGGGCTTGAAACGGTATGAAGCGCGGCGAAAACGAAGAGACCTGGGACGGCGAGCCCGAGGGCCGGAGCTACCTGACCACGGCCATGCCGCGGCCGCTGGTGGTGCGGGGCGGCCGCGCCCTGGCGCCAGGCAGCGCGCGCTTCGACGAGCAGCAGGGCGCCGCGACCGAGATCAACTTCCTGGCCTACTGGCATGTGCTGGTGAAGCACCGGCTGGTCATCGCCGGCGCGGTCGGGGTCATGCTGATCCTCGGCCTGGTCTTCACCTTGATGACGACGCCGATCTATCGCTCGACGACGATGATCCAGATCGACCGCGAGGTGGCCAACATCACCAACATCGAGCAGGTGACGCCCGATGACAGCCGGAACCTGGAATTCTACCAGACCATGTACGGCCAGATGAAGAGCCGGACCCTGGCGCTGCGGGTGGTGCAGAAGGAAAACCTCGCCTCCGACCCGGCCTTCATGAACCAGAGCAAGCCCTCCGGCCTGAAGGATTCGATCAACAAGCTGCTCGGCCGCAACAAGACGCAGGCCGCCGCCCTGACCGCGCCCCTGGCGGCGCGGGAGCGGCAGGCCACGGCCATCCTGATGGGTGGCATTTCCATCGAGCCGGTGCGTAACTCGAGGCTGGTCAAGATCGCCTACGAGAGCCCCAACCCGGCCATCGCCTCGCGCGTCGCCAACCAGTTCGCCCAGCAGTATGTGCGCTTCAATATGGATCGCCGGTTCGAGGCCAGCAACGACGCCCGCGACTTCCTGCAGGACAAGCTGGCCGAGGCCAAGATCAAGCTCGAGGAGTCCGAAAAGAGCCTCGTCAGCTACGCCACCAGCCAGGGCATCATCAATGTCATCCCCAGCATGGGCTCGGGCACGCCCGGCGGCGGCGGGGCCGAACAGACGGCCAGCACCTCGCTGACCGCCACCGACCTGGTGGCGATGAACACCGCGCTTGGCATGGCCAAGAGCAACCGCATCAACGCCGAGCAGAAGTGGCGCCAGGCCCAGTCGGGCGCGATCATGAGCCTGCCGGAGGTGATCGGCAGCCCCACCATCCAGACCTTGCGGCAGCAGCAGGCCGTTCTGAAGGCCCAGGCCGCCCAGATGGCCACCCAGTATGGCGAGGAATGGCCGGCCCTGGTCGCCATCCGCGGCCAGATCGCCGACATCGACAAGTCGGTCGCCTCCGAGGCGGCCAATGTCCGCCAGTCGATCCAGCAGCAGTACCAGATCGCCCGCAATCAGGAGGGCTCACTCCAGGGTCAGGTCAACGGTCTGAAGTCCGGCGTCATGGATCTGCGCAACCGCTCGATCGAATACAACATCCGCCAGCGCGAGGTGGACACCAACCGCACCCTCTATGACGGCTTGCTGCAGCGCTACAAGGAGATCGGCGTGGCCGGCGGCGTCGGCTCCAACAACGTTTCGATCGTTGATCGCGCCGAGACTCCCCGCCGTCCCTACAAGCCCAACATGATGATCAACCTGCTGATCGCCCTCGGCGTCGGCCTGTTGCTCGGCGTCGGGGCAGCCTTCGGCCTGGAAAGCCTCGACGAAACCATCAAGGTTCCCGAGGACATCGAGGGCAAGCTGGGCATGCCGCTGCTCGGGGCCATCCCGATGCTCGAAAAGGGTGTCACCCCGGAAGAGGCCATGGCCGATCCGCGCAGCGCCTTCTCCGAGGCCTACTACTCGGTGCGCACGGCGCTGCAGTTTTCGACCAACGAGGGCGTGCCCAGGAACATCCTGGTTACCTCGGCGCGGCCGTCGGAAGGCAAGTCGACCACCTCGGTGGCCCTGGCCAGGAACTTCGCCAAGCTGGGCATGAACGTGCTGCTGGTCGATAGTGACCTGCGCAACCCGTCCCTGCACCGCACCCTGCGCGCCGACTCCAGCGCCGGCCTGTCGAACTACCTGACCGGCTCGGCGACGCTGATCGAACTGGCCCAGGCCACCGACCAGCCGAACCTGGCCTTCATCCCCTGTGGTCCGCTGCCCCCCAACCCGGCCGAACTGCTGGCCGGGGCCCGCATCCGCGCCCTGATCGCCGAAGCCCAGCAGCACTTCGACCTGCTGGTCATCGACGGCCCGCCGGTCATGGGCCTGGCCGACGCCCCGCTGCTGGCCTCTTCGGTGGCCGGCACCATCCTGGTCATCGAGGCAGGCACCACCCGCCAGGGCCTGGCCAAGGCGGCCCTGCGCCGCCTCGACCTCGGCCACGCCCGCATCCTCGGCGCCCTGCTGTCGAAGTTCAGCCTCAAGTCGGCCGGCTATGGCTACGGCTACGGCTACGGCTACGGCTACGCCTACAACTACGAATACGGCAACAACGACACCAAGAAGCTGGGCGGCAAGAAGGGCTGATCCATGCCGACGCCAGACGCGCGCGCCAGCCGCGCCAATGGGGAGCGGGAAAGGCCGATCCTTCGGGTCGTGCCGCCGGTTCCGCCAGAGCCGCCGAGGCGGGCCTTCCCCTGGCGCGATGCGGTGCTGGCGGGGGTGCTGATCATCGGCGGGCTGGGCCTGGGCAACTTGATTGTTCGGGACGCCGCCGCCGACGCCCTGGCCCAGGAGCATCCGGCCCAGGCCCTGGCGTGGCGCCCCGGCGACGCCGAGGCCATGGCCCGGCTGGCCGAGCGACGGCTGGAGCGGCGTGAGACCGCCGCCGCCCGCCGCCTGGCCCTGGCCGCGCTCAAACGCGACCCGACCTCCGGCTCGGCCATCCGCACCCTGGCCTTCGCCGCCGACCAGCCGGCCCAGCGCAACCGGCTGATGACCATCGCCGGCGACCGAATGAAGCGCGACATCCCGGCTGTCGCCTGGCTCGTCACCGACCGGCTGGACAAGGGCCAGCTGGCGGAGGCCGCCGACCGCGCGGACGGCCTGCTGCGCGCCTGGCCGGTGTCGATGCGCGGGGCGATGGGAGCCCAGCTGAACAAGGTGGCCGCCGCGCCCGGCGGGGCCGCGGCCCTGGCCGCGATGCTGGACGCCGACCCGCCCTGGCGCTCGGCCTTCCTGCTGAACATGGCCAAGCGCGGCGACAACACCGGGGCCGCCATGACCCTGTTCACCACAATGGCCAAGGGCCGCAGGCCGCCCAACCAGATCGAGACCGGGGCCCTGGTCAACCGCCTGGTCAAGGACGAGCAGTACCCCTACGCCTTCCTGGTCTGGGCCCAGTTGCTGCCGCCCGAGGGCATCGCCAACCTCACCGACCCCTACGACGGCGGCTTCGAGGGCCTGCCCGGCGCCGGCCCCTTCAACTGGCAGTATTTCGACCGCACCGGCGTCATCGCCGAACCGACCCCAAAACCCGAGGGCGAAGGCAAGGCCCTCTACCTGCGCTTCACCCAGGCAAAGCCCCCCGGCATCCTGGCCCGCCAGCTGCTGGCCCTGCCGCCGGGCCGCCACATGCTGACCGGCCGCTGGAAGGGCGACGGCGTCTCCGCCGCCCGCCCCCTGGTCTGGGGTTTCCGCTGCGCCGCCCGAAACGCCGCCATCGTCGATCCGGGGATCAGGCTGTCGGGAACGACCGGCTGGACGACCTTCACCGGGACTGTCGATGTCCCGGCTGGCTGCGATGCGCAGTGGTTGACGCTTTCGTCGCCGGGACGCGGGCGGGCGGGCGGCGAGGCCTGGTTCGACGACTTGAAGATCACCCGGTAGGGCGCGTGCGCGAACCGGCCGTCCTCATCTGAGACCCCTTGACACTGACTATTGGTCAGCAGTTACTGACCATGGGTCATTAGAGCGAACCGATGGGTAATCCACCACGCCGCCGCCTCCATCCCGAGGCGCGGAAACTCGAAATCCTCGAGGCGGCGGAGCGGTTGCTGCAGGCCGGGGGCGCCCAGGTGCGGGTCGAGGATGTGGTCCGCGAGGCCGGCGTCGCCAAAGGCACCTTCTTTCTCTACTTCCCAACCCGGGACGACCTGCTTGAGACGATCCGGGACCGGCTGGTGTCGGAGTTCGGAACCACCTATCCCCTGCCGACCGAGGTCGAGGGGCCGGTGGACTGGCCAGGCCTGGTGGACTGGCAGGCCAGCGCCTTCATCGACTTCACCCTGGCGCGCCGGGGCCTTGGCGAGGCGATCTTCCATTCCGATTTCGCCGAGCGCCGCCCGCTGGCCGACAACGGCGCTACCCGGATCGCCGCCATCATCCGCGCCGGCCAGGAGGCCGAGGCCTTCGGGCCGGTCGATCCGGACCCGACCGCCCGGCTGCTGTTCGCCGCCACCCATGAAGCCGCCGACGCCATCGCCGCCGGCGCCGACCGCGCCGCGACCCTGGCGGCCTTGCGCGGCCTGCTGCGCCGGGCCCTCGCCCCTGATTGACCCGGAGGACCCCCGATGAATGAGACCCAGGTAAATGTTCGCTACATGGTCGATGACGTGCAGGCGTCGGTCGACTGGTACGTCGGCCATTTCGGCTTTGCGCCGGTCGGCCCCAACTCGCCGGCCTTCTCGGCCGTGCAGCGCGGGCCGCTCCGGCTGCTGCTCAGCGGCCCGAAGAGTTCGGCCGGCCGGCCGATGCCCGACGGCCGTCAGCCGGAGGCCGGAGGCTGGAACCGCTTCCAGGTCATCGTCGAGGACATCGCCGCCGAGGTCGAGCGCCTGCGAAGCGCCGGGGTGACCTTCCGCAACGACATCGTCAGCGGACCGGGCGGCTCGCAGATCCTGGCCGAGGACCCGGCCGGCAACCTGGTCGAGCTGTTCCAGCCGGCGGCCTGGGGCTGACCAGAAACCCCGCCATAGCGGCGCGGCACGGGCCAAAACGCCCGCCCGCCGGGGCTTTTGCGAATATGTCTAGACATATTCATCCGGCCTGACGGCCGCCGCTCGGGATCCGGCCGAGGACTTGGCGACGACGCTGGTCGCCACGTTGCGCTTTCGACCAACATTCCCCGCCGATCGACCAGCCCATCGACCAACGCTCCGGGCTACATCCTTGCAGTCCAGGCCCACGCAAAAACCAACGGGTCGGGCGTTCCGGCCGTTTTCCAGCGGCATCGACTTATTTGTGGGTCCGGCGATCGGCGGTATAGTGGTCTCCGCTTCGATAGCGGCGGTTCGATGGGACGGCGGGCCAGGACGTCGCCGGCCTCACCGCTAGGCCGGGCTAGACAGCAGCTCGCGATAGACGCCCAGGGTCCGTGCCAGGACGATCTGCTCGTCGAACAGCCGCAGGGCCTTCTCCCGCGCCGCCAGCCCCAGGCGCCGGCGCATTTCCGGGTCGTCGTCGAGGCGGGCGATGGCCTCCACCAGGCCCTGGTGCTCGCGCACAGTGACCAGCAGGCCGTCTTCCTCATGGGTGACCACCTCGCGGCAGCCGGGGACGTCGGTGGTGATCAGCGGCAGGGCGCAGCCGGCCGCCTCGATCAGGGTCTTGGGCAGGCCCTCGCGATAGCTGGGCAGGACCACGACATCGACCTCGGCCAGCAGGGCGGGCATGTCGTCGACATGGCCGAGGTGCTCGACCAGCCCTTCGCCGGTCCAGCCGGCCAGGTCTTCGGGGGAGCAGGCGGCAGGGTTGCCGGGGTCGGGCAGGCCGGCCAGCAGGAAGCGAATGTCGCGGCCCTGGCTTTTAAGGATGCGGGCCGCCTCGATGAACTCGGCAAGGCCTTTGTCCCACAGCATGCGGGCGGCCAGCAGCACCTTCAGCGGCTCGCCCGCCGCCCGGACCCGGCTGCTGACCTGGAAGCGGCTCAGGTCGACGCCGCTGCCGGGGATGGTGTGGACCTTGGCCGGGTGGATCAGGCGGGTATCGACGAACTCGGCGCGGTCGTCGGGATTCTGCACGATCAGCCTGGCGCGCGGCCCGCCGAAGGCCAGCCAAGCGGCCAGCCGCACCACCGGGCGCAGCATCCGGGCCTTGAGGCTGTCGCTGATGAACACAAACCCCATGCCGGCCACGGCGCTGACCCGGCCGGTAACCCCGGCCATCCGTCCGGCGATGCCGGCATAGATGGCCGGCTTGATGGTGAAGCCATGGATGATGGCGATACGCTCGGCCTTCATCAGGCCGGCGATGTGCAGCAGCAGTTTTGCCTCGGCCAGCGGGTTCAGGCTACGCCGCTCCATCGGCAGCGGCCGCCAGTCGAAGCCCATGGCCCGCAGCTTCTCGCCATACTCACCGGGCGGCGAGATCAGCAGCAGCCTAGCGCCCTCGTCGCGCAACCGGCGGATCAGGGAGAGGCGGAAATTGTAGAGATACCAGTCGGTGTTGCCGAACAGGGCGACGGCGACGCCTTCCAGCGTTCGTGCGGCTACGACCTCGACAGCGCTCACGCGACGATGCCCGCCAGGGTGGCCGGCTCCCGCTGAGCCTGGGCCCAGGCCTGGGCGGTCAGCACCGACCACAGGCGCAGGTCATGGTCGCGACGGCCGCTGATGTGCTCGTCCCAGGCGGCCCGCACCGGGCCCGGGTTGAACAGCCCCTCGCGGTTCAGGGCCTCGACACTGATCAGGCACTCGGCCCAGTCGCGCAGGTCGCTGCGCAGCCAGCGGCCGATGGGCACGGCGAACCCCTGCTTGGGCCGCTCGATCAGGGCCCTCGGCACATGGCGGTCGAGCACCTTGCGCAGGATCTGTTTGCCGCCGCCGCCGGCGATCTTCATCTCCATCGGCAGCCGCCAGGCGAAATCCAGCACCTTGCGATCGAGGAAGGGGGCGCGGGCTTCCAGGCTGACGCCCATGGCGGCGCGGTCGACCTTGGCCAGCACGTCGTCGGGCAGGTAGTTGCGGGTGTCGACGGCCATGGCCCGGCGGGCGAAGCCGACCAGCTGCTGCGGCGGCTGGCGATCCTCGGGGATGCGCAGGCCGCGCCCCCCGCGCCTGGCCACGGCCTCCGGGTGGCTCCACTGGCTGAGCAGGCCCATGTGATAGTCATCCTGGTCCGCCGCGCCCAGCACCCCGGCGAACTTGTGGGCCTTCTCGCCGGCCCGGCCGCCGGTCAGTTCGGCCGGCAGCACCGAGGCCAGGGCGCCGGTCACCCGGTTCCAGCCATCCGGAGACAGACTGCGCAGGGCGCCGGCCCCGGCGGCGCGCAGCGGGCGCGGCAGGCCGCCGACCCTGTCCCACAACCGGGCGCCGTGGAAGTAGCGGTTGTAGCCGCCGAAGATCTCGTCGCCGGCGTCGCCGCTGAGCGCCACGGTGACCTCGCGCCGGGCCAGCCGGGACACCAGGTAGGTGGGGATCTGCGAGGCGTCGGCGAAGGGCTCGTCGTAGAGGGCCGGCAGCTTGGGCACGACGGCCAGGCAGTCGGCGGCGGTGACATAGTGTTCGGTGTGGTCGGTCCCCAGGTGGGCGGCGACGGCCTTGGCGTGTTCGGCCTCGTTGAAGCCCGGTTCGTCGAAGCCGATGGTGTAGGTCTTTACCTTGCCGCCGCGGGCGACCATCTGAGCGACGATGGCCGAGGAATCGACGCCGCCCGACAGCAGGGCGCCAAGCGGCACGTCGGAGATCATCCTTGTGCCGACCGTCTCGTTCAGCAGGACGTCGAGAGCCTCGACGGCCTCCGCCTCACCGCCGGTCCAGGGGTTTTCGAGGGCCGAGAGGATGGCCTGGTCGGGGTCCCAGTAGCGGACGGGCGTCGGCAGCTCGCCCGGCGCATCCTCGGGCCCGAAACTGATCCGGCCGCCCGGCGGCAGCTTCAGGATGCCCTGCCAGATCGACCAGGGATGGGGCACATAGCCGTAGCGCAGGAAGCTCGACAGCGCTTCCGGGTCCATGGCCGTGGGAAAGCCGGGCAGGGTGCGCAGCGCCTTCAGCTCCGAGCCGAAGGCCAATGCCCCGCCGACCCAGCCGTAATAGAGGGGCTTTTCGCCGAACCGGTCGCGGATCAGATGCAGCCGGCGTTCCTGGCGATCCCACAGGGCGATGGCGAACTGGCCCTCGATGCGCTCCAGCGCCCCCTCCAGGCCCCAGTGGGCGACCGCCTCGACCAGCACCTCGGTGTCGGAATGGCCCCGCCAGTTCGGCGCGCCGCCGCAGGCTTCGAGCTCGGCGCGGACCTCCAGGTAATTGAAGATCTCGCCGTTGTAGTTGATCACCCAGCGGCCGCCGACGCTCTCCATCGGCTGCAGCCCGGCCGGCGACAGGTCGATGACCGCCAGCCGCCGCTGGCCAAAACCGATGCCGGCCTCGGGGTCCGTCCAGACGCCCTCGCTGTCGGGGCCGCGGTGATAGAGGACGTCCAGCATGCGGGTCAGGGCCGGCTTGTTCGCCAGCCCGGGACTGCGCGCCGCATAGAGACCCGCGATGCCGCACATGACGCTACCCCTTCCGCCCGGCCAGGGCCTCTGCGCCGGCCGTGACATCCTCATGATATAGCCGCCGGCCGTGCCAGTGGTCGACCGCCGCGGCGCCGATCGCGGCGAAAAGAGTCGGATTGTCGAGGATGGCGCCGATATCGGCGGCGGCCTGGGCCGGGTCCTTGTAGATCACCCCGGTTTGCATCGGCCGCACATACTCACCCATCTCGCCGACCGGGGTGACGATGGGAACCAGGCCCAGCTGCATGGCTTCGATCAGCGACATCGCCGCCCCCTCCTGCTCGCTGAGCTGGACGAAGAAGTCGTAGTCGGCGGCGAGGGCGGCGATCTCGTCGAGGGCCTTGGAACCGGCGAAGGTCACATGGTCGGTCAGGTTCAAGGCCTCGACCCGCGCGCGCAGGCTAGCTTCGCTGCCGTCATCGGGACCGATGATCAGCAAGCGCGCATCGCCCCGGTCGGCCGCCACCTGCCCAACAAGCTCGATGGCTCGGTCGATGCGTTTGAGCGGCGTCAGCCGCCCCCAGAAGATGAAGCGCGGTCGCGGCGCCGAGCGGACCGGCGCCCCCAGGCGGCGGGCCATGAAGGAGATGACGCGGCTTGCTTTGCCGGCCGGCATGAGCCCCCCAAGGCCATCCAGGCTGCGCTGGCAATCGGCCCAGACCTCATGCGCCAGCCGCGCCTGCAGCCCGGTGGCCAGGGTGTCGGCCAGATGCACCCGGCGGTCCGAATGCAGGAACAGCACCCGCCGGGCGCCTGGTGCGAGGACGGCGGTCGCCAGCATGGCCAGGACCGACTTCCACAGCGAGAAGACCGCCACCGGCCGGCCCATGGCCAGCAACCCGACGCGAAGGGCGGCCGCAGGATCGAAGGGGCTCCAGCCGTTGAGGCTGAAGCGATTGGGGCTGGTAGCGCCCTGCAGCGGCCCGGCCAGCACGGCGACCGTGACCTGATCCGGCGCCTCGGCGGCGGCCTGGCGGGCGGCGATCTCGGCGCCGCCGACGCCGTCATGCGGCAGGACGTGCAGCAGCCCGGTCACGATTCTATGATCAGCTCTTCAGTCCGACGGCGCACCAGAAGGGCGGGCCTTCCAGAAATTGGATGTCGGTCAGGCCGGCGGCGCGCATCATGGCCTCGATCTGCACCCGGGTGAACCGCTGCTCCAGCCTGGTGCCGAAACGGTCCAGGGCGTCGGTCCGCATGCTGTAGAAGCTCAAGTGACGATAGTCCGACAGCGGCAGGTCATCGACCGTCATACCGGCCTTTTCCAGCAGGCGGGCCAGCCGCGCCAACGGCCAGTAGACGACGGCGGCGATCAGCTGGCAGACCGCGAACTTCAGCGGCCGGGGCAGGGCGCTGACCACCTTGCGGACCAGATCGGAGGCCTGCCAGATGGCCCGGAACAGCCACGGTTTGCCGTCCAGCGCATAGTAGAGATAGAGCAGCATCGGCGCGCCGGGCTTGAGCTTGGCGACGCAGCTGGCGATGCCGGCGGCGGTGTCGGGCACGTGGTGCAGCACGCCCAGCGAATAGCCGAAGTCCATCGAACCGTCTGCCAGGGGAATGGCCGAGACCCCCGCATGGTGGAAGACGGCGTTCGGCTGGTCCTTGAGTTTTTCCTTCGCCACGGCGAGGGCCGCCTCGGCCGGGTCGATGCAGTGCAGGGTTCCAACCCGCTGTGCCGCCAGCCGGGCCCAGCGGCCGCTGCCGCAGCCGAGGTCGAAGCCGACGGGGTCCTTGGGCAGGGTCTCCCAGGGAAAAACCGCGAAGTAGCGGTCGAACAGGGCCTGGGTCTCGACCTCGCCCATGCCGGCCTGGTCGAAACGGGCCCACTCGGCTCCGAAATCGCTGACCACCTCAGGGTCGATATTCTCCCCGTCCAGGGCCATGCGCTGTTCCTACCGTATTGTTGACGAAAGCGGCCCATCCCTTGCCGCAAGCCGCCGCCGCGCACAACCCGGCAGGCAGGTGCGCGACCGCGCGAAATATGACCCCAATTCAGGTGTGGCGCGAAAGTTGTGACGCAGGTCACATCCATCTGCGAGAGTCGGCCGTACAAGAGGGAGTGGTTTTCCGGCCTTGGCTCCCGTTGGGGATTCTCAATCGTCGGGCGGTTAACATAACCTTGACCCCGATGCGGCATTTTCCGGCGACGGAAGCTGCCGCGACGGGCGTGTAACAGTTTGGTTGGATGACACTTTTTCAAAAGTGGAACGGATTCGATCACAGTGCGCTTTGAACAGTGGCAGATTCGCCGCGAGGGGCCCAAAAAACATGGAAATTCGGTCATTGACCGGTTGCCGTGTCGGAGAGCCTGAGGTATTGGCTAGATCGTCCTGTGACGCAACGTCGCACTGGACAGGTCGCTTTGAGGGGATTGCAATGATCCGGAATGCTATCGTCGCCGCGTCAATCGGCCTGCTTCTCACCAGTCAGGTGGCCATGGCCGCCGAGGGCGCCAGCCTTGGTGGCGTGCAGGGCTCGGTTCTGGTCAACCAGAACGGACGCTACGTGCCGGTGACCTCCTCGACGGTGCTCCGCGCCGGCGACCGCGTCATGGCGATGGATGGTTCCGCCACCGTCAATTACGGTTCCGGCTGCAGCGTGGCGATCTCCGCCCGCTCGATGGCCACCATCGGCGACGCCGCCACCTGCGCCGGCGGCTCCAGCAATATTGTCCGCGCCGCCTACGAAGACGATGACGATGATCAGGACGGCTACGGCCCGACCGACGAGCCCGGCAAGGGCTGGGACTTCTGGCTTTGGGCGACCTTCGGCGTCGTGACCGTCGGCGTCGTGCTCTGGGCCATCAACGACAGCAACGACCCGTCTTCCCCGTAGGATTTCGACGCCAAGTCGATCTGCCATAAAGATCCATAGTCAAGAGCCGCGAGGGCCGTTTCAAAACGCCATGACCTCGCGGCTCTTTTCTTTTGTCTGTGCCGGCTTTCTGTTGCTGGCCCTGCTGATCGGCGGGGCGACGCGGGAAGCGGTGATCGCGCCCGACATCGTCGGCCTGCTGGCCCTGCCCCTGCTCGGCTGGGCGCTCTGGCGGCTGCGAGACCGGGCGCCGGAACGATCTGAACGCCTGGCCTTCGCCATCCTTGCCGGCTGCTTCCTGGTCGGGCTGATCCAGCTCATCCCCCTGCCGGCCAGCCTGTGGACCGCCCTGCCGGGTCGCGCGCCCATCGTCGCCGATCTGGCGACCGCGGGCCTGTCGCCGGGCTGGGCGCCGATCAGCCTGAAGCCCCAGGCCACCGTCTCGGCTCTGCTGACGGTCATTCCAGCCGCCGCCCTCTTCCTGTCGACCCGCACCCTCGACCATCCCGGCCGTCGCCGGCTGGTGTTGCTGATCCTCGGCATTGCCGTGGCCAGCGCCGTGGTCGGCGGCCTGCAGGTCGTCGGCGGGCCGGACAGCCCCTTGCGCTTCTATGCCGTAACCAACCCCGAGCCCGCCGTCGGCTTCTTCGCCAACCGCAACCACCTGGCCGCCCTGTTCGTCTGCGTTGTCCCCTTCGCCACCCTTGAGGCGCTGGAGGCGGCGAGCCGCCGGCCGGCCGGCTGGGTGCGGATCGCCCTGATGCTGGCGCTCATTCTGCTGGCGGCGGCCGGGGTGGCGATGACCCAGTCGCGGGCCGGCGCCCTATTGCTGGGCGTCGCGCTGCTGGGCGGCGTGGCCATGGCATGGCGAGCGGGCCTGGCCAAAGGCAACGGTCGGCTGATCCTGGCCGGCGGCGTAATGCTGATCGCCCTGGCCGCCGTCGCCGCGCCGCTGATCTTCGCCGGGACCTTTGATCGCTTCGAGGGCGGCTTCACCGGCGACCTGCGCCTCAAGGCCGCCCAGGTGGCGGCCGGCGCCGCCTGGACCTATGCGCCATTCGGCTCGGGCCTGGGCAGTTTCGTCCCCATATACATGATGCACGAGACTCCGGCCTCGATGCAGAACACCTACGTCAACCACGCCCACAACGACTGGCTCGAACTGCTGCTCGAGGCCGGCCTGCTGGCCGTTGCGGTGATGCTCGCCTTCCTGTTCTGGTTTGGCCGTCTGGCCCTGCGGGCCTGGCGGCGGCAAGGGCCATCCGACGGTCCCAGGGGCGATGGTGTCGGGGTGCGGGCGGCCAGCCTGGTCATCGGCCTCTTGCTCGCCCACAGCCTCGTCGACTATCCCCTGCGCTCGCCGGCGATGATGTGCGTCTTCGCCCTGGCCTGCGGCCTGATGCTGGCGCCCCGCGCCGACCCAGCCGCCGCGCCACAAGTCTAGATCTCCGGAGCCCCCCAAGGATGCTGTCCCTGAGTAACGCCCGCATCGCGGTCATCGGCCTTGGCTATGTCGGCCTGCCGCTGGCCGTGGCGTTCGGCAAACAGTTCGACACCCTGGGGCTGGATCTGTCCTCGCCGCGCATCGCCGCGCTGAAGTCCGGCGTCGACCACACCCTGGAAGTCACCGCGGACGAGTTGGCCGCCGCCAGCGGCCTGGCCTACAGCGACCAGCCGGCCGATATGGCCGGCCGAAACATCTTCATCGTCACCGTCCCAACTCCCATCGACGAGGCCAAGCGCCCCGACCTCACCGCTATCCGCAAGGCCAGCGAAAGCATCGGCGGCCACCTGACCCCTGGCTCGATCGTCGTCTACGAATCGACGGTCTACCCCGGCTGCACCGAAGAGTTCTGCGTTCCCATCCTCGAAGCCAGGTCGGGCCTGGCCTTCAACAAGGACTTCTTCTGCGGCTACAGCCCCGAGCGGGCCAATCCGGGCGACAAGCTGCATCGCCTCGACACCATCACCAAGGTCACCGCTGGCTCTACGCCGGAGGCCGCCGACCTGATCGACGCCCTCTACGGCCGGGTGGTCACCGCCGGCACCCACAAGGCCAGCTCGATCAAGGTCGCCGAGGCCGCCAAGGTCATCGAGAACACCCAGCGCGACCTGAACATCGCCCTGATCAACGAGATCGCCATGATCTTCGGCAAGATGGGCATTGATACGCTGGAGGTGCTGCAGGCGGCCGGCACCAAATGGAACTTCCTGCCCTTCCGCCCAGGCTTGGTCGGCGGTCACTGCATCGGCGTGGACCCTTATTACCTGACCCACAAGGCCCAGGAGATCGGTCATCATCCGGAGGTCATCCTGGCCGGCCGGCGGATCAACGACGGCATGGCCTCCTACGTCGCCAGCCAGATTCTCAAACTCGTCCTGGGCCGTGGCATCAATCCGATCGGCGCCAGGCTGCTGGTCCTCGGCCTGGCCTTCAAGGAAGACTGCCCGGACCTGCGCAACACCAAGGTCAAGGACCTGGTCGATGAGCTGAAGACCTACGGTCTCGACATCGACATCCACGACCCCTGGGTCGATCCCGTCGAGGCGGTGCATGAGTACGGCCTGACCCTGACCGAGGCGCCCAGGGCCGGCGACTATAGCGCCGTGGTGCTGGCCGTCGCCCACAAGCAGTTCCTGGCCCTCGGGCCCGAGGGCGTGCGCGCGTTCGGCATGCCGGGCGCGGTCCTCTATGACGTCAAGTCGGCTCTGCCGCGCGACAAGGTCGACGGACGGCTTTAGAGGTGTCGCCAATCAGCGTGCGAGGGACAGCGTCATGAAGGTCATGGTCACGGGCAGCGCCGGCTTCATCGGCTCGGCCGTCTCTTTGAAGCTGCTGGCCCGCGGCGACGAGGTCATCGGCCTCGACGTCATGAACGACTACTACGACCCCGAGCTGAAGCGCGCCCGCCTGGCCCGCACCCTCGACCACGACCGCTACACCCACCTGAAGATCGACCTCTCTGACCGGGAGGCGATGGAAGCCGCCTTCGCCAGGCACCAGCCGCAGCGGGTCATCAACCTGGCCGCCCAGGCCGGGGTGCGATACGCGGCGACCAACCCGCACGTCTATGTGCAGTCCAACGTCACCGGCTTCCTGCACATCCTCGAGGGCTGCCGGCACAACGGCGTCGAGCACCTGGTCTTCGCCTCGACCAGCAGCGTCTACGGCGCCAACACCAACATGCCCTTCACGGTGCACAACAGCGCCGAACACCCGCTGACCCTCTATGCGGCGACCAAGAAGGCCAACGAGCAGATGGCGCACTCTTACGCCCACCTCTACGGCTTTGCCTGCACGGGCCTGCGCTTTTTCACCGTCTACGGCCCCTGGGGCCGGCCGGACATGGCGCTGTTCATGTTCACCAAGAAGATCCTCGCCGGCGAGCCGATCCAGGTCTTCAACCACGGCAAGCACAAGCGCAGCTTCACCTACATCGACGATATCGTCGAAGGCGTCGTCCGCGTGCTCGACCAGCCGGCCGCGCCGGACCCCGCCTGGGACAGCTTCAATCCCGACCCCGCGACCAGCAACGCCCCTTATCGGCTGTTCAACATCGGGGCGGAACAGCAGGTCGAGCTGCTGCGCTACATCGAGGTGCTGGAACATTGCCTGGGCCGCAAGGCGATCATGGAGATGCTGCCGCTGCAGCCCGGCGACGTGCCCGATACCGAGGCCGACGTCACCGACCTGGCCCGCGTCGTCGGCTACAGGCCGAAGGTGGCGGTCGAGGAGGGGGTCAAGAACTTCGTCGACTGGTACCGCGGCTACAACGGCGTCCTTTAGGGGGAAACAGATTTATGGCCGAGGCCGCAGGCAAGACCATCTCCGACAAGGACATGCGCCGGATGAACTGGGGGGGCCTCAAGCCCCTGGTTCGCGACGCCCTGGCCCTGCCGTTGATCAACCCGGCCCTGATCGCCCTGGCTCGCGCCAGCGGCGGCGCCTGGAAGCACCGCCTGCCGGTCGCGGTCCGCACCGCCAGCTACCGCACGATCGACGGCCAGGATGTCCGCCTCCTCGACCCCACCATCGACCAGATCGCCCGTGAACTCTTCTGGCATGACGGACGTCCCGGTCGCCGGGGCGACGCCCTGGCCATGCGGGCCCTGGAACTGCTCAGCGCAGAGGCCGCCATCTTTCTCGATATCGGCAGCTACACGGGCCTTTTCGCCCTGACCGCCGCCCGGGTGAACCCCGCCATCCGCAGCCACGCCTTCGAGATCGTCCCCGACAACCACCTGCTGATCCAGCGCAACATTGTCGAGAACGACCTGATCGGCCGGGTCCAGGCCCACCTCTGCGGCCTCGGCGGCACGATGGGCGCGATGACCATGCCGCGCAGCAACAATCTCTCCAGCCTGGCCTCGTCCCTGTCGCTGGGCTCCACTTTCGATGGCGGCATTCGCATTCCGGTCGAGACTCTCGACTACCGCTTCGCCGGCGAATCCGGCCCGATGGCCATGAAGATCGACGTCGAGGGCTTCGAGGGCGAGGTGCTGCGCGGCGGCGCCGCGACCCTGGCCCGGCTCAAGCCGGATATCATCTGCGAGGTGCTGCGCGGCCACGGCGAGGCGGTGCAGGCGGCCTTGGCGCCGCTGGGCTATCGCTTCTGGCGGTTCACCGACGAGGGAATGATCGCCGCCGAGACGATCGAGGGGGTCAAGAAGGACCGTGACTGGTTCCTCTCGGCCCGGCCGGACGCCGAGGCCTTCGTGGCCAGAATCGAGGCGGACTGAAGTTTGCCTTCGCCTTTCGTCCGACGGGCGGCGGGGGTAGGTTTGGTTTGATTGATGAACGCGGCCAGGCGCCGCGGTGAGGGGCGTACTGCCTAGATGATCCTCTACTGGACCATGTTCCTGCTGCCGATCATGGCCAGCATGTCGCCCTACCGCCTCGACCGCGCCTCGCGGGCGGTGGTGATGGTGCTGCTCGGCATCGTGTTGACGACGATCATCGGTCTGCGCGACCACGTCGGTCACGACTGGAACAACTATATGAAGATGTTCGAGCGGGCCAACGCCTCGGACTTCTACTATGTGACCAGCTCGGTCGAGCCGGGCTACGCCTTCCTCAACTGGGCCAGTTCCCGGCTGGGCTGGGGTATCTACGGCGTCAACGCCGTCTGCGCCGCGATCATGGTCTTCGGCCTGTTCAAGTTCCTCGACCGCCAGCCGAACTTCTGGCGGGGCCTGGCCATCGCCACCCCGGTGCTGGTCATCGCCATCTCCATGGGCGCAACCCGCCAGGCGACGGCCATCGGCTTCCTGATGCTGGCCTTCAACGCCTTCCAGGACCGCAAGTTGATCCGCTATCTGGCCTTCGTAGCCTTGGGGGTGATCTTCCACCGCTCGATGGCTGTGTTCTTCCTGCCCGCCTGGTTCATCCACGGCCGGCTGCAGATCTGGCCGCTGCTTATCGCCGGCCTGGTGTTCTTCGCCGCCTCTCTGTTCCTGCGCGACGCCGCCGACTACTACCAGACCAGTTACGTCGGCACCGACATCCAGGCCTCCGGCGCCCTGCCGCGCGCCGCCCTCAACGTGCTCGCCGCCGCCGTCTTCTTCTTCTACCGGCGCAAGTGGATGGAGCGGTATGACGACGGACCGATGTTCACCATCATGGCCGGGGTCATCCTGCTGATGGCGCCGGCCGTGTTGTTCGCGGCGGCGGCCACCGACCGGATGAGCATGTATCTTCTGCCGATCCAGATCGCCATCTTCGCCCGCCTGCCCAACCTGGTGCCGCCGCAGTTCAGGACGCCGATCATGATCGCCGTCTATGTTGCCTTCGCGCTGCTGATGGGCGTCTGGCTGTTCTTCTCGCCGTTCGCCCAGATCTCCTGGGTGCCTTACGAGAATCTCCTCTGGACCGGCGGGAAAGCGGGCCTGTGATCGCCAGGCCTGTGATTGGGCGGCCCGTCGTCCTGATCAATGACACGCGGGCCGACCTGCATCACGGCTGCTGGCGGGTGATGCGCACCCTGGAGGCGCAGCTGGCCCGGGTTGGCCTTGACGTCATCGCCCGCGCCCCGGCCCACGCCGACTGGCGGAAAGACCCGGCAATCGGTGAAGCCGTCTCCAAGGCCGCCCTGGTCGTCGTCAACGGCGAGGGCACGATCCACCACGACCGCCCGGCCGGCGAGGCCCTGCTGGCCGTCGGGGCGGCGGCCAAGTCAGCGGACGTGCCGGCCGTCCTGATCAATGCCAGCTGGGACGCCAACGGCCCGGCCTTTGCCGGCGCCCTCGCCGACTTCACCCTGGTCAGCGTCCGCGAGGGCCGGTCGGTGGCCCAGATCCAGGCGGCCGGCTATGCGGCCCGAGTGGTCCCCGACCTGTCGCTGTTCGAGGCGGTGATCCCGCCCGCCGCCCGCGTCGGCGTCGGCTTCACCGACAGCGTCCTGCGGGACGTCGCCCTGGCGTTGGAGGCGGCCCGCAAACGCGTCGGCGGCCTCGCCCTGCCGATCCACTTCAATGCGCCTGGCCTGGGGGGCGACCTGCGGAACCTGCGGGATGGCGTCGCCAGACGGGACCTGGCAAACCCGGGCTTCCTGGCCCGCTCCATCGCCGCCCGCCTGACCTGGCGCGCCGCCGAGACCCGGGGCGAGGCCGACTACATGACCAAGGTCGCCGCCCTGGCGCTGCTGGTCACCGGCCGCTTCCATGCCGCCACGTTCGCGCTTGCCGCCCACACTCCTGTGCTGGCCGTGGAGTCCAACACCCACAAGATTGGCGCCACCTTCGAGGACGCAGGCCTCGCCCCCTGGCGCCGCATCGCCCCGGCCGATCTCGACGCCGCCCTGTTGACCCGCGCCGCCCGCTGGGAGCGGGACGAGGCGGCGGCGCTGGCCGACTTCCTGGCTGAGGGCCGGCGCAAGACCACGGCGCTGTTCGATGACTTGGCTAAGCTGGCGGCATGACCACCCCCGCCCCCTCGCCGGACGACCTCTGGGCCCTGGAATTGGCCAAGGCGCGGCAGGCGGCAGGCCCTGACGCTGTCTCTGGCGGCGGCTTCTGGCCGGCGGCCCTGCTGGGCCTCGCCGCCTGGGCGCGGACCGTCCTGACCACCCCGGCCGGCGACGCCCTGCCGGATGCCCCGGTCGTCGCCGCCCTGCACGGCGAGATCGCCAACCGCACCCGCCACCTGATCGCCGCCCTGGCCGCCGAGGCCCCGGAGACTCCGATCCTGCTGCTCGGCCGGCCGCAACTGGACCGTCCCGCCCTGCGCCGGGCCCTGTCGGATGCCGGCCTCCGCGGCCCACTCATCCGCCCATTCGACCTGGCCAGCGCCCTCGCCGCCCTGCCGGCCATCCTCCGTCGCCTGGCGCAAGGGGCCCGCACCGTCGGCGCCGCCGATTGGCGCCCGGCGCCCCGCGACCTGGCCGCCATCTGCTTTCGCGCCATGCTCGGCGAGACCCACGCCCGCTGGGCCGCCCGCCACATCCCCGCCCGCCCCCGCACGGTCGTCCTCGGCCACACCGGGGTCGCCGACAGCCATCTGCTGGAGCGGGCCCTGCAGGCTCGCGGCGCGCGGACCGTCCATTGGGTGCATGGGGTCAGCCTGGGCTTGAACTTCGTCGCCGGCTCCGACATTGGCCTCTTCCAGTGCGGCTCCGACGCCCGCTGGCACGACCGTCTCGGCGGCTACGGCGCCACCACCAGCCTGCCCGCCGACGCCCCGACCCCGGCCACGGGCGGCGACGGCTGGCTGGTCCTCTCCAACCTCGTCCACCCGATGAACGCCGATTATCGCCGCCACGGAATCGCTGGAGAAGTCGCCTTGCTGGAGGCCGTCTCCGCCGCGGCCGCCGACGGCCGCAAGGTCTGGAAGCCCCACCCCATCCTGGACAGCCTCGATGCGTCCGTCCGCCAGGCGATCGAGTCCCGCGCCGCCGCCCTCGGATTCAGCCGTTGGCGGGAAGGCAATGATCTGTCCCTGGCGCGTGGCTTCGCGGTCGTGGTCTCGACCCCTTCGACCGTCGCCCTGGATGTCCTGAAGCTGGGGGTTTTCCCCGTGCTCTATCCGACCGGCCCCATCGATCCCGACAGCGCCATCGCCCGCCTGCCGCTCCGGGCCAACTCGGCCGAGCAGTTCACCCTTGCAGCCGACCTGTTGGCCAAGCCGGCCGAAACGGTTCGCGCCTTCCACATCGCCTGGGCCGACATCGGGCCTGGCCGCGAGCCGACCGTGGCCGACATCCTGGCCCTGGCCAAAGGTTGACATACCCGGAATTCAAAGCGCCCCACAAGGTCGCGATCTGGACGGTGTCTGGCGGACCCGGTGGGTCTCAAGTTATTGAAATCTAGCTGACGCCATCCAGCCAGGCGACGATGGCTTCGGCCGCCTCGACCGGAGTCAAGTCGGTGGTGTCGACAACGATCTCGGCCTGCTCCGGCTCTTCATAAGGAGAATCCACCCCGGTGAAGTTCTTCAGCTGACCGGCTCTGGCCTTGGCGTAGAGGCCCTTCACGTCGCGCTTCTCGGCCTCCTCGATGGGGGTGGAGACGAAGACCTCGATGAACTCGCCCTCGGCCATCAGCTCGCGGGCCATGCGGCGCTCGGCCCGGAAGGGGGAGATGAAGGCGGTCAGCACGATCAACCCGGCGTCGACCATCAGCCTGGCCACCTCGGCGACCCGGCGGATGTTCTCGACCCGGTCCTCCTCGGTGAAGCCGAGGTCGCGGTTCAGGCCATGGCGGACATTGTCGCCGTCGAGCAGATAGGTGTGGCGGCCAAGCGCATGCAGGCGTTTTTCGACCAGGTTGGCGATGGTCGACTTGCCGGCCCCCGACAGGCCGGTGAACCAGACCACCCGGCCCTTCTGGCCCTTCTGCCTGGCGCGGGCCTCCTTGTGAACATCGGTGGCCTGCCAGTGGATGTTGTCCGAACGGCGCAGGGCGAAGTGCAGCATCCCCGCCCCAACGGTGCGGTTGCTGATGCGGTCGATCAGGATGAAACCGCCGAGGTCGCGGTTCTCGGCATAGGGGGTGAAAGGGATCGGCCTGCTGAGCGACAGGTTGCAGACGCCGATCTCGTTGAGGTCGAGGCGCTTGGCGGCGGTGTGTTCCAGGGTGTTGACGTTGACCCGGTACTTGGGCTCGGTGATCGTCGCCTGGACGGTCTGGGCTCCGATCTTCAAGAGGTAGGAACGGCCGGGCAGCATCGGCTCGTCGTCCATCCACACCAGGGTGGCCTCGAACTGGTCGGCCACCGCCACTGGATCGTCGGCGGCGGCGATGACGTCGCCTCGGGAGATGTCGATCTCGTCGTCCAGGGTCAGGGTCACCGACTGGCCGGCGACGGCCTGGTCCAGATCGCCCGGCAGGACGACGATGCGGGCCACCGTGGACTCACGCCCCGACGGCAGGACGCGGATGCGGTCGCCCGGCTTGACGGTCCCCGAGGCGACCTGGCCTGAGAAGCCCCGGAAGTCGAGGTTGGGGCGGTTGACCCACTGCACCGGCATGCGGAACGACTGGCCCTGCAGATCGGCCTCGACCGGCGCCTCCTCCAGCCAGCGCATCAGCGGCGGGCCGTTGTACCAGGGGGCCTTGTCGCTGTGGGCGATGATGTTCTCGCCGTCCAGGGCGCTCATCGGGATGGCGGTGAAGCCGGTCAGGCCGATCTGGGCGGCGAAGGCGCGGTACTCGGCGAGAATCTCGTCGAACCGGGCCTGCGACCAACCCACGAGGTCCATCTTGTTGATGGCCAGGACGATGTTCCTGATGCCCAGCAGGGAGACCAAGTAGCTGTGACGGCGAGTTTGTGTCAGCACGCCCCGGCGGGCATCGATCAGGATGACGGCGGCGTCGGCGGTCGAGGCGCCGGTGACCATGTTGCGGGTGTACTGCTCGTGGCCGGGGGTATCGGCGACGATGAACTTGCGGGTCTCGGTCGAGAAGAAGCGGTAGGCGACATCGATGGTGATCCCCTGTTCCCGCTCGGCGGCCAGGCCATCGACCAGCAGGGCGAAGTCGATCTTGCCGCCTTGCGTGCCGATCCGCTTGGAGTCGGCTTCCAGGAGAGCAAGCTGGTCCTCGAAGATCATCTTGGAGTCATAGAGGAGCCGCCCGATCAGGGTCGACTTGCCGTCATCAACGCTGCCGCAGGTGATGAAACGCAACAGGCTCTTGTGGTGGTGCGCTTCGAGATAGGCGTCGATGTCCTCGGCGATCAGGTTGGAAACATGGGCCATTCCCTAGACTCCCCTCATCCCGGCGAATGCCGGGACCCATTTCGTAGGGCGCGGGCTCATCCGGTAAGCCACGGGCTGAAAGAGCCTATTCAGGTCTAGCCCAGCGACACCGAGATCACGCGGATGGGTCCCGGCATTCGCCGGGATGAGCGGAAGGGAAAGGGCAGTGGGAGCGAGCATCAGAAATACCCTTCCTGCTTCTTCTTCTCCATCGAGGCGGCCTGGTCGTGGTCGATCATCCGCCCCTGCCGCTCGGAGGTGGTGGTCAGCAGCATCTCCTGGATGATCTCAGGCAAGGTCGCTGCCGTGCTCTCGACCGCCCCGGTCAGGGGGTAGCAGCCCAGCGTGCGGAACCGGACCGACTTCATCTCCGGGACCTCGCCCGGGCGCAGCGGCATGCGGTCGTCGTCGACCATGATCAAGGTCCCGTCCCGCTCGACCACCGGACGGATGGCCGAATAGTAGAGCGGCACGATGGGGATGCTCTCCAGGTGGATGTATTGCCAGATGTCCAGCTCGGTCCAGTTGGAGATCGGGAAGGCGCGGAAGTTCTCTCCGGTGGCCTTGCGGGTATTGTAGAGATGCCAGAGTTCGGGGCGCTGGTTCTTGGGGTCCCAGCGGTGCTGCGCCGAGCGGAAGGACAGCACGCGCTCCTTGGCGCGGCTCTTCTCCTCGTCGCGCCGGCCACCGCCGAAGGCCGCGTCGAAGTTGTACTTGTCGAGCGCCTGCTTCAGGCCCTCGGTCTTCCACATGTCGGTGTGCAGGCTGCCGTGGTCGAAGGGGTTGATCCCCCGCGCCTTGGCCTCGGGGTTTTGATACACGAGGAGGTCGGCGCCCAGCTCGGCGGCCATCCGGGCGCGCATCTCGTACATGTCCCGGAACTTCCAGGTGGTGTCGACGTGCAGCAGCGGGAAGGGCAGCTTGCCCGGGAAGAAGGCCTTCTGCGCCAGGCGCAGCATGACGGCGCTATCCTTGCCCACCGAATAGAGCATGACCGGGTTCTCGCACTCGGCCACCACCTCCCGGAAGATATGGATGCTCTCAGCCTCCAGGCGCTGGAGGTGGGTGAGCGTGGCCGGAGTGAGCCCCGGCGTGGATGCGAGAGCGGTGACCGCCATCAGGAAACCTTGCAGTTCGACATCAGCCAGACCTTGGCCAGGCGGGTGACTTACGCAAGCCCCGCCGGGGTTGCGACACAGAATTCCTGACAGCGCGTCGAGGAAAGGGCCAGCGCCTTCAATGTCCGAAAGTCGCCGACTACAGGGGGGCGATGTCCGAAAACCGCGAGACTTCGTCCGGTGAGCGGCAGACTATCACCTCATGGATCTGACTGACGACGCCTGCTACCGCGCCTTCTCGATGCGAGACGCCCGTTTCGACGGCCGCATCTTCGGCGCGGTGAAGACCACCGGCATCTACTGCCGTCCGGTCTGCCCCGCGCGCACCCCCAAGCGGGAGAACATCGCCTTCTACCCGTCGGCCGCC
>JBKJSF010000025.1:0-3195 GCA_046595895.1 Caulobacter sp. | reverse complement strand
CAGCTGCTAATCGCCGGCCTGCTTGTCACCAGCGCCGCGCCCGCCCTGGCCCAGACGGCCCCGGCCACGCCACCGCCCTGCCAGGAGCCCGAGCGCCGGCAGTTCGACTTCTGGGTGGGTAACTGGGACGTCTATTCCACCGGCCAGGAGGTGCTGGTCGCCCACAGCACCATTGAGAAGCTCTACGGCGGCTGCGCCGTGCGCGAGAACTGGAAACCCCTGAAGGGGACCGGTGGCGGCAGCCTCAACGCCTGGCGACCGGACGAGAAGGGCTGGCGCCAGACCTGGCTCGACTCGGGCGGCGCCTGGGCGGAGTTCCGGGGCGGCTGGAACGGCTCCGCCATCGTCATCCAGGGCGACTGGGCCGGAACCCTGACCCGGATGACCTACACCCCCGGCGCCGACGGCTCGGTCCGCCAGTTCGGCGAGACCTCGGCCGACAAGGGCGCCACCTGGAAGACCAGCTTCGACCTGACCTACCGACGGGCGAGGTAGCCGACCGCCGAAAACGCCCGCCCGCCGGGCCCTGCGCAATATGTCTAGACATATTCACCGGCCTTTTCGGCCGCCGCCGAGGACGCGGTCGGAGGCGTTGGTCGCGGCGTTGGGCTTTCGACCCACAAACCCCGCCGATCGACCAACGCACTGACCAACACCCCGGGCTACATTTGCGCACCCAGGACCCACGCCAAAGCCAACAGGTCCGGGGGTTCGGCCCGCTTTTCAACCGCCTTCAAACGCCGTCGCTTTTTTTGTTGGCCGGGCGAGCGGTGGTATAATGGTCCGCCGCTTCGATAGCCGGGCGGCTGGCTGCCCTAGACCACGGCCTCGGCGATAATGAACTCCGGGTTGTCCACCATGCCCATGAACTGGCCCATGATCGCCTGGACCACCCCGCCCGGCATGTCTTCGGCCACGAAGCCGGCCAGGTCCGGGATGTCGAAAACCTCGATGTGGTCGGCGCTGGGCTTGCCCTCGCCCATCAACAGGCCGGTGGCCTTGTAGTTCACATAGGAGGCTACCCGGCGCAGGCCGCGCATGGCGGGATAGTCGGTGTTGCGTATCCAGGCCTCGAAGTCTTCCGGTGCAGTTTCGGCTTTCAGCTTGTAGGTCAGAAACAGCGTCGCCATATCAAGGTCCTTCCAGGGATGTGGGGTCAGACCTAGTCCGGATCGGTGCGGCGTAAACCGTCCGAAAAGGGGGCCTTAACGGGCCTAGAGGTTTCCTTGCCTTGCTTGCACCACGCCCGGGGCGTATCCGTCCCCGCCTTAAATGAAACTGGAGACTACCGATGGGCTACCGAGTGGCCGTCGTCGGCGCCACGGGCAACGTGGGTCGCGAGCTGTTCAATATCCTCGAGGAACTGGAATTTCCGGTCGACGAGATTCATGCGATCGCGTCCCGCAAATCCATGGGCATGGAAGTCTCCTTCAAAGAGCAGACCCTCAAATGCAAGGATCTGGAGCAGTTCGACTTCACCACCGTCGACCTCGTGCTGATGAGCGCCGGTGCCTCGGTCTCCAAGGCCTGGGGCGAGAAGATCGGCCGCGCCGGTGCGGTGGTCATCGACAACAGCAGCCACTTCCGGATGGACCCGGACGTGCCGCTGATCATCCCGGAAGTGAACCCCGACGCCCTCGATGGCTTCGCCAAGAAGAACATCATCGCCAACCCCAACTGCACCACCATGGGCCTTCTGGTGGCGCTGAAGCCGCTGCATGACGTGGCGAAGATCAAGCGGATCGTCGTCTCGACCTACCAGTCGGTGTCCGGCACCGGCAAGGCGGCGATGGATGAGCTGTGGGACCAGACCAAGGGCGTCTTCGTCCTCGGCGCCCCGCCGCCCAAGGTCTACCACAAGCAGATCGCCTTCAACGTGATCCCCCAGTGCGACGTCTTCCTCGACGACGGCTCGGGCGACACCAAGGAGGAGCGCAAGATGTCGGACGAGACTCACAAGATCCTCGATCCCAGCATCAAGGTCAGCGTCACCTGCGTGCGGGTGCCGGTCTTCGTCGGCCACGGCGAGGCGGTGAACATCGAGTTCCACAGCCCGCTCGACGAGGACGAGGCCCGCGAAATCCTCCGCGAGGCCCCCGGCCTGGTGGTCATCGACAAGCGGGAGGACGGCGGCTATGCGACCCCCAAAGAGGTCCAGGGCGAGTTCCCGGTCTACGTCAGCCGCATCCGCAACGATCCGACCGTCGATAACGGCCTGTCGCTGTGGGTGGTGTCGGACAACCTGCGAAAGGGCGCCGCCCTCAACGCCGTCCAGATCGCCCAGCTGCTGCACGAGCGCGGCCTGATCAATCAGAAGGCCCTGGCTTAGTCGAAAGCGCCGCAACAAGCGGAGCGAAAGATGAGGCCCGGGACCCGAAAGGGGTTCCGGGCCTCTTCCACTTCCGGAGTGTGTGTCTTGGTCGATACCAACAAGACCGGTCGGGCCGCCCTGTTCGCGGGGTTGGGGGCCTACGGCATCTGGGGCTTCCTGCCCCTCTACTTCCACCTGCTCAGCGGGCTGGGCGTCGGCACGGCCGAGATGATCGCCCATCGCACGGTGTGGAGCGTCTTCTGGGCGGCCGCTCTGGTCTGGCTGTCGCACCAGGGCGCCGATGTGCGCCGGGTGCTGACCGAGCCCCGCACGCTGGGCCTGCTGGCCCTCTCGACCGCCGCCATCTTCGTCAACTGGACCATCTATGTGCTGGCCGTGAACCAGCACAAGGTCATCGAAGCCAGCCTCGGCTACTACATCAACCCGCTGCTCAACATGGCCGTCGGGGCGCTGTTCTTCCGCGAACGCATGCCGCTCAGCGGCAAGATCGCCATCGCCCTGGCCGCCGTCGGCGTGGCCGTGCAGGCCCTGGCGCTCGGCCACCTGCCGCTGATCTCGCTGGGCCTCGCGGTCAGCTTCTGCGCCTACGGCGTCATCCGCAAGCAGGTGAAGGCGGACGCCCAGACCGGCCTGTTCTTCGAATGCGCCTACCTGGCCCTGCCGGGCCTGGCCTATGTCCTGTGGCTGCAGTCGAGCGGCGCCGGCCACTTCCTGACCGGCGGAAGCGTCGCCCTCCTGCTTCTCGCCGCCGGCCCCGCCACCGTCGCCCCCCTGGCCCTGTTCGCCTGGTCGGCGCGCCGCCTGTCACTGACCGCGCTCGGCTTTCTGCAGTTCGTCGCCCCCACGCTTCAGTTCTTCGTCGG
>JBKJSF010000074.1:0-6841 GCA_046595895.1 Caulobacter sp. | reverse complement strand
GTTGCCGATGTTGGCCACGTCATAGACGCGGAAGCCGCCGCGCCCCTCGGCCACGAACATATACTCCCCGCGCAGCTGCAGGCAGCGAACGTCGCCGCCGGCCCCCTGACGCACGTTCGAAATCTCCTCGACCGGATGGGTCTCGCCCGAGCCCTTGGCGTCGAAGGTCTTGCCGCGCGTCCAGTTCAGCAGCTGGGACCGGTTCTTGCCGACATGCATCTGGTAGTAGTCGGGGTAGGCGTATTTCTGCAGGTAGGAGCCGAACACCGCCTGCGGCTCGTCCCATTCGGTCACCCGGATCGCCTCGAAGCCGTCTTTCGCCCCGACCCAGGCGTGCATGCCGACGAAGTTGACCGTGCCGGTCCCGAGCGTCAGCAGCTGGGCCATGATGGCGTTGTTGTCCTCGGCCGCCGAGACGTGACAGTCGGTGCAGGTCTTGGTCTCGGTGGTCCGCACCGTGTGCGGGAAGTGGGGCGCGAAGGCCTGGCTGGAGAAGCCGGCCGCCGAGATCGGCGGCTGCTGCACGTAGATCCGTTCACGGTTGATGTTGGTCGATGACAGGATCAGGGCCGATGAGGAGCGCACCGGCGCGATGATGCCGCCCCGGGTTAGCTGGTGCCTGCCCAGCTGGAACATGTCGTCGCGGGCCACCTGCGGATTGTAGGTGGCGAAGTTGCGGCTCTCGCCGCCCTTGTCCTTGTGGCTGTCGGCCTTCCAGTTGGCCTCGATCGGCAGGTGGCAGCCGCCGCAGCTGGGGGTCCAGCTGGTGTGGCAGGTGAAGCAGGCGATCTCGGTCTCGGGATGGGCGAGGTCCTTGTCGGCGACGCCGCCGCCAAAGGCGAAGGGCTTGCGCCCCGCGACGCCCTTGCTCATCAGCTTGGCGCGGGCCGACTTGGCGTTGAAGCTGGGGCTGGAGGGATCGACGGCGTCCTTCACCAGCGAGACCTCCCACTCCAGTTTGGGGTCGATGATCGAGCGCTGCATCAGCACCCGCCGGCCATCGCGATCCAGCCACTCGAACCGGCGCTGGCCGTCGGGGTTGCGCAGCAGCATCAGGTCTGTCCCTCCAGGAGGGGCCGCCGGGCCGGAGGTGCGCAGGTTGGGATACTTGCGGGCGTTGCCGTGGCAGTCCTTGCAGCCGATCTCCACGGCCGAGGCGACCTCGCCCATGATCAGGCCGTTGCCGTGGCTGTCCTGGGCGAAGTGGCAGTCGGAGCACTGCATGCCCTTCTCGGCGTGGATATCCATCATATGGACGGTCTTGCCGGGATTGACGCCGGGCTGGACGAACTCGCCCTCGCCTTTAAGGCGCCATTTCTCCGGATCGTCCGGGCTGACGATCTTGCCGTCCTTGTCCAGCAGGTTGCCGGCCCGGTCGCGTTTGAACACGCCCCGGAAGTTCCAGCCGTGGCCGTGGTAGTCGGCGAACTGGGTGTCCTTCAGGTCCTTGTTGAGGCCGTAGACCTCGCGCATGAAATCGAGGTCGCCCCACAGGCCCCGGGGGGCGGCGCCTTCCGGATTGCGGTCGGCGATCTCGCGGACTTCCTTGGCGGTGGGGTATTTCTGGTCCTTCGGCCACATGGCCGGAGCGTCGGACTCATAGTCCCACATGGTGTAGCCGAGGAAGCTGTTCAGGAACATGTTCGGCTGGTGCATGTGGCAGTTCATGCATTGGCTGGTCGGGATGGCGCGGCTGAAGACATGCTTCAGCGGATGGCCCGAAACCGCCTTGTCGATGGTCGGATCGGCCGTCTGGCTCTGCCCGTCGCGGCCGAACTTGGCATAGGTCAGGCTGTGGCGCGGCTCGCGGTCGTTGGCGTAGATGACGTGGCAGCTGGCGCAGCCCGAGGAGCGATAGTCCCCCGGCTGATCATTGGTGCCAAGGAACCAGGTGTAGGGATCGTTCAGCCGCGTCTTGTGGATGTTGAGCACCGGCACGGCGATGCGCAGGCCGGTGCCGGGGCCGCGGTTGGACTGGCGGATATCGGGCCGGCCGGCCTCCTCCAGGCGCTGGATCTGGCCGGTGGAGTTGGGCAGGCCGATCTCCGGGAACTGGGTGCCGATGTTGCGGCCGCCGCGCTCGAAGACCCGGAAGACGTCGCCCGGCGGCGTCACCTGCCAGGTCGGCAGGGGGTAGAGCACCGGCAGGGCGCCGCGCGCCGCCTGCGCCTCGGTGACCGTTCCGGGCGGCTTGCCGGGGGAGACGATCTTCGCCGCCTCACCGTCCGGGGTGTAGGACTCGCCGACCATGTAGCGTTTGAACGGCAGGACGCCGTTGTTGTAGCTGGCCCCGCCGTAGAACATCGCCCCGGTGGCCATCAGCGACCGCTCATTGGCCTCGATCAGCCCCATGTGGCAGGCGCCGCAGGCCTGGCGGGCGACGCGGTAGTCGCCCGGATTGACGAAGCGGATGAACTCCGGCGACTCGCGATTGAGCAGGCTGTAGCTGCGCTTGGGGTTGGCCGAGCCCGGCCAGCTCCAGGCTTTCGGATAGCGCGGCAGGACGTGGGCGCGGTCGCGGATGGCGACGTAGCCGGCGCTGTCCTTGGGGGTCGCCGCCGGCAGTACCGCCGCCGCATCGCCGCCATGGCAGTCGACACAGCCGATGACCACGGCCTGCGAGGCGTGCATCGACACCGAGTCCACCGGCGAATGGCAGCTCATGCAGCCGGCGCTCTTGGCCTTGGCCTCGGCGGCGGTCTGGCCGGCCTTGGCGGGCGCGGCCACGACGTAGGTGCGCGGGACCGCCTCTTCCTTGTCCTCGCCGCCGGCCTTGGCAGAGGCCGTGGTCAGCGCCCCCAGCACAAGGGCTGAGGCCGCAACGCCAAGGGCTCCGAGCAGCCAACGCCTGATGCCCCCCTGCGCCATGGCTTCAGAAGGCCAGGGTCGCGTTGAGCAGGATCGAATAGTAGCGGTCGTCGCGCTCGGAGTTGGTGAACAGGTCGCCAAAGCCATCGCCCGGCTCGAACACCGCGCCGGACGCTCTGAACACGATGTTCTGGGTCATCCACGGCCGCCAGATGGCGCCGACCGACATGTCCAGGCCCAGTTCCCTGGGGATCGAGCCCTCGTTGCGCAGCACCTGGACGACGATGGTGTCCTCGAACCACAGGTGGTTGAGGTTGCCGCTCAGGCGGATCTGCGGCGTGACATCGAAGTCGGCCCCGACGCCGAGCAGCATTGTACCGGGATTGTTGAAGTTCGACTGGCCCTCTTCCTTTGAGGAGCGCAGGGAATTGAGCAGCCCGTTGCGGCCATTGACGCCCACCGCCCGGCCGCCGCCCGCAAACGGGACCGACTGGCGGATCCAGTAGCTGGTGTCAGCCCCGGCGAACTGGGGGTTTTCGAAGATGGCGTCGAAGCCCTTCTCGACGTTGTCGTAGGGGTTGTCGTCGCCGGAGGCGTAGAGCAGCGAGCCGCGCAGCCGCACCCAGTCGAGATCGACCGACGGTTCGAGGGCCAGGAACCAGGCGCGGATGTCGGCCGGCTTGCTGGTGAAGATGGAATTGCGGTCCTCGCCGAACGCCCCGTAGAGGCTGCCTGACAGGTTGAGCCGGCCGATCCGTCCGTCGGCGGAGTATCCCAGATAGAGGACGTCGTAGTCGCGGGGGCGCAGGTTGCCGATCAGGGCCGGGCGAACCGGAAAGCCGTTGTCGTCGACCTGGATCTCGTCGGCCTCGTCGTTGCGGTTATAGATCGCCGTGACCTGCGAGGTCATGCCGGTGACCGGGAAATCCTGGCGATAGAGGTTGGCGAGGAAGACCTGGTCGTCGCGCAGGGTCTGGGTGACGTCGTTGAGGCCCGAGTTGGTGTCCTTCTCGATGCGCCAGAAGAAGGCCAGGTTGTACTGCCAGCGATTGTTGTCGCGGTTGCCGAACAGCCGGACACCCAGCTGGTTGTCCTGGAACAGAAAGCCCCGGAAGTCGGCGTTGAACGGTTGGATTCCGACGCGGATCGAATCGAAGTCGTAGCGGTCGGAGACGTTGCGCAGATGGTAGTCGACGAAGCCTTCCTGCACGCCGATGAACCAGTCCTCGCGCTCGGTGTCCCGGCTGGGTTTCACCGACAGGATGCGACGCTCGCTGATGTCCGCGTAATTGTAGTTGAAGGCCAGGGTGACCCGGGCCTCGAAGTCCGGCGGCTTGAAGGCCGTCGAGCCCTCGATGAAGGCCAGGCCGGCGATGAAGGTCTGTGAGGCGACAAAGCTGTCGGCACGGCCGAAGACGTCGTTGCTGCCCGGGCCGGAGCTGGTCTGCACGGCGACCGGCACGGGGAAGCTGCGCGGTTCGATGACCGTGTCCATGATGCCGGTGAAGACCAGGAAGCGGTCGTCCGTGCCGGGGATCGGCCGATCGCCCTTGAAGGTGTTCTGGTTGTAGGGGTCGAACCAGTTATCCTTGACCCCGAACTGGTCGGCCAGCCGCCAGCGGTCGGGGATCGGGAAATGGTCGGCCGGGAAGGCCTCCGGCGGCGGGGCGCCCACCGCCCCGGGGTTCTCCTGAGGGTCGCGGTCCGGGTAGGTCTCGATACGGCCGGGACGGCGTCGCCAGGGCAGCCACTCGAACATCGACTCGGGCTGGCCGGGCGCGGCAGCCGGCGGAGCCGTCGATTCAGGGGCCGGATCGGCGGCCTGCTGCATCGCCTGCTCGACGGCCTGGTCGATCACCGTCTCTTCAGCCGCCCACGCACCGCCGGCCAGCAGCGAGGCGGCGGCCACGCTCCCGAGCAGCAGGGTTGGGCGGCGGCGGGCCATCGTCAGATTCCGGAACAGACGTTGGACGCGCCACTGTCTATGT
Source organism: Caulobacter sp. (assembly GCA_046595895.1). Classification (GTDB taxonomy): domain Bacteria; phylum Pseudomonadota; class Alphaproteobacteria; order Caulobacterales; family Caulobacteraceae; genus Caulobacter. The sequence goes on along the minus strand of JBKJSF010000074.1, from coordinate 2,045 downwards.
AGGGCGCGAAGGGGCAGTTGACGTAACGCAGCCGCGTGCTGGTCGCGCCCTGGACGACGACCACCGTGTCGGAGCGGATGGCGGGGGCCGGATGGCTGATCGTCCCGCCGGCATTGAACAGGCCAAGCGCGCTGATCATGTCGTCCTGGTCGATGCCGTCGCCGGAGACGCCGATGGCGCCGACCAGCTGGCCGCCGCGATAGATGGGAACACCGCCCGGGAAGATCTGCAGGCCGTTCTGCAGCCGGTTCTGGCCGGGGCGGGCGTCGGGCAGGGCCGTGCAGCGGGCCGGGGTGTCGGCCCCGCCGCCGCTGACGAAGGCCAGGTGCTGGCCAAGGTTGCTGAACACCAGGGCCGACTGGAGGCCGGTCGAGAAGGGGCTCCACTCGCCGATCGGGCGCGACAGCGGACCGGGCGGCCGGCCGACCTCGCCGTCCGGGAAGTAGGGCCGGTGCAGGTTGCCGATGGCCCGGACGGAGAAGGCGATGGTCCCGGTCAGGGCGTCGGGGCGGGAGAGGAAGGTGCGAGTGGCCGGCACGAAGCTGCGGACGTCGGCGCTGGGGTCGGCCGACAGGTCGGCGCCGGCCGAGGGGTTGCTGAAGAAGGCGGCCGAGCGGGCCTTCTGCAGGGAGACGTCGATGCCGAACACCGGCGCGTCGGGCGAGCGGACGATGCCGAGGATGTCGCCGTGGGTGTCGACCACCGAGATGGTCACCTGGGCGCGGCTGTCGAGCGGCCGGCGGATCTGGGCCCGGGCGTGGCGCATGACCGCGAAGGCCTGCTCCAGCACGGCGCGCGCTTCGGCGGCGGTCAGCGGCGTGGTGACGCTGGCGCCGTCGGCCCCGGGGGCCGGCGGATAGCGATTGGCGCCCGCCCCATTGGTCAGCACGAAGGCGTCCGGGTCGCTGAACTCGGCGGCGGCCGCGTCGCGCACCCCCGAGCCCTCGGTTCCGAAGGTCTGGCCGGCCAGGGCCGCGCCGCCCGGGTAATAGCCGATCACAGGCACGAAGACACCCGTGCCGACCGGCAGGCTCCCCAGCGCCGGGGCGCTGGCCGGGGTGCTCATCAGGTCGGAGGGGGTGGCGTCGCTGAAGCGCAGGCTCGTCCCATCGACGGTGATGCGGTCGGCCTTGATTTCGATGGGGGCGTCCAGGCCGCTCATGGCGGCCAGGGCAATGATCTCTTCCAGGTCGTTGTCGACGTCGATGACGTTGGGGTCGAAGCCGTAGTCGCCCTCGGCGATGATCCCGACCCCGCCGACCAGCACCCCGGCCTTGTAGAGCGGGAAGCCGCCCGGATCGGCGGCCAGGCCGAGCGGCGAGCGCTTGGGGCCCAGGAAGGCGGTGGCCCCGCCGCCGGCCGCATAGCGCCGCGACAGGTCCGAACAGGGCAGCTGGCTGAACTGCACCCCGAACAGCGGCCCGCTCTCCAGGCCAACCGCGCCGGGGGCCGGCGGGAAGTGCTGCTGCACGATCATGCTGGCCGTGCGGCTGGAAAAGGCATTGCCGGCCGAGGAGAGGTAGGCCCCGGTCACCGCCTTGGCGATGGCCCCGGCCTCGGCGGGGGCGACCACGCCCTGGATATCGCGATTGGTCCCCGGGCCTGGCCGGATGGTGATGGTCCCCGGCGCCCCGGTCATCCGATAGACGGCCAGCACATTGCCGACCCGGTCGGTCACGGCGATCACCGACGGCCGGGTGCGGGCCCGCGCCTCGGCCACGGCCCGGGCGACCACGCCCTCGACATCGGCGACGCTGAGCGAGGCCAGACCCAGAGGCGGATAGACCGGCGCGGACCCGCCACCGCCGCCTCCCCCGCCCCCGCCCCCGCCGCCGCCACCGCCGCCTCCGCCTCCGCCACCGCCTCCGCCTCCACCCCCGCCGCTACCACAGCCGGCGAGGGTCAGGGAGGCGGCGGCGAGGACGCTGACGCAGGCGCGAGACAGCACGGAAGCCTGGATCATGTAGCGCGCTCCAGGGCGCCCCGCACCCGGCCGAGGGCCGCGCGGAAGTCACCCGGCCTGTAGGCGTTGGGGTCGCGAACGG
>JBKJSF010000072.1:0-18052 GCA_046595895.1 Caulobacter sp. | reverse complement strand
CGCTTGTGCGGCATGGCCGAGCTGCCCTTTTGCCCCGGATCGAAGGGCTCCTCGGCTTCCAGCACCTCGGTGCGCTGCAGGTGGCGGATCTCGACGGCGAGGCGTTCGATGCTGCTGGCGACCACGGCCAGGGCGGCGAACCAGGCGGCGTGGCGGTCGCGCGGGATGACCTGGGTGGAGACCGGCTCGACGATCAAGCCAAGTTTTTCGGCGACATGCTCTTCGACGCGCGGATCGACGTTGGCGAAGGTGCCGACGGCGCCGGAGATGGCGCAGGTGGCGATCTCGAAGCGGGCCATGGCCAGCCGCTCCTTGGCCCGCACAAACTCGGCGTAGTGGCCGGCCAGCTTGAGGCCGAAGGTGGTCGGCTCGGCGTGGATGCCGTGGCTGCGGCCGGTGCAGGGGGTCAGTTTGTGTTCCAGCGCCCGGCGCTTGAGGGCGGCCAGCACCAGGTCGACGTCCTCAAGAAGGAGGTCGGTGGCCTGGACCATCTGCACCGACAGGCATGTGTCGAGCACGTCGCTGCTGGTCATGCCCTGGTGCAGGAAGCGGGCTTCCGGCCCCACCACTTCGGACACATGGGTCAGGAAGGCGATGACGTCGTGCTTGGTCGTCCGCTCGATCTCGTCGATACGGTCGGCGTCCCAGATCTTGTCGCGGCCGCCGTCCCAGATCGCCTTGGCGGCTTCCTTGGGGATGACGCCAAGCTCGGCCATGGCGTCAGCGGCGTGCGCCTCGATCTCGAACCAGATGCGATAGCGGGTCTGCGGCGACCAGATGGCCGCCGCCTCGGGACGGGAGTAGCGCGGGATCATGGGCGCCTAGTGGCTCCCATGATCTCTCGTGTCAACCGACCCAGTCGCGCCGCAGCGTCTTCCAGGCCAGCAGGAAGTGCAGGGCCGCCCAGAGATAACCGAACAGGCCGATGAAGATCGCCCAGCGAAGGCCGAATTCCGAGCCGACCGCGCAGGCCGCCTTGTTGGCCGGCAGCATGGCCTTGCCGCAATCGGCCAGGGTGAGCCCGGCGGCTTGAAGGTTGGTGGTGGCCAGGAAGTCGCTCAAGGCCCCGATGACCGGGGGGCCGAGGCCGTAGCCCAGCAGATTGACGATGAACAGCAGGACCGCCGTCGCCGTGGCCCTGACCCTCGGCGCGACAATGCCCTGCACGGAGGCGTACATGCAGCCCAGATAGAAATAGTGGGTGACGGCCCCGACGATCATGAAGGGCACCCCGATCCACAGGTTGGGGGCCATGTAGCCGACCAGATAGAAAGGCGTGGCGATGATGAAGCCCAGCGCCGGCAGCCAGGCCAGGGCGTTGGGATGCCGCTGGATCATCTTGTCGGCCAGCCAGCCGGCGAAGAAGGTTCCGAATGCAGCGGCCACGCCCAGCACGATCCCTGACAGCTGGGAGGCCTGAAGCCCCGTCAATTCATGGGTGCGCATGAGGAAGGAGTTCAGGTACTGCCCGACGCCATAGCCCACGAAGGAGGCGACGGCCGAACCCAGGGCCACGTGCCAGAAGGTCGGCTTTTTCGACAGAATCTTGAACGCGGCGCCAAAGCCGGGGGTTTCGACATTCGCCGCGGCGACGCCGCCCCGGACGGGTTCCTTGACCGTCAGCTTGATGACGATGGCCAGCAGAAGGCCCGGAAGGCCGAGCATGAGGAAGGCTTGGCGCCAGCCGAAATACTCCATGATCAACCCGCCACCGATGGCCGCAAGCATCGAGCCGACGGGCACGCCGAGGGCGTAGATCGAGATGGCCGTGGCCCGACCTTCAGCCGGGAAGTAGTCGCTGATCACTGACTGGGCCGGCGGGGTGCAGCCTGCCTCGCCGATGCTCACCCCGACCCGCGCCATCAGCAGGGTGGCGTAGGAGGTGGCGAGGCCGCAGGCGGCAGTCATCCCGCTCCAGATCGCCACGCAGATGGCCAGGATCGTCATCCGGTTATGCTTTTCGGCCAGCCGGGCGATCGGAATGCCGAGGAAGGTGTAGAGCACAGCGAAGGCGGGTCCGCCGAGCAGACCCAGTTGCAGATCGGTGAGCCCGAACTCCTGCTTGATCGGCTCCTGCAGGATGGCGATGACCACCCGGTCAATGAAGTTAAAGGTGTAGACGGTGAGCAGCGCCATCAGCACGTAGGCGCGGTAGGGTTTGGTGCCCTGGCCCTGGTAACTCTCGGTGGGGGCGGCGGGCGCTGGGCCCTCTACAGCTTCGGTCATCGGTTTCCTCTCCGCATCGAGGCGGACGTTGTTATTGTTGTTCGAGCGTCGCCGCCCGTTAGCTGACCATCTCTTCGCGGATCGTCTTGCGGGCCATCCAGAACAGCAGGGCCGCGAACAGTCCAAACAGGGTCGAGACGATCAGGGCCCACCGGACGCCCTCGGCCTCTCCCATGCCGCCGGGACCGGCGAACACATCGCTGAGGATGCCGACGATCAGGGGGCCGAAACCCAGGCCCACGAGGTTGATGATGAACAGCAGGATGGCCGCGCAGGTGGCGCGCATGTGCGGCTCCACGATGCTCTGCGCCGTGGCGTAGACCGGGCCGTACCACAGGGTGCCAAGCACCGCGGGGACAGCCAGGATCAGCACGGCCGAGCCGGGATCGCCGACCGTGACCCCGAGGATATAGATCGGGATGCTGAGCACCGAAGCGATGGCCGGGACAATGACGTAGGCGCGAATGTCCCGCGCGCCGAACTTGTCGGCAATGACGCCGCCCAGCCAGGCGCCGATGACCCCGGCGGTGCCGCCGACCGCGCTAAGCGCAATCCCCAGGAAGCCGCGCACACCCAGCTCGAAATCGACCTCGACGAACGGCAGCAGCGAGAAGGTGGTCGAGAGGATGTCAGACAACCAGGCCGCCCGTTCGACCAGCTGTTCGGCATGGTTGCGGAAGAAGAAGGAGGCCGTGAACGGCGCGTGGCCATAGCCGATGAAGGCCTTGATGGCCGCCGCAAAGGCGATCAGCCAAAAGGTCTTCTTGGACATCAGCACCTTGAGGCCGTCCGAGAAGCTGATCTGCGGCGCTGCGGCCCGGGCCGCGAGGTCGGCTTTCAGCTTCTTGCGCGGTTCCGGCAGGGTGAAGAAGGCCAGGATGGCGACGATAACCCCGGGAGCGCCGGCGACCAGGAAGGCGGCCCGCCAGCCGTAGGCATCGGCGATCAGGCCGCCCATAGCCAGGCCGATGAGGGTGCCGAGCGGCGTTCCGATCGAATAAAAGGCGATCGCGGAGGCGCGTTTTTCACGCGGCACATAGTCGGTGATCAATGAGTGGGCCGGCGGCGTGCAGCCGGCCTCGCCGACCCCGACGCCAATACGCAGGATGATCATCTGCCAGAAGTTCTGGGCGAATCCGCTCAACGCGGTGAAGGCGCTCCAGACCGCGACCGAGACCGCGATGATCCGGGGGCGGTTGGATTTCTCGGCCAGCCTGGCGATCGGGATGCCGAGGATTGTGTAGAAGATGGCGAAGGCGAAGCCGGTCATCATGCCCAGCTGCCAATCGGCCAGACCCAGGTCGCGCTTGATGTCCTCGGCCAGGATATTGACGATCTGCCGGTCGAGGAAGTTCAGCGTGTAGATGACCAGCAGCATGCCAAGCGCGTAGCGCCGGTAGCCTTTGGTCAGAGGTTCGATCACTGCGGCGGCGGGCTGGGTTACGGGAGCCGGATTGGGCTCGGGCGGCGCCGGGCCGGCGGCGTCGGTCATGGGCGTATTCCTCAAACGCTTGTTCTAAACTCTTGAGCGCACTAGAGCCCGGATAGGGGGCGGCGCCAATACCCGTCCTTCCAAAGAGGAAGATCGACACATGGAATTGGTGATCGGAACCAAGCGCTGGTCGACCTGGTCGATGCGGCCGTGGCTGGCGCTCAAGCATACCGGCGCGTCCTTTATCGAAACCCTGATCCCGCTGCGCGAGGTCGAAACCTCGACCGCTGAGATTCGCCGCCACTCGCCGTCCGGCCTGGTGCCGGCCCTGAAGGACGCCGGGGTGGTGATCGTCGATTCCCTGGCCATCTGCGAATACCTGGCCGAACGATTCCCGGAGGCCGGCCTGTGGCCCGCCGATCCGCTGATGCGCGCCCTTGGCCGCGCCGCCGCTTGCGAGATGCACAGCAGCTTTGGGGCCCTGCGGCGGGAATGTCCGATGGAGCTGGGCCTGCGCACCGTCCACGCGGTCGGCGACGAGGTCGCCAAAGACACGCGGCGCGTTGTCGAGCTGTGGCTGGGCCTGCTGGACCGCTCGGGCGGGCCGTTCCTGCTCGGCGAGTGGTCGATCGCCGACGCCTTCTTCACCCCGGTCGCCAGCCGCTTCGAAAGCTACGGCATCGACCTGAAAAACTACGGCGACGATGGTCGGGCCGACGCTTACAGCGGACGCCTGCTGCGGACGCCGGAATACCTGGCCTGGCTGGCCGACGCCTGACGGACAAACACACGGGAGAGACGATAATGACCACCGGTCTGGAACTGCGCTCGAAGATCACCTCGGACGGCAAGCTCGAACTGTCGCTTGCGGAGGTGGCGGTTCCCGAACCCGCGGCCGGCCAGGTCGTCATCCGCGTCGAGGGCTCGCCCATCAACCCCTCGGACCTGGGCCTGCTGACCGGCCCGGCCGATCTCTCCACCCTGGTGACCGGCGGAACAGCCGACCGCCCGACCCTGACCGCTGACATTCCGCCCGGGCGCCTGGCGATGGTCGCCGGTCGCCTGGACGAGTCGATGCCGGTCGGCAACGAGGGCGCCGGCACGGTGATCGCCGCCGGAGCGGGAGCGGAAGCCCTGCTCGGCAAAAAGGTCGCCGCGCTCGGCGGCTCCATGTACGCCACTCACAAGATCGCCCCGGCCGCGGCCTGCCTGCCGCTGCCCGACGATGCCAGCGCGGCCGACGGCGCCTCCTGCTTCGTGAACCCGCTGACGGCGCTGTCCTTCCCCGAGACCATGCGGATGGAAGGCCACAAGGCGCTGGTCCATACCGCCGCCGCCTCCAACCTCGGCCAGATGTTGGTCAAGATTTGCCAGGCGGACGGCGTTCCGCTGGTCAACATCGTGCGCAGCGCCGAGCAGGTGAAGATTCTCAAGGGTCTGGGCGCCCAGTATGTGCTCGACAGCAGCACGCCGAGCTTCAAGGCCGACCTTGTCGACGCCCTGGCCGAGACCGGCGCCACCATCGGCTTCGACGCCCTCGGTGGCGGTCCGATGACCGGCGACATCCTGGCGGCCATGGAGGTGGCGCTGAACCGCACGGCGACCACCTACAGTCGCTATGGCAGCGCCACCCACAAGCAGGTCTATATCTACGGTGGTCTGGACCTGCGCCCGACCGAGATCGGCCGCAACGTCGGCCTGTCGTGGGGCACGGGGGGCTACCTGCTGACCTACTTCCTGCAGAAGGCCGGGCCGGAGGTCATGGGCCGCCTCCGCGCCCGCGTCGCCGCCGAGCTGAAGACAACCTTCGCCAGCCACTACACGGCCGAAATCTCCCTGGCCGAGGCGCTCAACCCCGACACCCTGAAGGCCTACAGCCGCCGGGCGACGGGCGAGAAGTACCTGATCAATCCGGCGAAGTAGGACCCGGGCTAAAGCGACGCGTCGCGGAAAGCCTGGATCGCTCTTATGCGGGCCAGGGCGTCCGGCGCCTTCTCATAGCGTTTGAGCAGGCGTGGAAAGGCCCTGGCCGAACCCTCGCAATGGCGCCGGATCGCCGCCTCGATCTGGCGACGCCGCGCGGCGTCATAGGGCTCTTCGCCGGCGAAGTGGACGCAGGTTTCGACGTCGTCCTGGAAGCCCTGGATATCGACCGGCCAGACCTTGGCCTTGCCGGTGGCGGGGTCGATGATCGGGCAGACCTGCAGGTTGGCGTCGCAGGGCGGCGCGGGCGCGTCGGCGGCCGTTTGGCCGATCAGCAGGACGGCGGTCAGCAGGCCGGCGATCATGGCGTGTGCTCCTAGGCTGGCGCGACCCTGCCACGGTCCGGCCGCCGAAAGAAGCCGGCTACATCAACCCCAGCGCCCGGAAGCTGGCGACGCCTTCGCGCCCGACCACCAGATGATCGTGCACCCCGACCCGCAATGTGCGCCCGGCCTCGACGATCTGGCGGGTCATGTCGATGTCGGCGTGGCTCGGGGTGGGGTCGCCGCTGGGGTGGTTGTGCACCAGAATGACATTGCTGGCCGACAGCTCCAGCGCCCGGCGCATCACCTCGCGCGGATAGACCGGGGCGTGGTCGACGGTGCCATGGTTCTGCACCTCATCGGCGATCAGCTGGTTCTTCTTATCTAAAAACAATACCCGGAACTGCTCCCGGGGCTCATGGGCCAGGGCCAGCTTCACGTAGGCCAGCAATGCGGTCCAGGACGAGATCACGGTCCGCCCGACCATCGGCTCGCGATGCACGCGGAGGGTGGCCTCATGCAGCGCCGACAGGTCCAGCGCAACCGCCGGCCCGATGCCCTGGACGGTGCAGAGGTCTTCGACCGAGGCGGCCAGCACCGCCGCCAGGCTGCCGAATCGGGTCAGCAGCGCCTTGGCGCGCGGTTTGACGTCACCCTGCGGGATGGAGCGAAAGAGGAAGAACTCTAGGAGCTCATAGTCGGGCAGGGCGCCCAGACCGCCCTTGCGGGCTCGCTCGCGCAGGCGCTCGCGGTGGCCGGCATTGAGGTTGAGGTCGGCCTCAGCCGGCGGCGCTAGCGTCGCCTCCACCCACAGCATTGGGGCGGTCGTGATGTCTTCCAGGCAGTCAGCGTGGCGCATGCGAAGCAATGTTCCGCAATTGTTCCGCTTTGGCAACCCTGGAATGTAGGGCCTCAGTCGCCCTGGATCAGCGGCTTGAACTGATCCGTCGGCGAGGCGGTGAAGATTTCGATCGTGCCGTCGTCCTTGACGCCGCAGCTGTGCTCGCATTGGGCCGACAGCGACTTGTCGCGGGTCACCGCCGTCCAGCCGTCGCTGAGCACCTTCACCTGCGGCTTGCCGAGGTTCACCATCGGCTCGACGGTGAAGAACATGCCGGGCTTGAGCACCGGCCCCGTGCCCGGACGCCCGAAGTGGAGCACGTTGGGCGAGTCGTGAAAGACGCGCCCAAGCCCATGGCCGCAGAAGTCACGCACCACCGAGCAGCGCTGGGCCTCGACGTATTTCTGGATGGCGTGGCCGACGTCGCCCAGCGTCGCGCCCGGCTTGATGGCCGCCAGGCCCAGCTCCAGCCCCTGGTAGGTGATATCGACCAGCCGGCGGGCCCGGGCCGGCACATTGCCGACACCGTACATGCGGCTGGTGTCGCCGTGCCAGCCATCGACGATGACGGTGACGTCGATGTTGACGATGTCGCCGTCGCGCAGCGCCCAGTCCCCGGGGATACCGTGGCAGACCACGTGGTTGCGCGAGATGCAGACGGTGTGGCCATAGCCCTTGTAGAACAGGCAGGCGGGCAGGGCGCCGCACTCGAGGATGAAGTCGCGGGCCAGGTCGTCGAGGTGCGAGGTCAGGACGCCCGGCTTCACATGCGGGATCAGCATGTCCAGGCATTGCGCGGCCAGCAGGCCGGCCTTGCGCATGCCCGCAACGCCTTCAGCGCCATGAATCTTGATCTCGCCCGTGCGAGTTTCGAACTCGATGTCTTCGTCGGCGGAGTAGGTCATAGGTCTGGAGTCCGGGTCACCGGTCGCGGCGACGAAAGGGGGCGGGCTGGCTGCCCTGTGTCGCAATCCTAGCACGGAACTTCAATGTGCGGCTTACCCGACTAATTGCTGGCGCCCGGATCGGACACATAGGGCTGGGGACCCTCCGATGCGTAGGGCTGCGGTCCGTCCGGCAGCTGTGGCGAGGGTTTGATGCCGCGCCGGATGTCACTGGACAGGGTCAGCGGAGCCCGGCCGTTGTTCAGTCGAGCGCGATAGACCTGGACGTTGGACATCACGTTCATGACGTAGTTGCGGGTCTCGGCGAACGGAATGCATTCGAGGAAATCCAGCGGATCGGCGTTAGGATCGCGCGGATCGCCACAGAACCGCACCCACTGCACGGGCCGCCCCGGTCCGGCGTTGTAGCCGGCGGCGGCCATTACATAGCTGCCGCCCAGATTGTTGGTGACCTGGCCCAGGTACCGCGAGCCCAGCCGCATGTTGTAGTCCGGCTCCCAGAGGCGGCCGGGGTCCCATGCGATGCCGCTGAGGTTGGCGGTCGAACGGGCGGTGCTGGGCAGCAGCTGCATCATGCCGCGCGCGTCGGCGTGGCTGCGAACGCGCGGGTCGAACTGGCTTTCCTGCCGCACGATGGCCAGCACGAAGGCCGCTTCAGCCCCGCCGTCGATGGCCGGCGGGGTCAGCAGGGGATAGCCTCGCTCGTGCAGGATCAGGCCCCGCTGGGCACCCCGCCGATAGGCGATCAGCGACACTTCCTGCTCACCGAGGTTGCGCAGGGTGTCGACCAGCACGGCCAGTTCGACCGGCGTCTCCACCGTCTCGCCCATGTATAGGCCGAACACCCGCACCAGGGTGCGCTCGCCGGCCGCCGACAGGAGGCGCAGCGCCCGGGTCAGCTCGCTGGTTTCGAAGTCGGCGACGTCCCCCGCCGTCGGCCGCGGATCGGGGGTCAGGACCAGCGACCTGTGGCCGGCCTTCTCCGCGGAGAGCTGTCCGTAGAAGGTGGTGGTGTGCTGGGCGCCCTGTTCATAGAAGGCCCGCGCCCGGGTCGTGTCACCCATCTGCTCGGCGGCCCGACCACGCCAGTAGGCGGCCCGCGCCTTGCTGACCGGGCTCTTCACGGATCGCTCCAGCCGCTCGAAATGGCTGTCGGCCAGGCGCGGATCGCGCAATTTGTTGAGCGCCAGCCAGCCGGCATAGGACTCGGCCTCGGCGTAATCGACGGATCCCGGCGCCAGGCTGTGGCTGCTGATGACCCGGTAGGCGGTAGCCGGATTGCCGGTCCGCAGAGCGTCGTTCATGCGCAGCCGCAGGCCGGTGAAGCCGCCACCGCCGCCGGCCCCGCTGCTGCCGGCCAGGGCGCTGTAAGGCACCGGACCGGCGGGCAGGACTCCAGTCGCCGCCTGTTTCAGCGCGGCCAGCCGGCCGTCCGGACGGGGCCAGCCGGCGAAGTCATTCACGGCCCGCGACAATTCCGCCTCGCCAAGCTCGGAGCCGATGACATCAACGATCGCCCAGTCGACGACCCGCCGGGCCACCGCATCGGGCAGCATGGCCTGCAGCGATCGGGCGCTGGCCAGATCCTTGCGGCGCACCGCTTCCAGAGCCGACGTCAGAGTTTGAGCCGGGCTGGCGGCCGAGATGTAGGGCGCGGGCATGGGCGCGCTGCCGACCCGCGGAGCGACGGTCGGAACCGGCGCGTCCTGCCCCCCGGAGACGGTGACCAGCAAGGCGACGGTCAACGCCGCCGGCAACAGATTGATCAACTCGGACGCCTCCCGAAAAAACCACGGTCATGACCAAGGCACGGCGACTCGCCGACCCTGACGGCCATTCCGTTTCAGACCATTTCCTCAATAACTTCAAATTGAAGCAAGAGTGGGCCGCGCACGAAAAGTTCAGAACGGCCAGTCCGGCGCGTCTTGACTAGTAAGTTGATATCAACATAAATGCCGCCGTGACCGACACCATCTCCTTCGCCGCCACCCACCACATTCGCGACAGCTGCCTGTGCCTGCATGCCCAGCGCGCCGCGCGGGTGCTGGCCAGGCGGTTCGACGACGCCCTGCGCCCGGTCGGGCTGACCAATAGCCAGTTCTCCCTGCTCAACGCCCTGAACCGCCCGATGCCAGCCAGCATCGGCGAGGTCGCCCGGCTGCTGGGCGCCGACCGCACCACCCTGACAGCGGCGCTGAAACCCCTGGAGCGTGACGGTCTGAGCCGGACGCAGGTCGATCCCACCGACCTGCGCGCGCGCCGTATCGCCCTGACCCCGGCCGGCCACGCCCGCCTCGCCGCCGCCCTGCCGCTGTGGACCGCCCAGCACGCCTGTCTCGAAGCCGAGCTCGAGGCCGAGCAGCCCGCCCAGCTGCGCCGGGGCCTCAACGCCCTGGCGGCGCCGGCCCCGCCCGTTTGTGAGCAAGAGGAGTACGCCTAATGACCGTCCAGCTTAGCGCCTTCAAATGGGTGCCTGACTTCGCCCAGGGCTTTGTGCGCGACCTGCGCGTCCGCTGGGCGCTGGAGGAAGCCGGCGTCTCCTATGAGACCTGCCTCATCGACGTGCAGAACAAGGACGCCAGCTATAGCCGTTGGCAGCCCTTCGCCCAGGTGCCCGCCTATCGCGACGGCGAGGTCGAGATGTTCGAGTCCGGCGCCATCGTCATCTTCCTGGCCGAAAAACACGAGGCCCTCGCGCCCCGTGACGAAGCCGGCCGGGCGCGCGTCATCGCCTGGGTGCTGGCGGCGCTGAACTCCATCGAGATCCATGTCGCCCAGCTGGGCGCCATCGATCTGTTCCACGCCGGCGAGGCCTGGACCAAGGAACGCCGGCCGCAGGTGATCGCCGACCTCAAGCAGCGCTTGCAACAGCTCAGCGAGTGGCTGGGCGACAAGGATTACCTCGAGGGCCGCTTCACGGCCGGCGACCTGATCATGGCCACCGTCCTGCGGGAGGTCGACCGCACCGAGCTACTCTCGAAATACCCCAACCTCGACGCCTATCTCGACCGTTGTACCGCCCGTCCGGCCTTCAAGCGGGCCATGGACGCCCAGCTCACCGTCTTCCGCCAGCACGAGCCGGCCTGAACCTTAGGAGTGACCCCCATGAAAACCTTCCTCGCCGTCTACACCGGCTCCCCCGACGCCCCGGCCGGACCTCCCGACATGGACGAAGCCACCATCGGCAAGGGCATGGATGCCTGGATGAAGTGGATGACCGACCACGCCGACAAGGTCGTCGTTCCGGGCGGCCCGGTCGGCAAGACCAAAAAGATCTCCAAGGCCGGCATCCAGGACATCCGCAACCTGATCGCCGGCTTCACTGTTGTCCAGGCGCAGGACCATGAGGCCGCGGCAAAGCTGTTCGAGGGCCACCCCCACTTCGCCATCTTCCCCGGCGAAGGGGTCGAGGTGATGGAGTGCCTGCCGATCCCTACGCAGTGAGGGCCAGGGTGCTGGTCCGCCGGATCAGCGCCAACGCCTCGGCCGGCGGTGGTCGTTCAATGCGCCGGTAGACCGCTCCATCGCGGATGCGGCTGAGCAGGCCCATCTCCACCATGTCCCGCCGCAGCAGGGCGTGGTCGCCGAACAGGTGCAGGGCCTTCAGCCGCTCGCTGATCTGTTGCTCGTTGAGCTCCGTCTCGGCCGGCAACCGCGACCACAGCACCCACAGGCACAGCTGCTGCTGGCTGACTTTCGACGGCCAGGTCGCCAGCTTCCCGGCCTCGTCGAAGTACCGCGCTGTCCGTTCCACCATCCGGTGATCGACCGGCTGTGCCGTCGGTCGGGGCGAGGCCAGCCGTTCGCTGGCCTCATGCTGGGCCCTCAGCGCCTGGTAGTTCCGATGACCCGCGGCTCGGGCCAGGATGTTGAGCAGCTGGACATGGCCAGGTGGCGCCTCGAGCGCGCGGATTTCAAGGCTCAGGGTCTTGGCCAGCGCCGAGATGTCGGGCGTGGCGAAGGGCAGGGGATCGTTTCTCATCACTTATCCTCGTCGTGCCGAGGGCGATCCGACGGGATCGGTCGTGGTCGCTGACTTACGACTTCGGCACGGGACAAGCGGGTGACGAAGAAAGTTCGAATGGCAGGTTTAGCTTCCCGGAGGGGACAGCGACGCCTTGGTGATCTGCCGACCGGGACAAGGCATAACATATCCCTCGGGGCGGCTGGAAGCCCGCCGACCGTTGTGCACGCAGGGGAGGCGCAATGAGAACGATCAAACTGATGGCCGACTATAGCTGTTGGCCCCTGTGGGACGAGACGGGCAATGTTGACCCGGCAGACCTGCCGCTTTCCGAGGGCCTTCGGCGGCGCCTGACGGCCTGGGCCGACACTTTCGATGCGGCCCTCAATTGGGACGACCCGGCCGCCTCGCTCCCGATGCCGCCTGAGACGGAGGCCGCCTTTCTGGAGGAGCGCGACAGCCTCGGACAGGACCTGCAGGCAGAACTTGGCGGGAAATTCGCAGTGACCGTCCATCGGCCCTGAACCTTCAGCACCGCGCCCAGGCAAGCCGCCGCGCGATCGTGACCCGCGTCGACTCGATGTCACAGCCGTAAATCAACACCTCCACCCCCGCCTCGGCTGCACTGTCCAAGGCCCGCGCGAACACTGGATCGAGGTCGTGGCAGGCGGAAAAGGCGTCGCAGTCGGTCCGCTGCACCACGAACAGCACCACCGCCCGGTTCCCCTTGGCGACCATCGCCTCCAGCTCCCGCAGGTGCTTTGCGCTCCGCGCCGCCACGCAGTCTGGAAACTCCGCCAGCCTCCCCTCACGCCGGAAGTGGCAGTTCTTGACCTCCAGCCAGCAGGCCGGCCGGTCCGGATGCGTCAACAGGAAGTCGATCCGGCTGGCCTCGCCGTACTTTACCTCCGGCCGCACGTTGGCATACCCGGCCAGCTCCGGGATGATGTTCCCCGCCAGCGCCTCGGCGACCAGCCTGTTGGGGTTCATGGTGTTGACCCCGACCAGCCCGCCGTCTGCCTCGACCAGTTGCAGCGTCCAGGCCAGCTTGCGCTTGGCATCGCCGGACCAGGACAGCCAGACTCCCATGTCTTGGTCCTTCAACCCCAGCATCGCCCCGGGGTTTGGCACATGCGCCGTCACGCTGCGCCCGTCGTCCAGCACCACATCGGCGAGGAAGCGTTTATAGCGGCTGACCAGCCGGCCGCGGCTTAAGGGTTGAGGCAGGTCCATGCGCGCTCTAGATCGGTGGGGCGCTCACGCATGTAGGGAAGGACGCGGCCGATGGCGAGCCAGGAACGGGTGACGGCCGCCGTGCTGATCATCGGCGACGAGATCCTGTCGGGACGGACCCAGGACACCAACCTCAACGCCATCGCCCGCTACATCGCCCAGTACGGCGTCGAACTGGCCGAGGCCCGCGTCGTCGCCGACGACGAGGACGACGTCGTCGGCGCGGTGAACCACCTCCGGGAACGCTACGACTATCTGTTCACCACCGGCGGCATCGGCCCGACTCACGACGACATCACCGCCGACTGCGTGGCCAAGGCTTTTGGCGTCACCCTCTACGAGCATCCCGAGATCATCGAGATGATGACCGCCCGCTGGGGTGGCGAACTGAATGCCGCCCGGCGCCGCATGGCCCGGGTGCCGGAGGGCGGCACATTGGTCAAAAACCCCGTCCAGGGCCCGCCCGGGTTCCAGATCGGCAACGTCTTCGTGCTAGCCGGCGTACCAAGCATCATGCGCGGGATGCTGGAGGATATCGGCCATCGCCTGCGCGGCGGCGCGGTGGTCATTTCCCATACCCTGCGGGTCGAGGGCACGGGGGAGGGGGCCATGGCGGCCCCGCTGGAGGGGGTGGCGAAGGCCTATCCCGACCTGTCGCTGGGCAGCTATCCGTTCTTCTCGCCGGCCGGCTACGGCAGCCAACTTGTCATACGAGGGCGCGACCCTGCCCGGGTCGAGGCGGCGCGACGCGATCTCGAGGCAGCCCTTGTGGCGGAAGGCATCGGCAACATTACGTTTCTTGACAGTGCCGGAGCGTGAGGCTCAGTTTGGGTGTCAACGATCCAAGCATCCTCGAGAGTCACTTCATGCGCATCGCGATCATTGCCGCTTCCCTGGCGCTCCTCGCTTCTCCCGCCCTGGCCCAGGTCGGCGGCACGGCTCCGCTCCAGGATCCGGCCGCCAAGAAGAAGGCCATCGATGACCCCAACCGCGTCGTCTGCACCCGCCAGCACGTGGTTGGCTCTAACCGTCCGCAAAAGGTCTGCATGACCGTCGCCCAACGCCAGCGCCTGAAGGACGACGCCGATCGGATCACCGATCCGGGCAACCGCACGGCCGGCGACGAGGGCGCCCTGCGGGCGGCGGCCGCCCAAAGCGGCGGCTAGGCGCCCGGGTCTCCAAGATTCAGGCGGGGGTTTCTAAAGACCCTCGTTCAGCGTAATCTCCGCGCCCGATCCTTAGGTGAAGGGAGGCCGAGATGAGTCTTCTTGTTCCCGCGTTGATCGCCGTGATGCTTGGCGCGACCGGCGAGGTCGGTCAGATGAGCGTTGCCACCGGCGCAAAAGCCAGCGTGCCCATCGGCGCCCCGGGCCGGCTCGATGCCGACCGTATCGTCTGCCGCAAGGCCGTGGTGCTCGGCAGTCACCGCCAGCGTAAGGTCTGCCTGACGGCCATGGACTGGTCCCGGCGTGAGGACGCCGTCCAGCGCACGATGGACACCACCCTCTGGGGCCAGGGCGGCATCAAGCCGCCGATCGTTCAGCGCCCGTAACCCTCGGCTTGCCATCGCCCGCCGGTCCTCTAGACAGGGGCCTCGCGGGGACGTGGCGGAATGGTAGACGCAGCGGCCTTAAAAGCCGCAGCCGCAAGGCGTGTGGGTTCGAGTCCCACCGTCCCTACGAAGTCGGCCTTGAGCCGGCTTAACCCCGGCCGCGAACCGGCCTAGGGTCCAACCCGGTTCAGGTGTCTCTTAAGAGGAATTCGGATGCGGCTTTCCCGGCGCGACTTCGGCATGGGCGTGGCTGCCGCCGCCGCATTGCTTCCCACACCCCTGATGGCCGGCCAGCCGGGCCTCGATGCCCAGCTAACCGTCTTCCTCGACAAGGCGTTCGAGGAAGAGCTGGCCATGGATCCCGAATGGTTGGCCCAGCTGGGCCGCAAGGAACAGTACGACAGGCTGACCGACCGCTCGGACGCCGCCCAGAAGAAGCGCCTCGATTGGCGCCGCGCCAACGTCGCGGCGATGAAGCGAAAATTTGACCCGGCCAAGCTGGGCGAGGACGCCCGGACCTCCTACGAGATGTGGCTGCTGGAGCTCGACCGCGCCGAGGCGGGTTGGCGCTGGCGCAACCACGGCTACACCTTCAGTCGGGGCGGGGCGCACACCGGGCTACCCAATTTCATGATCAACATGCATCCGGTCGACACGCTTGCCGACGCCGAGGCCTACATCGCCCGGGTCGGCGCCATCGGCGAGGTCCTCGATGTTCAGCTGGGCCAGGCCAGACGCGCCGCCGCCAAGGGCGTGCGCATGCCGCGCTTCTCCTACGACCAGTCGATCGTCGAGGTGAAGCGGGTGACGACCGGCGCGCCGTTCGACGACGGCCCCGACAGCGCCCTGTTCGCCGACGCCAAGGCAAAGTTCGCGGCCCTGGGGGCCAAGGGAACGATCGACGAGACCAAGGCCGGGCAGCTGACCACGGCGGTCGCCCAGGGCATGGCCGGCGGAATGAAGCCGGCCTACGACCGCCTCGGCGCCTGGCTGGCCGCCGACCGGGAGCTGTCCGCGGCCGATCCCAAGGGGGCCGGGTCGCTGCCCGACGGGGCGGCCTACTACAGCGCCATGCTGCGGCTGCAGACGACCACCGAGATGACGGCCGACGAGATCCACCAGTTGGGTCTCAGCGAGGTCGCCCGCATCCGGGCCGAGATGGAGACGCTCAAGGGCAAGATCGGCTTCACCGGCAAGCTTGAGGACTTCTTCGCCTTCCTCAAGTCGGACAACCGCTTCTATGTCCCCAACGACGACGCCGGCCGCGCTCGCTACCTCAAGCTGGCCGACGACTATCTGGCGGCTGTGAAGGCCCGGCTGCCTGAGCAGTTCGGCCGCCTTCCGAAGTCGGAGCTGATCGTCAAACGGGTCGAGTCCTACCGCGAGGAGCCGGGCGGCGCCGCCCACTACAATTCCGGCGCCGTCGATGGCTCACGGCCTGGCGTCTACTACGTCCACCTGGCCGACACCCGGGCCACCCCGCTCTACGAGATCGAGGGGACCAGCTATCACGAAGGTTGGCCAGGCCATCACATGCAGATCTCCCTGGCCCAGGAGATGACCGGCCTGCCGGCGTTCCGCACCCAGTATGGCTACGGCGCCTACGCCGAAGGCTGGGGGCTGTACGTCGAGCGACTGGCGAAGGAGATGGATTTCTACAAGGACCCCTACAGCGACTTCGGCCGGCTCGGCCGCGAGATCTGGCGGGCGATCCGCCTGGTGGTCGACACGGGCATCCACGCCAAGGGCTGGAGCGAGGCGAGAGCGACGGAATTCTACACCGCCAACTCGCCGCAACCGGCCGGCAAGATCCGCTCGGAAATCCGCCGCTACTTCGTCAACCCGGGCCAGGCGACCTCCTACAAGGTCGGCATGGTCAGGATCCTCGCCCTCCGCGAGGAGGCGCGGCAGGCAATGGGCGCGAAGTTCGACCAGCGCGCCTTCCACGATACGGTGCTGTCCGGCGGCTCGTTGCCCCTGGGGGTGCTGGAGGCGCGGGTAAAGCGCTGGGTGGCGAAGGCCTAGCCCCGCGCCTTCCGCTCCCGCCGCCGCCGATGCAGGATGTGCTCGGTGTAGCCGTTCGGCTGCTCCCGCCCCGCGAACACCAGCTCCAGCGCCGCCTGCCAGGCCACGCTCTCCGGGTTCCCCGCCATCGGCTCGTACAGCGGATCGCCAGCGTTCTGGGCATCGACCACCCCGGCCATGCGGGCGAAGGTCTCGCGCACCTGCGCCTCGCCGCAAACGCCGTGGTGCAGCCAGTTGGCCAGGTGCTGGCTGGAGATGCGCAGGGTGGCGCGGTCCTCCATCAGCCCGACATCGTGGATATCCGGCACCTTGGAACAGCCGACCCCCTGGTCGATCCAGCGCACGACATAGCCCAGCAGCCCCTGGATGTTGTTGTCCAGCTCCTGCTGGATATCGGCCGCGTTCCAGTTCGACCTGGCCAGCGGCGGCGTCAGCAGGGCGTCCGTCCCGGTCGGCGCGCTCACGTCCATGCCGGCCCGCACGGCCGCCACATCGACGAAATGATAGTGCAGGGCATGCAGGGTCGCCGCCGTGGGGGAGGGCACCCAGGCGGTGCTGGCCCCAGTCTTCGGATGGCCGATCTTGGCTTCCAGCATGGCCTTCATCATGTCGGGCGCCGCCCACATGCCCTTGCCGATCTGCGCCTTGCCAGGAAAGCCGGTCTTGAGCCCGATCTCGACGTTGCGCTTCTCGTAGGCCGCCAGCCAGGGCTCGCCCTTCATCGCCTCCTTGCGGATCATCGGCCCGGCTTGCATGGCCGTGTGGATCTCGTCGCCGGTGCGATCGAGGAAGCCGGTGTTGATGAACACGATGCGCTCCCGCGCCGCGTGGATGCAGGCGGCCAGGTTGGCGCTCGTCCGCCGCTCCTCGTCCATTACGCCGATCTTGACGGTGTTGCGGGCCAGGCCCAGCACCGCCTCGACCTGGTCGAACAGCCAGACCGCCAGGGCCGTCTCTTCCGGCCCGTGCAGCTTGGGTTTGACGACATAGACTGAACCGGCCGGACTGTTGCGCCGCCCGCCCCTCAGGTCATGCACCGCCGCGGTCACTGTGATCAGCGCGTCCAGCACCGTCTCATGGACGGGCGCGCCGTCGAACAGCACCGCATCGCTGGTCATGTGGTGACCGACATTGCGCACCAGCATCAGGCTGCGGCCGCGCAGTCTAACAACTCCACCATCTGGCGCCGTGAAGCTCCGGTCGGCCTCCAGCGCCCGGGTCTCGGTCCGCCCGCCCTTGGGGAAGCTGGCGGTCAGATCGCCCTTCATCAGCCCCAGCCAGTTGCGCCAGACCTGGACTTTTTCCTCCGCGTCCACGGCCGCGACGCTGTCCTCGCAGTCCTGAATGGCGGTCAGCGCCGACTCCATGACCACATCGGCTACCCCGGCCGCATCATCCCGCCCGATCGGATGGTTCCGGTCGACGACGATCTCCAGATGCAGTCCGTTGTGGACCAGCAGCACGCCGCCGGGCGCCGCCGCCTCGCCGCGCCAGCCGACCAACTGGCCGGCGTCGGCGAGGCCGGTGTCGCCGCTGGCCGTCGACACGACCAGCCGGCCGTCCGCGATCCGATAGCGGCGCGAATCGGCATGCGATCCCTCGGCCAGCGGCGCCACCTGGTCGAGCAG
>JBKJSF010000022.1:0-7714 GCA_046595895.1 Caulobacter sp. | reverse complement strand
ACCCGCTGCGGAACGCCGCATCAGCGCCTCGAGTTGGCCCGTCATGTAGCGGCGATTGTGCAGGCCGGTCAGCTGGTCGGTGACGGCCAGCTCCAGCGAATGGTCCAGGTTCTGGCGCAGGAAGTCGGTGTAGCGCTTGCGCTTGATCTGGGTGCGGGCCCGGGCGGCCAGTTCCTGCGGATCGATGGGCCGGGTCAGGATGTCGTTGACGCCGATCTCCAGCGCCTTGACCAGGCGGGGCCGGTCATCCGGGTCAACGATGACCAGGACCGGCACATTGCGGCTGGCCTCGTCCGAGCGCACGGCGGCGCAAAAGCGCAGGCCGTCGAAGGCCTTTGCGGCGGCGTTGACGATGATGATGTCGACCGGCCCCCGGGCCGTCAGCAGCGCCTTTTCCGGGTCGCTCTCGACCACCGGACGATGCTCGACCGCCAGTTCGGCGGCGACGCGCTGTGACTGGCGCTCGTTGTCGTCGACGATGAGGATCCGGCCGCCCGTGCCGCCCAGGCGCGAGGCGACGCCGGCGATGACCCCCATACGGCGGCCCGATTCCTCGCGCTGGCGCAGCTCGTCGATCACCAGCTTCAGGCGGGTAAGGCTGCGCACCCGCGCGAACATCATCACATCGTCGATCGGCTTGGTCAGGAACTCGTCGGCCCCGGCCTCGAGACCCTCGATGCGGTCCGAGCGGCCGTCGAGGGCAGTGACCAGCACCACGGGGATGTGGCGGGTTTCGGGATCGTCCTTCAGCCGGCGACAGACCTGGAAGCCGTCCATGCCGGGCATCATGACGTCCAGGAGGACGATGTCGGGCTTCTCGGCGGCGGCGATCGCCAGCGCGGTCGGCCCGTCGCAGGCGGTCAGCACCTCGTAGTACTCAGCCGTCAGCTTGGCCTCGAGCAGGCGAACGTTCGCCTCGATATCGTCGACGACCAGAATACGTGCACTCATCGCCCTACCCCAGGAAGCGGCGGATGGTGTCCAGGAAGTGGGACACCGAAATCGGTTTCGAAATATAGGCCTCGCAGCCGCCTTCGCGAATGCGCTCTTCGTCGCCCTTCATGGCGAAGGCGGTGACCGCGATCACCGGGATGTGGCGCAGGTCGTCGTCTTCCTTCAGCCACTTGGTCACTTCCAGGCCGCTGATCTCGGGCAGCTGGATGTCCATCAGGATCAGGTCGGGTCGGTGCTCGCGGGCGAGCGACAGGGCCGACAGGCCCTCGCGCGTCTGAAGGGTTTCGTACCCTTGCGCGTCGAGCAGGTCGTGGAAGAGCTTCATATTGAGCTCGTTATCCTCGACGATGAGGACCTTCTTCGCCATCTAGCGTTCGACCTCGGACCGGAGTGCGTGGGATAAAGACTCACCTGAGCCCGTTTCCATGGGGCCAGATCGCACGAATATCCTTAAGCCTGCGCTAATCGTGACCAAGCTCGAAACCCTTTCGGCCGCAGAAGCCGCCCAGGCCGTTCCCGTAGATCCGGCGCGGCCGCTGCTGATCGTCGACGTCGACGAGGTGCTGGCCCACTTCATGGCCGGGCTCGAAACCTTCGTGAACCGGCATGGCTACGAGATGCGGATCGACCGCTTCGCGCTGTTCCAGAACATCTACAAGGCCGGCGCGGCGGACTGTGTCGATATGCCGACAGGCAAGGCGCTGTTCGACGACTTCTTCCGCGACGGAGCCGACGACCTGGCGCCTGTCGAGGGGGCGGCGGCGGCGCTGGACCGGCTGAGCGCCGAACTGACGGTGCTGATCCTGACCAACGCCCCGGACCACGGCCGCGCGGCCCGCGTCGGCTGGCTACAGACCCACGGCCTGCATTATCCGATGATCATCAACAGCGGGCTGAAGGGCCCGATCGTCAGGGACCTGGCGGCGCGGACCACCGGCAAGGTCGGCTTCATCGACGATCTGCTGCCGAATCTCGAATCGGTGGCGGCGGATGCGCCGGACGTCCTGCGGTTCCAGATGATTGCCGACCAGCGCCTGCGCCCCTACGCGCCGACCGATCCGGCACGGCATGTCTGGGCCGACGACTGGGCGGGGATGGAACCGGCAATCCGCGAACGGTTGCTGGGTTAGGGCCACTCGATATTCAGGGTTTGATGTCCCTCCGTTTGCCGTCACCCAGGCCCGGCGCCCCTTCCTGACCCCGGCTATCGAAGCGGCGACCATTATACCGCCGATCGGGGATTCAGGACTTCAGCCTGAATGTCGATCCGCCTAGTCGTCTGACGTCGTGAACCTGATGAGAACGGCAACCGTTCGGCCGGTGGTTGGCTTTCCCGACCGGGTCAGAGGCGCCGCCTTGAAATAGCGAGCGATCTCCACGCGCCATTCCGCAGCCGGCGATCCGTCGAGCGAATTGGGCACAAAACAGTCCGTCAGCAGGCCGTTTTGCGAGATCGTGCAGTAAATCTCGAAATCACCGACCAAGGACCCTGGCGTCGCACTCGGCACAACCCTGCCCACTTCAGCCCCGGTGGGCTTTCGCTCTCAGATCACCTCTCCTGCTGCAAGAAGGTAGGGCTCTGGCGCCGCGAGCGGGATGAAGAGCAAGGCGAATACGGCAAGCATTCCAATTGAGATTACGCTTGTAGCTCACCTACGGCCTGTGTCCAGACTGGCCCGCGCCGCGCTCAAAGGAAGCCTTTGTCCTTGGTGAACACCGTCCGGAAGCCCCGATCCGGCCCGGTCGGCGTGCTGGCGGCCAGGAAATCGAAGCCGTCCACCCATTCAGGGTGATGCTTGCGGAAGGCCTCGATCAGCCGGCGATTGCGCGCCTCGGCCTGCTCGTTGCTGAGCGGGCCGATGTCGGGCTGGTGCAGCATCAGGCCGAGATCATGATCGGTCCCATAGCTCTCGACCCGGGTTATGACGAAGGGCTGGCCATCCAGGGTCCAGCGGAACGGCGGATCGCCGGAAAGCAAGGGCGGACGCTTCAAGCCGTTGCGGTCGGCGTCGAACGCATCGCGGACTGGAGGGCGATAGTAGGGCCCCCGCTCAAATGTCGAGGCCGCGGCGGCGTAGAGCATGGTCGCGTTGAAGTCGTGGCCCCTGGCCCGTTCCGCCTTGGCCTTGGCCCAATAGGCCTGGCCATCGCGGTCGGCGAACCGGCTGAGGCCTGTCCAGAAGCCCTGCACCTTCCAGTCCCCGCCCTCGAAGGTCTGCCAGACCTCGAAAATCTGCTCCTTTCCCGGCCCGGCCGGCGCAGTCGCCAGCACATGGGCCTGCTTGCCGCCGGAATACTGGACCACGGCCGTGCCGCCCTCACCCAGGCAGGCGATGGCGGAGCTCGACGCCGCGGCGCCATTGAGCAGGTAGACGTCGGTCACCGTCGCGGTCGCGCGCTGCGGCGCGCGGGCCGAAGCCAGCGTCCGGCTCAGCGCTTCAGGCGTGGAACTGGAACGGCCCGCCCTGGACATCGCGGCGAAGATTTTCGCCCCGTCGCCGGCCTGGATGTCGGCAATCACCCTGTTGGCGTTCGCCGCCACGGCCTGGCGGTCGGCGCCATCGATCTGATCGTTGATCGCGCAGCTCGCGACGCTGCCGCCGCCGCTGAACTTGCAAGCCGGCAGCCCGGCCGCACCCACGGCGGCGACAAGCGCCAGGACGGGTCTCAGGCCCATTGTTCCCCCTCGGTTGACTGTTCAGGCAATCAACTCTTGTTCAATCGCGCCACGAGACTCGACGTGTCCCATCGGGCCCCGCCCAGAGCTTGAACCTCGGCGTAGTAGCCGTCCACGAGCTTCGTCATGTCGAGCCGCGCCCCCTTGGCCCCCGCCTCGTCGAGCACCAGCCCGAGGTCCTTGCGCATCCAGTCGACGGCGAAGCCGAAGTCGAATCTGCCCTGCACCATCGTCGCCCAGCGGTTGTCCATCTGCCAGGACTGGGCCGCGCCCTTGCTGATGGCGTCGAACACGTTCTGCGGATCGACGCCGGCCTGGGCGCAGAAGTGAACGGCCTCGGCCAGGCCCTGGACGACGCCAGCGATACAGATCTGATTGGCCATCTTCGCCAGCTGGCCATGGCCGGGGCCGCCGATTCGCTTGATGGCCTTGGCATAGGCGCCGATGACCGGGTCGGCCCGGGCCAGGGCGGCCTCGTCGCCGCCCACCATGATGGTCAGCTGGCCATTCTCGGCCCCGGCCTGGCCGCCGCTAACCGGTGCGTCGAGGAACCAGCGGCCGGTGGCCTGGGCCAGGTCGGCCATCTCGCGGGCCAACTTGGCCGAGGTGGTGGTGTGGTCGACGATGACGCCACCCTCGGCCATCGACGGCAGGATTTCGGCGACCACGCCGCGCACGTCGTCGTCGTTACCGACGCAGAGGGCGACCAACGCGGCCCCGTGGGTGGCGTGATGCAGCGTGTCTCCGGCCCGGCCACCATGCATCTCGGCCCAACGCAGCGCCTTGGCCGGCGAGCGGTTGTAGACACTGACCTCATGCCCAGCCTTTGCCAGGTGTCCGGCCATCGGGAAACCCATCACCCCGAGGCCGACGAACGCCACTTTCATTCCGCCACTCCGATCAAAGGAAACACCATCTTAACGCGCCCGCGCGACGTTGCCGCCACCAAGGTAAAGCGGGGCGTGTAGCATGGCGATCGGAGGCGACCGACCGATCCTGATCAAGAAGGTGAAGAAGGTCGTCGGCGGTGGTCACCACGGCGGCGCCTGGAAGGTCGCGTACGCCGACTTCGTCACCGCCATGATGGCCTTCTTCCTGCTGATGTGGCTGATCAACACGACCAGCCCCGAACAGAAGCAGGGCGTCGCCGACTACTTCGCCCCCGCCTCGGTCTCGCAGACCACCAGCGGCTCCGGAGGCATCCTCGGCGGCACGGCGCTCGGCCAGGACGGCGCCAAGGCCAACGGCTCGCGTGACATCATCGAGGAACAGAACCCCGAATCGCAGCCCAACGAGCGCGTCGAGACCGAGGCCGGCGGCGAGCTGGCTCAGACCAGCACCGATGCGTTGCGCAAGGAGCTGGAGAAGCGCGACGCCGAGAATTTCGCCTCCGCCGCCCAGAGCCTGCGCCAGGCGCTGCAGGAGATGCCGGAATTGGCTGAGCTCTCCAAGCAGATCCAGATCGACATCACCCCGGAAGGCCTGCGCATCCAGCTGGTCGACCAGGAAGGCCGCTCGATGTTCAAGGAGGGCATGGCCGCCCCCAACGACAGGGCCCGCATCCTGCTCCGCGCCGTGGCGAAAATTGTCAATCAGCTTCCCAACCGGGTCACCGTCTCGGGCCACACCAGCGCCAACGGCGACGGCAGCCGCTCAGGCGGCGATTGGTCGCTGTCGGCGGCGAGGGCCGACCAGTCGCGGCTGATCCTGCAGGGGGCCGGGGTCGATCCCGATCGCATCTATCAGGTGTCCGGAAAGGCCAATTCCGACCCTCTGTTCCCGGATGATCCGACACTGGCAGGCAACCGACGCATAGCCATCGTGCTGTTGCGCGAAGCCCCCGTCCTGCCGCCGGATCCGTAGATGCGACGCATGAACCCCTTGCGCGGACGGGGTTCATGCCCCCTAATCCCGACCAAGAGGGCGGGCTCGCGGTGCGAGCTCGAGGGATGGGCAGCCGAAGAGGCAGGCGAGTTCGCGTGACGCATCATTTTCCAGCTTCGGGGAGAATGCGGTTCTTTTTGACCGCTGCGTCGCCCTGCCCCTACCTGCCGGGGCGTGAGGAGCGGAAGGTTTTCGCCCATCTGCCGCAGGCCGACGGCGCCGCCATCAACGACAGCCTGACCCAGAGCGGCTTCCGCCGCAGCCAGAACATCGCCTACCGCCCGGCCTGCGAGCAGTGCAACAGCTGCACCTCGGCCCGCATCCCGGTGAAGGACTACATCTTCACCCGTTCGGAGCGGAAGGTCTTGCGCCGCAATGAGGATCTGCGCCGCCATGTGGTCGAGGCCGAGGCGACGACCGAACAGTTCGACCTGCTCCGCCGCTACCTGCTGACCCGCCACGCCGACGGCGGCATGGCCGAGATGACCTGGCCCGACTACGTGGCCATGGTCGAGGACACCACGGTCCGCACCCACATCGTCGAATACCGCACGCCGTCAAGGGACCGTGGCCCCGGCGACCTGCTGGCCTGTGTGCTGATCGACGTCATGGGGGACGGGCTCAGCCTGGTCTACAGCTTCTACGATCCGGACCTGGCGCGGCGCAGCCTCGGCTCCTTCATCGTGCTCGACAACCTGATCCAGGCGGCGATGAACGAGCTGCCGCACGTCTACCTTGGCTACTGGGTGCCGGGCAGCGAGAAGATGACCTACAAGGTGCGCTTCTCGCCGCTGGAGATCCTGCGACCCAACGGCTGGGGCCTGATCTCGGCCCGCGAGATCGCCCGCGCCGAAGCCGTGCTGGCCGCCAATATGGCAGCCCGCGGGCCGGACATGCCGAAGTTGGGCCGAAAAGAACCTCAGCTCTCGTCCTGAGCGGTCGGGGAGGTTAGCCCCAAGGCCCCGAAATCGCTTCGGGTTCGCTGACTCGCAGGTCATGGCCGCCGGCATACTTCACCAGGGCCTCGATCCGCTTCTCGATCGGCGGATGGCTGGCGAACAGGTCCATCACCCCGTCCTTGCCGTCGTCGAGGAACATGGCCCGGATCGAATCGGGGCCGTCGATGTGGGCGCGGCCACTGATCTTGCGCAGGGCGCCGATCATGGCGTCGGGGTTCTTGGTCAGCTCCACCGCCCCGGCGTCGGCGACGAACTCGCGGGACCGCGACAGCATCATGCGGATGAGGATGGCCAGGACGTAGCCGAGGGCGGCGGCGCCGAAGGCGATCATCAGCAGGAGGCCGGCGCCCTTGTTCTTGTCGGAGCTCGCGCCGATCCGCCCGAACCGCATGCCCCGGAACATCACCTCGGCCAGCAGGGTAATAATGCCGGCGAACACCGAGGCGATGACCATGGTGCGGACATCCTTATTGAGGATGTGGGTCAACTCATGGGCCAGCACGGCCTCCAGCTCGTCATTGCCGAGGGTCTGCATCAGGCCCCGAGTTACGGTGATGCTGTACTGCTTCTGGTTCAGGCCGGTGGCGAAGGCGTTGAGGGCTTCGCTCTCGATGATGCGCAAGGATGGCATCGCAAGGCCGCGCGAAATACAGAGGTTTTCCAACAGGTTGTAGATCTCAGGCTCATCCTGTCTGCTAACCGGCCGCGCGCCGGTTGCGAGGTCGATGATCGTCTGGTTGGCGAAGTAGGCGATGACGAACCAGACGGCCGATACCACCACCGCCAACGGCAGGGAGACGATCAGCAGCTGGGTGGCGCGAGCCAGGTCTCCCGCAATGCTCCCGGTCGAGGGCAGCACCCCCGCCCCCATCAGCCCCGCCGTCAGGGCCCAGATCAGGCCAGTCAGCAGGACGGGAAAGCCGACCAGCAGGACGGCCGACCGCGTGTTGTTTGCCTGGATGTGGGTGTAGAGGCCGACGGGCCCCATGGCTCTAGAACTTCACGGGGGGCGCGGCGGCGTCCATGGCGGCGCGGCTCTCGATTCCGACGTCGTAGAGGGTGCGGTCCTTGCCGAAGCCGAACATGCCGGCGAACACGACGGCCGGGAAACCGCGCCGGGCGGCGTTGAACTCGGCCACGGCGTTGTTGAAGAACCGGCGGGCGGCGGCCAGCTTGTTCTCCAGGTCGGCCAGCTGATCCTGCAGGTTCAGGAAGTTGGTGTTGGCCTTGAGGTCGGGAT
>JBKJSF010000246.1:0-33746 GCA_046595895.1 Caulobacter sp. | reverse complement strand
TTCCACCCGCCGAAGAACAGCAGGGTGATCATGGCGCACATGAAGACGATGTTGGCGTATTCGCCGATCATGAACAGCAGATAGGGGGTCGAGGAATATTCGACCTGATAGCCGGCAACCAGTTCCGATTCCGCCTCGGGCAGATCGAACGGCGGGCGGTTGGTCTCGGCCAGAACCGAGACGAAGAAGATGATCGCCATCGGCCACATCACC
Source organism: Caulobacter sp. (assembly GCA_046595895.1). Classification (GTDB taxonomy): domain Bacteria; phylum Pseudomonadota; class Alphaproteobacteria; order Caulobacterales; family Caulobacteraceae; genus Caulobacter. The sequence goes on along the minus strand of JBKJSF010000246.1, from coordinate 33,533 downwards.
ACGATGGTCGGCCAGGTTCCGGCGCCGCCGCCGAAGGCGAACCAGTTCCAGAACATGCCCCCCTGCTGCGTCACGATCGAGGTCAGGTTCATCGTCCCGGCCAGCAGGATGACGTTGATGATCACCAGGCCGATGGAGACTTCATACGAAACCATCTGCGCTGCGGACCGCAGCGAGCCGAGGAACGGATACTTCGAGTTCGAAGCCCAGCCGCCCATGATGATGCCGTACACGCCCAGCGAACTGATCGCGAAAATGTACAGGATGCCGACGTTCAGGTCCGAGAAGACCCAGCCCGGGGCGAACGGAATGGCCGCCCAGGCGACGAAGGCCAGGATGAAGGTCAGCAGCGGCGCCAGCAGGAACACCACCTTGTCGGCGCCCGCCGGGACGATGATTTCCTTGAGCACGAATTTGAAGAAGTCGGCGAACGACTGCAGCAGGCCGAACGGCCCGACCACGTTCGGGCCTTTGCGCATCTGCACGCCCGCCCAGATCTTGCGGTCGGCCAGCAGCAGGAAGGCCAGCGAGATCAGGATGCCGACGGTGACCAGCAGGATGCCGCCGGCGGTGGCGAGGGTCCAGCCGAGAGGGGTGGTCCAGAAATCCATCGCGCCCTACTCCGCCGCCATCGCGACCGGGGCGATCCGCAGGGCGGACAGCTCGGCCATGGTCACGCTGGCGCGCGTGATCGGGTTGTTCAGATAGGGGTCGCGCACCCCCGACACGAAGGCGGCGTCGCCGAGGTCGCCCTTCTTGCCCAGCGACCCGACATCGAACGGCGCCGGCGCCGGCAGATAGTCGATGCGGCCGAAGGTCGGATGGTCCGCCATCAGCTTCGATCGCAACGCATCCAGCGTGTCATACGGCAGGGTCTGGCCGACCATGGCCGACAGGGCGCGCAGCACGGCCCAGTCTTCCTTGGCCTGGCCCTTCGGGAAGACGACGCGCTCCGCCATCTGCACCCGGCCCTCGGTGTTGACGTACAGGCCCGACTTCTCGGTATAGGCCGCGCCCGGCAGGATCACGTCGGCGCCGTGGGCCCCACGGTCGCCGTGGCTGCCCAGATAGACGCGGAAGGCCCTGGACTTCGACAGATCGATCTCGTCGGCGCCGAGCAGGAACAGCACGTCCAGCCCGCCCTTGACCGTCATCTGCGCCGCCGTCTTGCCGCCCTCGCCGGGGACAAAACCCATGTCGAGGCCCGCCACGCGCGAGGCGGCGCTGTGCAGCACGTTGAAGCCGTTCCAGCTGTCCGTGACCACGCCGACCTTCTTGGCCAGCGCGCCCAGGGCGTTCAGCACGGCGGACCCGTTCTCGCCCGACAGCGCGCCCGCGCCGATGACGATCGCCGGCCGCTCGGCCTTCGACAGGACATCCATCGCCGCCTTGGGCAGTTCGGCCAGGGTCTTGGAACCGGCGCCGAGCCAGCTGTAGTCATAGGTCAGGTTGGCCTGTTCGCCGATCAGGCCGATCTCCGTCTTGCCGGTCAGCCAGGCCTTGCGCAGCCGGGTGTTCAGCAACGGCGCCTCGGTGCGCGGATTGGCGCCCACGATCAGCACGGCGTCGGCGGCCTCGATCCCCGCGAGGCCCGAGTTGAACAGCCAGCCCTCACGCGGGCCGTAGCCCAGAGCGCTTCCGTCCTGACGGCAGTCGGTATTGGCCGATCCGAGGGCGCGGAACAGGTCCAGCGCCGCCTTCATCGATTCCGCGTCCTGCAGATCGCCGGCGATGACGCCGATCCGGTCCGCCGAGGCCGCGTTCAGCTTGGCCGCCACCAGCCCCAGGGCCTCGTCCCAAGAGGCGGCGCGCAGCTTGCCGTTCTCGCGCACATAGGGCTGGTCCAGCCGCTGCCGCTGCAGGCCGTCGACCGCGTAGCGGCTGATGTCCGACAGCCACTCCTCGTTGATGCCCTCGTTGACGCGCGGCAGGATGCGCATCACCTCGGCGCCCTTCGCATCGGCGCGGATGTTGGAGCCCAGGGCGTCCATGACGTCGATGGTCTCGGTCTTCTTCAGTTCCCACGGACGATAGTGGAACTGCCACGGCCGGTGGGTCAGGGCGCCGACGGGGCACAGGTCGTTGACGTTGCCCGACAGTTCGCTGTCGACCGCCTTCTCCAGATAGGTGGTGATCTCGGCGTCCTCGCCGCGCGAGATCATGCCGATGTCCGGCACGCCCGCCACTTCCGTCACGAACCGCACGCAGCGGGTGCACTGGATGCACCGCGTCATGAAGGTCTTGATGGTCGGACCCATGTTCTTTTCTTCGACCGCGCGCTTGTTCTCGGCATAGCGTGAACCGTCGCGGCCATAGCCCATGGCCTGGTCCTGCAGGTCGCACTCGCCGCCCTGGTCGCAGATCGGGCAGTCCAGCGGGTGGTTGATGAGCAGGAACTCCATCACCCCCTCGCGGGCCTTCTTGACCATCGGCGTGCGGGTGAAGATCTCCTGGCCCTCGGCGGCCGGCAGGGCGCAGCTGGCCTGCGGCTTGGGCGGGCCGGGCTTCACCTCGACCAGGCACATGCGGCAGTTGCCGGCGATGCTGAGGCGCTCGTGGTAGCAGAACCGGGGGATTTCCTCCCCCGCGATCTCGGCCACCTGAAGCACCGTCATGCCGGGCTCGAATTCGACCTCGACGCCGTTGACCTTGGCTTTGGGCATAGTTCGTCCGGGACTAACAATTGGGCGGCTGAGTGCACCGGTTTCCGTTGAGGTTCAAGGGGTGCGGGCGCATTGCGAGACAGTCGCAACTGAACATTAATGGCGACACATTGTTCACCGCCCACTGCAGTCCTGTTTCCGACCTTCGCTCAGCGTGTAGCGGGGTGCTTCGCCCACTGCGCCAGCCAGTTGACGACGCCCTGGGGCGTCTCGTGGTCCTCGGCCGTGACGTCGGAAGACGCGTTCAGCACCGTCCCATCAGGCTCCGCGATAATCAGCCAGGGGAAGGCGTCCACTGCGTCGATGTCAAATCGCGACAGCGCCTCGAGGTTGCGGTCTAGGGCCCAGTTCTGCGAACTGACCTCAACTGGGACCACGACGAAGTTGGCCTCAATGAACGGCGCTACCTCCGGCAATTCCATGATCCCGCTGAGGATGCGACACCAGCTACACCAGTTGCCGCCCAGATCGACGATGACGCGCTTGTCCTCCGCCTTTGCCCGGGCGAAGGCGGCGTCAAGGCTGGCCGTGATCTGCTCGGCCGTCTGGCTGCTGTCGTAGGGCAGCGGCAGCGGCGTCGGCAGGTCATCCAGGCTGATCGGCGCCAGCGGCGCGTTGGCGACGGGTGGGATCGGCGCCGGCGCACAGCCGGCGGCCAGCAACAGGCAGCCAGCTAGGGCGCCGACAATGAGCCGCTTCACCTCAGAACCAGCTCTTGTCGCCAACCACATAGTCCTCGTGGAACTGCTGGTCCGACTTCACCAGGTAGATGATGAACTCGATGAAGGCGATCAGGCAGACGACGAAGCCTGGGACAACCAGAATCCAGCCGACCGTACCGCACAGCAGCATGATGATCCCGGCTCCGGTCTTGCCGAGATAGAACTTGTGGATGCCCAGAGCCCCGAGGAAAAAGGCCAGGAGGGCGGCGACGATCTTGTTCTTGTCCCCGGACAGGCCGCCATAGGCCGAGGCGACCACATAGATGTTGCGGGCCGCGCCGTCCTCGACCTCGAAGTCGATCTCGGTTCCGGGCACGACGCTGCGCACCCCGCCGCCCAGATCGCCGCGCGTGAACCCGTAGCGCTGGCCGTCATCGCCGCTGACCAGCCCTGTGCCGTCTAGGTCCGCGTAGGAAAGAACCTTGCCCCGCATGAAATCGCCCCTTCGCGAACGCCCAAGCGGCGCCGCCCCAGGGGGATATTCGAGGCTCCGCCCCCGACGTCAACCCTTTGGTGGCGGGCCGACGCCGACGACGGCGAACACCACCACCGAAACGCCGATTGCGATACCTGCCCCGCTGGCCCATGCGGCAATCCAGCCCAGCACATAGCCGAACTGGAAATAGCCCTCGCCCTGCAGCAACCAGAGGATCATGCCGTAAGTCGGCCCGCAGACCATCGCCAGGGCCCAGGGAAAGCTCGGCCAGATGCCGCGTCGCCCGGCCCGGTGGAGGATCAACGACAGCCCCGCCAGCGGCAGGGAAGAGACGAGGGCCAGGCTGATCCAGAAGAGCCAGGCGGCGAGATTGCTATGAGCCGCCAGGGCCTCGTTGCTCAAAGCACGTCCTAATCCGCCGCGACCAGGGTCGCGCCCTGCACGTGCGGCTTGCCGATCCGGTAGCTGGTGATCCGGTCCTCGACCTCGTGGCGGAAGTGGCGGAACAGGCCCTGGATCGGCCAGGCCGCCGCATCGCCCAGCGCGCAGATGGTGTGGCCTTCGACCTGCGTCGTCACGTCCAGCAGGGTGTCGATCTCGCGCATCTCGGCCTCGCCGGTCGCCATCCGCTCCATCACCCGCCACATCCACCCGGTGCCCTCCCGGCACGGCGTGCACTGGCCGCAGCTCTCATGCTTGTAGAAGTAGCTCAGGCGGGCGATGGCGCGGACCAGATCGGTGTCCTTGTCCATGACCATCACCGCCGCCGTGCCGAGGCCCGACTTCAGCTCCCGCAGCGCGTCGAAGTCCATGAACAGGTCTTCGCACTGCTCGGCCGGGATCATCGGCACCGAGGCGCCGCCCGGGATGACGGCCTTCAGGTTGCCCCAGCCGCCCCGGATACCGCCGCAGTGGTCCTCGATCAGGGTGCGGAACTTGATGCTCATCGTCTCTTCGACGTTGCACGGCAGGTTCACATGGCCGGAGATGCAGAACAGCTTCGTGCCGGTGTTGTTCGGCCGCCCGAAGCCGGCGAACCACTCGGCCCCCCGGCGAAGGATGGTGCCGACCACGGCGATGGACTCGACGTTGTTGACCGTCGTCGGGCAGCCGTAGAGGCCAGCCCCCGCCGGGAACGGCGGCTTGAGCCGCGGTTGGCCCTTCTTGCCCTCGAGGCTCTCCAGTAGCGCGGTCTCTTCCCCACAGATGTAGGCCCCGCCGCCGTGGTGCATGTAGAGGTCGAAATCCCAGCCGTGGACGTTGTCCTTGCCGATCAGCTTTGCTTCGTAGGCCTGCTTGATCGCGGCTTCCATGACCTCGCGCTCACGCACGTATTCGCCGCGGATGTAGATGTAGCAGGCGTGGGCCTGCATCGCGAAAGAGGCGATCAGGCAGCCCTCGATCAGCAGGTGGGGATCATGGCGCATGATCTCCCGGTCCTTGCAGGTGCCCGGTTCGCTCTCGTCGGCGTTGACCACCAGGTAGTGGGGGCGGCCGTCCTTCACCTCCTTGGGCATGAAGGACCACTTCAGGCCGGTGCCGAAGCCGGCCCCGCCCCGGCCGCGCAGACCGCTGTTCTTGATATTGTCGATGATCCACGGGCCGCCGGCGTCCAGCATGTCCCTGGTGGCGTTCCAGCAGCCGCGTTTCTTCGCGCCCTCGAGGCCCCAGTCCTGGAGCCCGTAAAGGTTGGTGAAGATGCGGTCCTTGTCTTCCAGGATGCCGACCATCGGTAGTCTCTGTCTCTTTCTCGCGGGGAACGCCCCGCCCTATCAGCAAACGACAATGGGGGGAAACGCCCCCGCCTAAGGTTTCCAGGTCTCGAAAGGGTTGGCCCTGCGCCAGGCCGTCCGCTTCCACATCACATAGATGAACACCACCCAGCCGGCCGCCAGCAGCGAATAGCCGCCGAGGATGACCAGTTTGGGCAGCGGCGTATAGGTCGAGACCACCACGATGCCGACGCCGAACAGAATGATGACCAGCCCGACCAGCCGCTCGAAGCGATGTAGCGCCCGCAGGCTGTCGATGTAGGCAATGCGCCGCTTGAGGACTTCGGCTTCCAAGGCGTGTTCGTCGCTCATTCGACGATACTCCCGGGTTTGGGACCGAGTTCACCGCGCTTGCGAGCCCGCAGGAACAGCAGCATCACGGCCGCGAACGGCACGGCGCCCAGGAAACAGAGGGCGATGAAAATCATCTCGTTGCGCCCCGTGACGATCACCCAGATGGCGGCCGCAAGGCACAGCATTTTCCAAACCCAGGCATTCACCAGGGGCTTGTAAGCGATCAGTTCGCGGATGGTGACCGGCTCCGCCACGCTGTTCTACGCCGGCGCCTTGGCGGCCTTGGCCTTTTCCGGGGCGTTGGGCAGGTTCAGCTTCTTGGCGTAGCTGCCGTCGTAAAGCTTGGGATCGGTCAGCGTGTGGATGGCGCCCTTGGGCTCCGAAGCGCCCCGGCCGTCATAGGACCCAGGCTTTGGCGCCTTGCCGGCCGCAAAGTCGTCGAGGATCTGCCCCAGGCTCTCGGCCGTCAGGTCTTCGTAGTAATAGTCGTTGATCGCCGCCATCGGGGCGTTGCAGCAGGCCCCGAGGCACTCGACCTCTTCCCAGCTGAATTTGCCGTCAGCCGAGACGTGGTTCTTCGGCCCGATTTTCGCCTTCAGCACGGCGGCTAGCGAACCGGCCCCGCTGATCATGCAGGGCGTGGTGCCGCACAGCTGCACGAAGGCCACCCTGCCGACCGGCTCCAGCTGGAACATGGTGTAGAAGGTCGCCACTTCCAGCACCCGGATGACCGGCATCTCCAGCATCGCCGCGACCAGCTCGATGGCGGGCTTCGACACCCAGCCTTCCTGCTTCTGGGCCAGCCAGAGCAGCGGGATCGACGCCGATTGCTTGCGGGCGGCAGGGTATTTTGCAAGCCAGAAGTTGACGTCCTTCATCGACTCTTTCGAGAAGGCGAAGCTGTCGGGTTGGTCTTTGGCGAGGCGGCGGACGGACATGGATAGCGCTTCCAGCAGTACGGCGGCGGCGCGAAGACTCTCCGGCCGGGCCAGGCAATTGCGCGCCGATGTAGCCTGACCATCCCGGCGCGACAATGGGCAGAACGGTGACAGTCGCGCTTCGCGAGACAGTCACCCCGCCGGTGACTGTCCTCCGGCGCAGCCGGATGACTGTCCCCGTCCTGCCGCAAGCTCCAATCCCCTGGCCCAGCCAGCGTCCCCGACGGGTCGTCCCGTCGAATACGACCGCCGAAGCGCTTCCTCGGCCCGAGGATCGCCCTCCGCATCGAGATACCCCGCATAGTCGTCGACCCGGTCCCACATGGGCTGGCAGTTGAGGGCCGCGCCCTCTGTCATTGCAAGATGCACCCTCGCGCTCGACCAACGCCATTCGTCGGCCCGGTGAACCAACCCCGCCCGCACTGGGTTCAGTTCGACGTATCGCACCGCCGCCATCAGGTGCTTCTCGTCCATGACGTAGGACGAAAACCGGCCCTGCCAGAGATGGCCGCTCAGCCCGCGCCGCTGGTTCAGGGCTGCCGCATAGCGCTTGTGCGGTCCGGCGAACGTCCGCCGCAAACCGTCCTCGCTCTCCGGCGCAACGACGAAATGGACATGGTTGGGCATCAGGCAATAGGCCCAGATTTCGGCCTGAGCCTGCTTCGCCGCCTCGGAAACCAGCCGTAGATACCAACCATACTGCCGATCATCGAAGAAGATGCGCTGGCCCTGGTTGCCCCGCTGGGTCACATGATGTGGCAATCCGGGGACTACCAAGCGCGCGAGCCTTGTCATGAATCCAAGCTGGCACAATCGGAACAAAAAGTGAACGCTGTTTTGCAACCACGATGACAGTCACGCTTCGCGAGACAGTCATCAGCGCCGGTGACTGTCTCGCGAAGCGTGACTGTCATCGTTCCGAAGGCTCTATCGAATGAAATCGATCCGGGCGATCTGTCCGCCGTCGAAACTGTAGATGGCCACCACTTCGAAGGGCGTGGCGTCCGGGGCGCGGAACACCCGCTCATGATCCAGCACCTTGTCGCCGACGGCGATGCGCGAGACCAGGTCGGCCCGGTTCTGCGGGAACTGTGCGAACAGCCCGACATGCCGCTCGCGATAGGCCTCAATCCCCGTCAGGTTCGGCGCCTCATGCAGGTTGGCGACCTCCACCCCGGCGGTGAAGTGCCGGCACAGGGCTTCGATGTCCTGGGCGTTGTAGGCGTCGAGCTGGGCCTTGACGACGTCTGCGGGGCTCATCATCTTATCTCCGGTTTCGCGGGGCTTGCTGCCTGTCGCCTAGCCTAAAGGTCCAGGCGCAGGCTGACGATGCAGCCCTCCACGACGCGGTAATCGATCTTGAAGGTATAACGGCCGGGCTTGCTGCAGGCTTCCGCGTATCGGATCTCCGCCGACAACGGCCGGCCGTCCGGACCGAGCCTCTGAGGGGTCGGCATTCGGGTGCATTTCACTGGACCATCATCAAGGTAGCGATCGGCGACCCGGTCGCCATCAAGCCTGCGCTCACCGATCCTGATGGCCCCTAGTTCCAGGTCGCCGGCCGCAACCCGCTCCAGGAAGTCGGCGGCGGCCGGCGCCTCGTCGTAGAACTGCAGCGCTGCGTCTTTGGACAGGGCGCTTCGCAGTCCGTCCGCATCGGCAGTCGACCAGCCGACGAGCCATTCGTCGACGACTTGCGACGGCGCCTTGGTCGACGCCTCGCAGAAACCTCCGATCCCGGCAGCCATGGCCAGGACCAGAATCACCGATCGATCTCTCCGAACACGATGTCCAGGCTGCCGATGATGGCAGACACGTCGGCCAGCATGTGCCCCCGGTTCATCCAGTCCATGGCCGCCAGGTGCGGGAAGCCCGGCGCCCGGATCTTGCAGCGGTAGGGCTTGTTGCTGCCGTCGCTGACCAGATAGACGCCAAACTCGCCCTTCGGCGCCTCGACCATCGCATAGACCTCGCCTTCCGGGGTGCGGAAGCCTTCGGTGTAGAGCTTGAAGTGGTGGATCAGGGCTTCCATCGACCGCTTCATCTCGGCGCGGCGCGGCGGGGTGATCTTGTTGTCCTGCGTCATCACCGGGCCACGCACGGTGCGCAGCTTTTCACAGGCCTGGCGGATGATCCTGGTCGACTCCCGCATCTCCTGCATGCGGCAGAGGTAGCGGTCGTAACAGTCACCGTTCTTGCCCAGCGGAATCTGGAAGTCGAAGTCGCTGTAGCCCTCATAAGGCTGGTTTCGGCGTAGGTCCCAGGCGATGCCGGAGCCCCGCACCATGACGCCCGAGAAGCCCCAGGCCAGCGCCTCTTCCTTGGTCACCACGCCGATGTCGACGTTGCGCTGCTTGAAGATGCGGTTCTCGGTGATCAACCCCTCGATGTCGTCGCAGACCTTCGGGAAGGCGACCGCCCATCTGTCGATGTCCTCGACAAGCTGGTCGGGCAGATCCTGGTGGACGCCGCCCGGCCGGAAGTAGTTGCTGTGCAGGCGAGCGCCACAGGCCCGCTCGTAGAAGACCATCAGCTTCTCGCGCTCCTCGAAACCCCACAGCGGCGGGGTCAGGGCGCCGACATCCATGGCCTGGGTCGTGACGTTGAGGAGGTGATTCAGGACGCGGCCGATTTCCGAATACAGCACCCGGATGATGCTGCCGCGGATGGGCACTTCGACACCCAGCAGCTTCTCGATGGCCAGGCAGAAGGCGTGTTCCTGGTTCATCGGCGCCACGTAGTCGAGGCGGTCGAAGTAGGGGATGTTCTGGAGGTAGGTGCGGGCCTCCATCAGCTTCTCGGTGCCCCGGTGCAGCAGGCCGATGTGCGGATCGACCCGCTCGACGACCTCACCATCCAGCTCCAGCACGAGGCGAAGCACGCCGTGCGCGGCCGGGTGCTGCGGGCCGAAGTTGAGGTTGAACTTGCGGACCGGGGTCTCGGGGATCGCCGGGATGATCGAGGCGTCGTCGGCCATCACTTGGTCTCCGCCTTGTCATCGCCCGGCAGGGCGTATTGCGCGCCTTCCCAGGGGCTGAGGAAGTCGAAATTGCGGAACTCGGCGATCTTCACCGGCTCGTAGACCACCCGCTTCAACTCGTCGTCGTAGCGGACCTCGACGTAGCCGGTCATCGGGAAGTCCTTGCGCAGCGGATGTCCATGGAACCCGTAGTCGGTCAGGATGCGGCGCAGGTCCGGATGGTCCGAGAAGAAGATGCCGTACATGTCGAACGCCTCGCGCTCGAACCAGTCGGCGACCGGATAGACCGGCACAATCGACGGCACGGGGGTATCTTCATCCGTCGATACCTTTACCCGGATGCGGTGGTTCTTCACCATCGACAGGAGGTGGTAGACGACCTCGAACCGCTGGGCGCGCTCAGGGTAATCGACGCCGGCCAGGTCGATCAGCTGATGGAACCGGCAGTCCGGATGATCGCGCAGAAAGGTCAGGGCCTCGACGATCCGGTTCATCTGGGCGCTGACCGTCAGCTCCCCGAAGGCCACGCTGTAGGCTACGATAGAACCGGCGCTGTTGGCGACAATGGATTGGCCGAGGGTGTCCAGCCCGGCGTCCAGCTCGGCATGAGTCAGGCTCATCGCTCGATGGTCCCCGTCCGGCGGATCTTCTTCTGCAGCTGCAGCACGCCGTAGACCAGCGCCTCGGCGGTCGGCGGGCAACCCGGGATATAGATGTCCACCGGCACGATGCGGTCGCAGCCGCGCACGACGCTGTAGCTGTAATAGTAGTAGCCGCCGCCGTTGGCGCAGCTGCCCATGGAGATGACGTAGCGGGGCTCCGGCATCTGGTCGTAGACCTTGCGCAGGGCCGGGGCCATCTTGTTGGTCAGGGTGCCGGCGACGATCATCACGTCCGACTGACGCGGGCTGGCGCGGGGCGCGAAACCATAGCGTTCCAGGTCATAGCGCGGCATGGCCGAGTGCATCATCTCGACGGCGCAGCAGGCCAGGCCGAAGGTCATCCACATCAGGCTGCCGGTGCGGGCCCAGGTGATCAGGTCGTCGGCCGCCGCCACCACGAAGCCCTTGTCCGCCAGGCGGTCGGAGATGGCGTCGAAATAGGGGTCGTGGACCTTGGGGTCGTAGGCCGGAACGGTGGAACGGGCCGCCCCAAGAGCGGGGACTTGCGCCGGGGCGGTCTGGCCCGGGATGATCACTCCCATTCCAGGGCTCCCTTCTTCCATTCGTAGATGAAGCCGACGGTCAGGACCCCCAGGAACGTCATCATCGACCAGAAGGCGAAGATCGAGGCGTCCTTGGGCAGGTTCATCAGGCTGACCGCCCAGGGGAACAGGAAGGCCACTTCCAGGTCGAAGATGATGAACAGGATCGACACCAGGTAGAAGCGCACATCGAACTTCATCCGCGCATCGTCGAAGGCGTTGAACCCGCACTCATAGGCCGAGACCTTTTCCGGGTCCGGCGCGCTCGGCGCGAGGATGGCGGCGCCGAAGATGAAGACGAGACCGATGACCAGCGCGATCCCGATGAAGATCACGATCGGCAGATACTGAAGCAGGAAGGCGTCCATGGTTTCCCCGGGCAGGAGTCGCGCGCGTTGTAGACCAAGGAATGCGGGGGTTCAAAGGGAATGCTGCGCGGAGAAGGATTGCCCAAATCCCGAACCCATGCCGATATCGCCGTTATGAGCAAACGCCCGCTGGCCCTGCGATTCCTCGACGGCGTTGAGCGCCTCGGCGACAGGCTTCCCGATCCTGTCTTCATCTTCGTCTGGCTGATCGGCGCCCTGATGGTCGCATCCGTCATCAGCGCCCAGCTTGGCCTTTCGGTGGTCAATCCCAGCACCGGCGAGACCATGGTCGCCGAAAGCCTGCTCAGCGCCGAAAACCTGCGCCAGCTGATCGTCGACATGCCCAAGACCCTGACCAGCTTCCCGCCGCTCGGCCTGGTGCTGCTGGTCATGCTGGGAGCCGGCGTCGCCGAGCGGGTCGGCCTGCTCAGCGCCGCCATCCGCGGCCTCGTCCGCCACACTCCTAAACGCCTGCTGGCCCCGGTCATCATCCTGCTGGGCCTGCTCAGCAACCAGGCCGCCGACAGCGGTTTTGTCGTCCTCATCCCCTTGGCCGGCGTCGCCTTCGCGGCGGCCGGGCGCCACCCCCTGGCCGGCATGGCGGCCGCCTTCTCCGCCTGTGTCGGGGCCTTCGCCGGCAATCCGACGCCCAGCCAGTTCGACGCCCTGATCCTCGGCTTCACCGAGCCGGCGGTGCATATCCTCGACGCCGGCTGGAGGGTGAACCTGGTCGGCAACTGGTGGTTCACCGCCGCCGCCGCCGCCCTGTTCGTGCCCATCGGCTGGTGGGTCACCGAGGCCATCGTCGAGCCGCGCCTCGGCCCCTGGATCCCGCCGGAAGACCACCGCCCCTCCGACATGCCGCTCGCGCCTGAAGAGCGCCGCGGCCTGATCTTCGCCGGCCTCGCCATCCTCGGCGTCGCGGCCCTGTGGACCCTGCTGACCGTCCTGCCGACCGGCCCCCTGCTGGACCGCACGGTGGAAGGCATGGGCCAGTTCACCCCCTTCTTCCGCTCCTTGGTCGCCGGCTTCTTCATCCTCTTCCTGCTGGCCGGCATCGCCTTCGGGGCCAGCGTCGGGGTGATCAAGAGCCACCGGGACGTGGTCAGATTGGCCGGCGAATCCATGGTCTCCATGGCCCCCTACATCGTGCTGGCCTTCGCCGCCGCCCACTTCATCGCCATGTTCAACTGGTCGAACCTCGGCGCCATCGTCGCCATCAACGGCGCCCAGGCGCTGAAGGCCACCGGCGTTCCCCTCGTCTTCCTGCTGCTGGGCGTCGTCGTCCTGACCGCCTTCCTCGACCTCTTCATCGGCTCGGCCTCGGCCAAGTGGGCTGCCCTGGCCCCGGTGCTGGTGCCGATGTTCATGGTCCTGGGCGTTTCACCGGAAATGACCACCGCCGCCTACCGCATGGGCGATTCGACGGTGAACATGGTCAGCCCCCTGATGCCTTACTTCCCCCTGGTCCTGGCCTTCGCCCAGCGCTGGAATCCCAATCTCGGAGTTGGCGGGCTGATGAGCTCGGTGCTGCCCTACAGCATCGCCTTCATGTTGGTGGCGCTCGGCCTCACCGGCCTGTGGGGGACGATGCAATGGCCCACCGGACCGGCCGCGCCGTTCCACTACACGGCGCCTGTCGGGCCCCAACCGGCGGCCCCCCTCATCCCGCCGACCGCGCCCGGCCACTGACTTTCGAAAAAGCCCCCAAAGCTTTCTGGCTTTGCTTGACAGGAATGGAGCATCCCCCTATTCCGCCCTCCTCGCGCTGCTGCGAAGCGATGCGGATGTAGCTCAGTTGGTTAGAGCGCCGGCCTGTCACGCCGGAGGTCGCGGGTTCGAGTCCCGTCATTCGCGCCACCTTCCCACATTACAATCGGCCATGTGGTGGCGAGCACCCCTTACCCCTTTGCGTCGCTGTCCGACTTCTTCAACCGCCCCCGCTTCGCCAGCCCCTCCCGGATCAGCACCTCCAGCTGCGCATTCACACTGCGCAGCTCATCGGCCGCGAGGCGCTCGACCGCGTCGAGCACCTCGGGCTTCACCCTCAGCAGGTAGGAGCGCTTGCCGGGGCTGGCCATGGGCCTAGTAGAGCGAGCCGGTGTTGAGCACCGGCTGGGCCTCGCGATCGGCGCAGAGCACGACCAGGAGGTTGGAGACCATGCTCGCCTTGCGCTCCTCATCCAGCTCGACGACGCCGCGATCCGACAGCTGCTGCAGCGCAGTTTCGACCATCGACACGGCCCCGGTGACGATCATCGCCCGAGCCGCCAGCACCGCGTGAGCCTGCTGGCGCTTCAGCATCGCCCCGGCGATTTCCGGCGCATAGGCCAGGTGCATCAGGTGGCATTCGTCCACCGCGATGCCGGCCACCGCCACCCGCTCCTGCAGATCGACCTTCAGCCGCTCGCTGACCACTTCCGCATCGGCCCGCAGGGTCGGCTCGTCGTTCTCGGCGTGGTCATAGGCGTAGTGACGGGTCACCTCGCGCAGGGCTGTCTCGATCTGGATGTTGATGAAGGCCTGGTAGTCGTCGACATCGAACAGCGCCTGGGCGCTGTCAGCCACCCGCCAGACCACATTGGCGGCGATCTCGATCGGGTTGCCGCCCTTGTCGTTGACCTTCAGCATCTCGCTGGTGACGTTGCGCACCCGCATGCTGATCTTCTTGCGGCCGTACCAGGGCATCACCCAGCGCAGGCCGGTGTTGCGGTCGGTGCCCTTGTAGCTGCCGAACAGGGTGATGGCTGACGCCTCGTTCGGCTGCAGCGAATAGAAACCGGCCATCGCCAGCGAGGCCAACACGATAGCGGCGATGCCGAGGATGCCCCGCGGTGGATGGTCCTCGATGCCGACAATCTGCCAGACGCCCGCGCCCAGCAGCAGGATGGAGATCAGCAGCACCAGAATGCCGTTGATCCCGCCCCCGGCCCGCTCGGCCGTCTTGTTGATCGCCTTATGCTCAGTCATCTCTCAGCCCTCCGAATTTGATATGAAAGTGATATCACTTCCGGAGGCGGCGTCACCTTAAATCGGAGTCATAAAGCAACGGGGACACGTTGAATTTTCCCGCGCCGGCGGGCCCACACCCCCGTCAGGGCGGAAATTCAACGTGTCCCCTCTTTCCGGCGTTAAAGTCCAAGCACCAACTTCGCCATGATGTTCCGCTGGATCTCGTTCGAGCCGGCGTAGATCGAGGCCTTGCGGTAGTTGAAGTAGGCCCCCGCCGCCGGCGCCGCGTATTCCGGCCCGGGGAAGTAGTCGTTGCCCCCCGCGAAGGCCGGCGCATAGGGCGCGCCGTAGTGGCCGACCGCCTCCAGGACCAGTTCGGTGATCGCCTGCTGGGCCTCGCTGCCGGCGCACTTGAGCATCGAGGAGGCCGGCCCGACCGGTTCTCCGCCCTCCATGGCCGAGAAGATCCGCAGTTCGGTGGCGTTCAACGCCTCCACCTTGATCTCCAGCTCGGCGATCTTGCGGCGGAAGTCGTGGTCGAGGATCAGCGGCTCGCCATCGTCGCCCAGCTCCGCCGAGGCGATCTTCCGTACCTTCTTCAGCGCGTTCATCAACCCCGGCGCATAGGCGTTCCCCCGTTCGAACTCGAGGAGATACTTGGCGTAGGTCCAGCCCTTGCCCTCCTCGCCGATGCGCTGCGAGACCGGCACGCGCACGTCGGTGAAGAACACCTGGTTGATCTCCTGCTGCCCATCGACCGGCTGGTCCAGGGTCGGCAGTGACTTCACCTCGATGCCGGGCGTATCCATCCGCAGCAGCAGGAAGGAAATCCCGTTCTGGGTCTTGGCTTCCTGGCTGGTCCGCACCAGGCAGAACATCCAGTCGGCCCACTGCGCGTGGGTCGTCCAGATCTTGCTGCCGTTCAGCACATAGTCGTCACCATCCCGGTCGGCCCGCATCTGCAAGGACGCCAGATCGGACCCCGACCCAGGCTCCGAATACCCCTGGCACCACCAGATATCGCTCTGCAGGATGGGCGGCAGATGCTGCGCCTTCTGCTCCTCTGTGCCGAACGCCATGATCACCGGCGCCACCATCTTCAGCCCCATCGGCGAAGAGGTCGGAACCCCGGCCAGGCTCATTTCCATGTTGTAGATGTAGCGCTGCGAGGCGCTGAACCCCGCCCCCCCCAGCTCGACCGGCCAGTCCGGCGCCGCCCAGCCTTTTGCCGCCAGCTTCTTCTGCCAGGCGACCTGCCCCGCCTTGTCGAGATAGCCGTTTTTCGACTGCGCCAGCTGTTTCTTCAGCCCGTCGTCATAGTTGGCCGCGATCCAGTCGCGGACCTCCCGCTGGAAGGCCCGGTCGGCGTCGGAGAAACTGAGGTCCATGGCGGTTACTCGACGGCGTCGAGGTACTCGACTTCCGGCGGCGCGGCCATCGTCGGCCCCATCGCCCGGCCGCCGGCCTTGAAATAGTCGGTGCCGCCGTGCGCTTTCAGGGCGTCGGCGTCGGTGTACAGTTCGAGCACCTTGTAGACGCCCGGCTCGGTGCGGCTCTTGGTCAGCTGGTAGAAGAGACAGCCGGGTTCATTGGCCTTCACCTGCGCGGCCATATCGAGAAAGATCTTCTCGAACTCCGCCGCCTTGGCTTCCTGCACGAACAGCTTGGCCACAACACCGATCATCACGTCTCTCCCGAACGATTGTTTGACTGACCATGGCGCGGCCCGCCGCCGGGGGCAAGCATGACGTGGAGGGAAGGCCCTACGGCCGCGCGTCCTTGGCCGCCATCGCCTCGGCGTACCGGCGCAGCACGCTGCTGTACTGGTCGCCGGCCTCGATCATGACGATGTCTTCGAACGGATAGTCGAGCGGCTCGTCGATCCACCCGCCGCCGCCGTCGATAAGCTTCAGCCGCACGCGATCGTCGAATACAGCCAGCACCTTGCCGACCTCAACCTCGTCTTCGTCGTGCAGACAGACGGTGGCGTCCACCGCCAGGGCAGAGGCGAACATGGCCCGGAAACCCGACAGGTTCAGCCAGTCGAAGGCCTCGGTCGGCGTGACGCCGTTCCAGGCAAGGATGGCCTGGCGGTCCCTGTGGATCTCCTCGCGGACGACCCCGGCAATGTGAATCAAGGGGATGATCCGCACCCCATCGCTCGTCCAGGCCTCGAACTGCTCCAGCAGGACGAAGCCGCCGGTCAGGCCCACGATGAAGCCCTCATGCTCCTCGCCGCCGACCTCGTCCTTGAGCGTGATCTCGATATAGTCGCCGGCCACCAGATGGGGCCGCAGCAGGGACGCAGGTATCAGGGTCAGCGCCGCTCGTTCCAGCCGTAGGCCACCCAATGGTGACCGCCGACCTTGCGGGCCTCGATGATGCCGTCGTCCGCGGCGCGGGCCCTGGCCTTGCTCTTGGCGCGACCCGCCAGGGCGACGAAGGCCAGGGTGGCGCTGGTCATCACCGCCAGGACCACGACCGTGGTGACGGCGAAGACGGTAAGCACCGAGCCGATGATGACGGCGGCCACGGTGGCCAGCAGGCCGCCCACCCAGGCCAGGGCCTTCGTTGTGGTCGCGCCCCCGCGGTTCATCTGGTTCATCACCACTCCTTCGAACGCGTTTGAGGCGCCCATGGCCCCATACTTTGACCGTCCAGCCTGAACGTCAACCAAATGCACGGTTCAGAAGTCGAAATTTAGACCGATTGCCTCTGAAGGTGACTGTCTCGCGCAGCGTGGCTGTCACCGTTTACGGACCGTGACAGTCATCCGGCTGCGCCGGAGGACAGTCACGCAGCCCCCGCCATCCGCAGTTCGCGGCGTTCCGTCATTGCCGTGTCGAAGGCCGCATTGATCGCCGCGGCCTTGGATTCTGCCACCGCGATGAATTCCTCGGGCAGGCCCCGTCCCCGCGCCCGGTCCGGATGCGCCGCCGACAGCTGGCGCTTCCACTCGGCCCGCAGCTCCTCGTCGGACGCGTCGGGCAGCACGCCGAGGATGACATAGGGATCGTCCTTGCCGGCCCCCAGGTGCGTGGCCTTCAGCCGCCGCAGGGTCAGCCGCGAAAGCCCGAACAGGTCCGACACCCGCTCCAGGTAGTCGAGCTCGTCCTGGGTCACCACGCCGTCCGAGCCGGCGATGTGGAACAGCCCGTCGAGCACGTCTTCCAACAGCTGCGGGCAACCGCGATAGCGCTTTGCCAAGCGACGCGCATAGCTTTCGAACCCTAGCGGCGTCTGCCGCGCCAGCTCATACAGCCGCCGTACATTGCGCTCACTGCCCTCGTCCGGCTGGAAAACGGTGGCGAAGGCGGCGTATTCGGCGTGATCGGCCCGGCCATCGGTCTTGGCCAGCTTCGCCCCAAGCGCCGTCACCGCCGTCGAGAACGCAGGGTCCTCGCCAGGTAGTCCCGCAGGGCAGTCGGGACAGTCGGCTTCGTCCACGCGGTTCGCGGCGAGCCTTGCAATGTTGCGCCAAAAGGTCATGGGAAGGAGAGAGCAGGATACGATGATGGCGGCGGGATGACAACGACCAGCATACCGGGGTTGGGTGAAGCTTTTGTCAGGATTCTGGGCAGACCCTGTTCGACCCTGGGCGCCGGTCTGAAACCCGTTCGCCTGTGCCGGACGGAGCCCCGCATGACCCGCTGGTCCTTCTGGATCGACCGCGGCGGCACCTTCACGGACGTCGTCGCCCGCGCCCCGGATGGCGCGGAACACACCCTCAAGCTCCTCTCCCAATCGCCCACCTATGCCGACGCCGCCGTCGAGGCCATGCGCCGACTGCTGGGCGCCGCCCCCGGCGAGCCCTTCCCGGCCGACCGCGTGGACGCCGTCAAGATGGGCACCACAGTCGCCACCAACGCCCTGCTGGAGCGCAAGGGCGCCAACACCCTTCTCGTCACCACCAGGGGCTTCGCCGACGCCCTGGTCATCGGCGACCAGTCCCGGCCCGAGCTCTTCGCCCTCGATCTGATCCGCCCGGACCCCCTCTACGCCGCCGTCATCGAGGCCGACGAACGGCTGGCCAGCGACGGCGCGGTGGTCCACCCTCTCGACGAGCCCGCCCTCGCAACCGCCCTCGCGAAGGCAAAAGCCAACGGAACAACCGCCGTCGCCATCGCCTTCCTGCACAGCGACCTCAACCCCGCCCACGAGGTCGCCGCCGGCCGCCTCGCCCACGCCGCCGGCTTCGACTACATCGCCCTCTCCAGCGAGGTCTCCCCCCTCCCCCGCTTCGTCCCCCGGGCCGAGACCCCCGCGGCCGACGCCTACCTGACCCCCATCCTGCGCGCCTATGTCGACCAGGTCGCCTCGGCCGTGAACGGCGCCCCCCTCTGGTTCATGACCAGCGCCGGGGCCCTGGTCCGCGCCGACGCCTTCCGGGGCAAGGACGCCGTCGTCTCCGGCCCGGCCGGTGGTGTGGTTGGGGTCGCCGAGACCGCCCGGCTAGCCCATGCCCGGGCGGTGCTCGGCTTCGACATGGGCGGGACATCAACGGATGTCTGCCGTTTCGCCGGTGTTCTCGAACGCCGCGACAAGGCCAATGTGGCAGGAGCCAAACTCCGCAGCCCGATGCTCGACGTCGAGACCGTCGCGGCCGGCGGCGGCTCGATCCTCGCCTTCGACGGCATGCGGGCCCGCGTCGGCCCGGGCAGCGCCGGCGCCAACCCCGGCCCGGCCTCCTACGGCCGAGGCGGCCCGGCCACCGTCACCGACGCCAACCTGGTGCTGGGCCGCCTCGACCCGGCGTACTTCCCCAGCATCTTCGGGCCGACTGCCGACGCCGCGCTCGACGTCTCCGCCGCTCGCCGCGCCCTGAGCGACCTCGCCGCCGCCATGTCCCTCCCCTCGCCAGAGGCCGCCGCCGAAGGCTTCATCGCCGTCGCCGTCGAACACACCGCCCAGGCCATCCGCCGCATCTCCACCGAACGCGGCTTCGATCCCCGGGACCATGCGCTGGTGGCGTTCGGCGGCGCGGCCGGCCAGATCGCCTGCGACGTGGCCGATGCGCTGGGGATGACGACGGTGCTGAGCCCGCTTCATGCCTCGGTGCTGTCGGCTTGGGGAATCGGTCAGGCGAGAGTGCGGGCATTGCGCCAGGCCGGGCTGGAAGTTGCGCTGTCCCCCGAAGGCTTGAAGTCCGCCGAGATACTGGCGGACCGCCTCACCACCGAAACCACCGAAGCCCTCGCCGCCCAAGGCTCGGCGCCGGGGACACGCACGGTGCGGCTGATGCTCCGCTACGACGGGGCGGATGCCGTGTTGCCCGTCCCGCCCGCCGACGAAGCCACCGTGAAGGCCGCCTTCGAACAAGCCCACCAGAGGCTGTTCGGCTTCACGGAACCGGCAAGAACCATCCTCATCGCTTCCGTTGAGGTCGAAGCAGAAGAAGTCACGCGGGAGTTCCCTTCGCCCCTTGCGGGAGAAGGTGGCCCCCGAAGGGGGTCGGATGAGGGGTCGAAGATAGAAGACGCCGCCAATCATCCACCCCCTCAATCCCAATCCGCCGGTGAGCCCCCTCATCCGTCGGCTTCGCCGCCACCTTCTCCCGCGAGGGGAGAAGGGACCCCCGCACTGCATCAAGCTTCCCAGCTCCAAGATCCCGTCCCCGGCCCCGCCCTCATCGTCCGCGGCGACACCCAGATCGCCGTCGCCGCCGGCTGGACCGCCACTCGCGAACATGACGGCCTCATCCGCCTCACCCGCACCACCGCCAAAGCACTGGCCGAATCGGACACCACCCGCCCCGACCCCGTCACCCTTGAACTCTTCAACCGCCGCTTCATGGGCGTCGCCGAGGCCATGGGCGCCGCCCTCGAACGCACCGCCCATTCGGTCAACATCAAGGAGCGCCTCGACTTCTCCTGCGCCCTGTTCGACACCGACGGCGGCCTGGTCGCCAACGCCCCCCACATGCCTGTCCATCTGGGCAGCATGGGCGCCTCCGTCCGCGCCGTTCAGGCCCGCCATGCCAGCTTCGCCCCCGGCGACGCCTTCATGCTCAACAACCCCTACTTCGGCGGCACCCACCTGCCGGACATCACCGTGGTGATGCCCGTCTTCATGGCTCCCGACGACCCGCAACCCAGCTTCTACGTCGCCGCCCGCGGCCACCACGCCGACGTCGGCGGCGTCCAGCCCGGCTCCATGCCGCCCTTCTCCAAGACCATCGACGAGGAAGGCGTCATGCTCGACGCCCTGCCGATGATGCGCGGCGGCGTCTTCCTGGAGGCCGAAACCCGCGCCGCCCTCGCGACGGGCCAGTGGCCGGCCCGCGCCCCGGACCGCAACATCGCCGACCTCAAGGCCCAGCTCGCCGCCTGCCAGGCCGGCGCCGGCGCCGTCGCCCGGATGATCGAGAGCCACGGGGCCCGCACGGTCGCCCGGTACATGGACTTCGTGCAGCAGAACGCCGAAGCCTCCGTCCGCCGCGCCATCGAAAAACTCACCGACGGCGAGGCGCGCGTCCCCCTCGACGGGGCCGGCGAGATCGTCGTCAAGGTCACCGTCGATCCGGTCGCCCGCGAGGCCACCCTCGACTTCCGGGGTTCCGCCGACCAGCTTACCACCAACTTCAACGCCCCCTCGGCCATCGTCAGCGCAGCCGCCCTCTACGTCTTCCGCACCCTGGTCGATGACGAGATTCCGCTGAACGCCGGCTGTCTCGCGCCCCTGCACATCCTCACCCGCGAAGGCTCGATGCTCGATCCGCATCCGCCGGCCGCGGTCGTCGCCGGCAATGTCGAGACCAGCCAACACGTCGTCGACGCCCTCTATGCGGCGCTCGGCGTCATGGCCAATGGCCAGGGCACGATGAACAACTTCACCTTCGGCGACGAGGACAAGCAGTACTACGAGACCCTCTGCGGCGGTTCCGGGGCCACGGCGACCCGGGCCGGGACCAGCGCCATCCACACCCACATGACCAACAGCCGCCTCACCGATCCGGAGATCCTCGAGCGCCGCTTCCCGGTCCGGGTCGAGCATTTCGGCATCCGCCACGGCTCGGGCGGATCCGGCAAACACCGTGGCGGCGACGGGGCGATTCGCCGGATGCGCTTCCTCAGCCCCATGGACGCGGCGTTGCTTTCAAGCCGCAGGCTGAACGTTCCGTGCGGAATCGCTGGCGGTTCGGCCGGTTTGCCGGGCGAGCAACGTTTGATTGCCACAAACGGTGGGATAAGAGACCTGACCGGCTGTTTCTCCGTCTCGGTGGAGGCCGGTGACGTCATCGAGATCGAAACCCCAGGGGGCGGAGGTTACGGTGTCGCGTGACGGCGTTGCTCGTGTTTGACCCATACCAGGACCTCTTAAATGGCCCCGATCCTTCCTCTGCTTCTCTCCCTGATGCTGATCCAGGACGCCGCCCCGACCGAAGCCGCCGCGCCCGCCGCCACGCCGGTCGAGCAGGAATACCCGATCCCCCCCGGCGCCCCGGCCGATGACTACGGCCTGGTCGCCTGGTGCTACGGCGCCCTCAACGGTCACATGAGCCTCTACGACAAGGTCATCCCGGACGTGCAGCGGATCGAAACCGAGATCGCCAAGATCCCTGGCGCCCCGCCCGCCGACATGGACAGCTACAAGACCCAGAAGGCAGCCGGCAAGGACACCCTCAAGCAGTTCCGCAAGGCCATGGAAGCGGCCGAGAAGGCCTCGCCCAAGCCGATCGCCACCTACGGCGCCGAGGAACTGAAGCGCGGCAACCAGACCTGGTTCGCCATGCGCGACAACAAGGACAAGAAGTACCTGGCCCGCGAGTGGATGAGCTGGGGCCTGCCCGGCCGCTGCCTGCAGACCGCCGAAAAGCTCCAGGCGCGTTCCTCCTTGTTCGGCCAGGCTCTGACCTACAATGCCAAGGCCCCCGCGCCCGTCGCCCCGCCGGCCGACCCCATCGGCGCCGCCGTCACCGATGCGCAGGCCGCTGAACCGCCCGCGACCCCCGCCGAGGTCGCACAGCCGACCGATGCCGCCAAACCGGAAGAGGCCCCGGCCGCCGACCTGCGCGGCCCGCAATAACTGACGATCCCTTCTCCCGCTTGTCGGGAGAAGGTGGCCCCCGAAGGGGGTCGGATGAGGGCAGCACCGGCGATGGCCGGGCTGCCTTTTTTCATGCTCTGAACGCACCAGAACGCACGACATCGTCAGGAGCCGGCGCTGCCCTCATCCGTCGGCTTCGCCGCCACCTTCTCCCGACAAGCCGGAGAAGGGCGCTTCGCGCTGTGCCGCCGTCTTGCTGTCACGGGCGCGGAAAACCCTGACAAAACCTCAACCACACCCCAACCAAATCACAACACCACCACAAACCTTTTGGGTCGGAACATGACCTCTTCAGGGTTCGAATCGCATATATTTATTTATATATTCCAATAGCTTATAGACCCGGGACAGCTCGACAACCGCCAAATAGGGTATAATGGGTGACCGCTTCGATAAGGGCCGCCGTTATGCCGCTGCCTCCCGGGCCCGCGCCATCGGGTCATAGGCCAGGATCGGCGCCAGCCACCGCTCTGCCGTCGCCAGCTCCCAGCCCTTGCGGGCCGCGTAGTCAGCCACCTGGTCACGGTCGATCTTGCCGACCCCGAAGTAGTGGGCCTGCGGGTGGGCGAAGTAGAGGCCGGAAACGCTGGCCGGCGGGCTCATGGCGAAGCTCTCGGTCAGGGCCATGCCGGTGTGGTTCTCGGCGTCGAGCAGTTTGAACAGCGTGGCTTTTTCGGTGTGGTCCGGCTGGGCCGGGTACCCCGGGGCCGGCCGGATGCCCTGGTACTTTTCGCCGATCAGGGCGTCGATATCGAACGGCTCATCGGGGGCGTAACCCCAAAGCTGCGTCCGCACCTGCCGGTGCAGGGACTCGGCGAAGGCCTCGGCCAGGCGGTCGGCCAGGGCCGCCGACAGGATGGCGTTGTAGTCGTCGCCGGCCGCCTTGAATTTGGCGGCGATCTCCGTCTCACCGTGACCGGCGGTCACCGCGAAGGCGCCGATCCAGTCCCGGGCCTTGCCGGCCGGGGCGACGAAGTCCGAGAGGGCCAGGTTGGCCTTGCCGCCCGACTTGTCCATCTGCTGGCGCAGGGTGTGGAAGCGGGCCAGTTCAGCGGTGCGGCTTTCGTCCGGGAACACCGCGATATCGTCCCCCACCGCCTGGGCCGGCCAGAAGCCGACAACCCCTTTGGCGGTGAACCACTTCTCCTCGATGATCTGGGCCAGCATCGCCTGGGCGTCGCGGAACAGGTCGCTGGCCGCCTCGCCGACGATGTCGTCCTGGAGGATGGCGGGATAGCGCCCGACCAGCTCCCAGCTGGCGAAGAAGGGCGTCCAGTCGATGTGGCGGGCCAGGTCGGCCAGGTCGCCCTCGACGGCGCGAACGCCGATGAAGCTCGGCTTGACCGTCGGCTGCGCGGCCCAGTCGACCGGGTGGGCATTGGCCCGCGCCTTGGCGATCGGGGTGCGGTTCTTGGCCTCCTGGCCGCGGGCGAACTGCTCACGGACCCGGACGTATTCTGTGCGGGTCTCGGCCTCCAGGCGCGGGCGTTCCTCCGACAGCAGGCCGGAGACCACCCCCACAGCCCGGCTGGCGTCGAGCACATAGGTGGTCGAGGCCCGCCGGTAGGCCGGTTCGATCTTCACCGCCGTATGGGTCTTGCTGGTCGTCGCCCCGCCGATCAGCAGCGGAATGTCGAAGCCGGTCCGCTCCATCTCGGCGGCGACAAAGACCATCTCGTCGAGCGACGGGGTGATCAGGCCGGAGAGGCCGATCATGTCGACGTTGTGGGCCCTCGCCTCCTCCAGGATGCGGTTGGCCGGGACCATGACGCCCAGGTCGATGACCTCGTAGTTGTTACACTGCAGGACCACGCCGACGATGTTCTTGCCGATGTCGTGGACGTCGCCCTTGACCGTGGCCATCAGGATCTTGCCGGCCGCCTTGCGCGGCTGGCCGTCCTTCTCGGCCTCCATGAAGGGCATCAGCCAGGCCACCGCCTGCTTCATCACCCGGGCCGACTTGACCACCTGCGGCAGGAACATCTTGCCCGCCCCGAACAGGTCGCCGACGACGTTCATGCCGTCCATCAACGGCCCCTCGATAACGTGCAGCGGCCGCACCGCCGCCAGCCGCGCCTCTTCGGTATCGACGTCGATGAACTCGGTGATGCCGTTGACCAGGGCGTGGGTCAGCCGCTCCTGCACCGTGCCGCCGCGCCAGGCCTGGTCAGCCACCTTGGCCACCGTACCGTCGCCCTTGTACTTGGGCGCCAGGTCCACCAGTCGCTCGGTTTGCGACCCGCCGGCCTTGGGTTTGCGGTTGAGGATGACGTCCTCGACCGCCTCGCGCAGTTCGGCCGGGATGTCGTCATAGACCGGCAGGTCGCCGGCGTTGACGATGCCCATGTCCATGCCGGCGTTGATGGCGTGATACAGGAACACCGAGTGGATGGCCCGCCGCACCGGCTCGTTGCCGCGGAAGCTGAAGCTCACATTGGAGACCCCGCCCGACACCCGCGCATAGGGCAGCTGCTGCTTGATGGCCCGCGTCGCCTCGATGAAATCGACCGCGTAGTTGTCATGCTCCTCGATCCCCGTCGCCACGGCGAAGATGTTGGGGTCGAAGATGATGTCCTCCGGCGGGAAACCGACCTCATCCACGAGGATCGCGTAGGCCCGGGCGCAGATCTCGATCTTGCGGGCGGCGGTGTCGGCCTGGCCCTGCTCGTCGAAGGCCATGACCACCACGGCTGCGCCATAGCGCAGGCAGAGGCGCGCATGATGCCGGAAGGCGTCCTCGCCCTCCTTCATGCTGATCGAGTTGACGATGGCCTTGCCCTGCACGCACTTCAGGCCCGCTTCGATCACCTCCCACTTGGAGCTGTCGATCATCACCGGCACGCGGGCGATGTCCGGCTCGGCGGCCATCAGGTTGAGGAAGGTGACCATGGCCTGCTTCGAATCCAGCAGGCCCTCGTCCATGTTCACATCGATGACCTGCGCCCCGGCCTCGACCTGCTGGCGGGCCACGGCCAGGGCGGCGGTGTAGTCGCCCTCGACCACCAGCTTGCGGAATTTGGCCGAGCCGGTGACGTTGGTCCGCTCACCGACATTGACGAAGACAGGTCTCACTACAGCATCCCATTATCGATCGAGGGCTCACGCCCACCCAGCGCCAGACGGCGGCTGATGACGGCCTGGGGCAGACCAGCGGTGACGGCCTTCATCACCAGTCCGGGTCCCTGCCCATGAAGTTGCTTCAGGCCCGCCACGGCCGAGCGCAGCTGGGCCATGCTCGCCCCGGCCACGGCCAACTTGAAGGCGTCGAAGTCAGCTGTGGCCAACGCCGGATCGCCCGGCGCCGGCCCGATGTCGACGCGCGGCGAGGTTTGCACCAGCGCATTGACCAGCACCGCGGCCGCCTTGTCGTTAGTCGCGCGGCCCAGCCGGCTGCGCAGGTCGCGCAGCAGTTCGGTCTCCGTGGCGGTCAGGGCATTGGCCTTGTCGAGTTTCATCAGGCCAGCTCGAACGGCTCCAGCCCGGCCAGGCGCATGGCCTTCGGGCGTTCAGGGATCGGGCGGGGTGTCTTGCCCTTCACTGCTTCCGCGACATGCCGGATGTGCTCCGGCGTGGTGCCGCAGCAGCCGCCCAGGATGTTGACCAGCCCGCTGGCCGCCCATTCTTCCAGGTGACAGGCGGTCTCATGCGGCTGCTCGTCGTACTGGCCCATGGCATTGGGCAGGCCGGCGTTGGGATAGGCGGCCACCAGGGTGTCGGCGACGCGGCTCATCTCGGCGATGTGCGGCCGCATCAGGTCGGCCCCCAGCGCGCAGTTGAAGCCGACGGCGAACGGCCGGGCGTGCTTGACGCTGTTCCAGAAGGCCTCGGCCGTCTGGCCCGACAGCGTGCGGCCCGAGCGGTCGGTGATGGTGCCACTGATCCAGATCGGCAGCGGCTCCAGCCCCTCGTCCTCGAGGTCCATGATCGCCTTGATGGCGGCCTTGCAGTTCAAGGTATCGGTGATGGTCTCGATGATGAACAGGTCGACGCCGCCGTCGTGCAGCGCCCGCACCTGTTCGCGGTAGGCGTCGTAGACCTGGTCGAAGGTCACCAGCCGCGCGCCCGGATCGTTCACGTCCGAGCTCATCGACAGCATCTTGTTCAGCGGTCCGATCGAGCCGGCGACAAAGCGCGGCTTGCCCGGCTCGGCAGCGGTGAACTTGTCGGCCGCCGCCCGGGCCAGCAGCGCGCCCTGATAGTTGATGTCGCGCACCGCCGCCTCGCAACCGTAGTCCTCCTGGGCGATCCAGGTGGCGCTGAAGGTGTTGGTCTCGCTGATGTCGGCGCCGGCCGCGAAATAGGCCTCGTGCAGCTTCTGAACCAGGTCGGGCCGGGTCAGGCAAAGAACGTCGTTGTTGCCCTTGAGGTGGACGGTGTGATCGCGGAAGCGTTCGCCCCGGAAGTCCTCTTCGGTCAGCCCTTCGCGCTGGAACATCACGCCCCAGGCGCCGTCGAGGATCAGGATCCGCTCCCTGGCGGCCTGATGCAGAAGGGCGATGCGGTCCAGTCTGGTCATGATCCGGCCTGTTGCTTGGCCAGCTGGACCTTGAAATCGGCCTCCAGCCTGGCGGTGGTCTTCCCGAGTTCACTGGGGTCGACGAACGGATTGGGCTTGCCCGGTCCGATGGCCGCCTTCTTGGCCGCCAGGTTCATCTGCTCCGGATGCGGGGCGAGAAAGATATCGGCCTGCATCTTGCCCAGCTTGACGAAGGTCTTCTGATAGTCGGCGACGATGCCCGGATACTGCGGGTTCGGCGCCAGCCGGTTCGCCGCGACCGAGCCACTGCAGAAGAAGATCACCCTGTAGCTCTTGCCGCCGTCCTTGACCGTGGTGGTCCAGGAGGTGCAGCCCTTGGTGTGGCCGGGCGTCAGGTTGGCTTTCAGGGTATTGCCACCGATGCTGACGGTCTCGCCATCGACCAGAGTCTTGTCGACCTTCACCGGCGGAAAGCCGTATTCGGCGACCGCCTCCGAGCCGATGTACTTGCCGGTTTCCAGAGCCGGCTTGTCGCCGACGCTGGCAAACAGGAAGGCCCCCGTGTCCTTCTTGAGTTGGGCCAGGGCTCCGGCATGGTCGAAGTGGGCGTGGCTGTTGAAGATTAGCTCCACGTCCGACAGCTTGAAGCCCAGCGCCCTGATATTAGCCTCGACCAGGTCTGCGTTCTGCGGCATGCCGCCGTCGATCAGGACGTGGCCCTTGGCGCTGGTAATCAGCCAGGCCGACAGCCCCTCGGTCCCGACGTAGTAGATGTTGCCGATCACCTGGAACGGCTGGGTCGCCTTGGTCCAGGTCCCGGGGAACTGGGCGGACGCGCTGGTGGCGAACAGACCGCAGGCGGCGATGGCGGTGAGCGCGAGCTTCTTCATATTCATGCGGCGGCTTCCGCCGGCGAGGCCGCCGGCTCACGCACCCCCAGCACGCGGCAGATGGCGTACACCAGGTCAGCCCGGTTGAGGGTGTAGAAGTGGAAGTCGGAAAAGCCCTGCTCCTCCAGCTTGGCGCACATCTCGGCGGCCACGCTGCAGGCAATCAGGCGGCGGGTGTCGGGATCGACATCCAGCCCGTCGAACAGGTTGCCCAGCCAACCGGGAATGGACGCTCCGCAGGCGCCCGACATCTTGACCAGGCCCTTGAAATTGCTGACCGGCATGATCCCCGGCGAGATCGGAATCGTGATCCCCGCGGCGCGCGCCTTCTCCATAAACCGCAGGAAGGGGTCGATCTCGAAGAAGAACTGGGTGATGCCGCGCGTCGCCCCGGCGTCGACCTTGGCCTTCAGCACCTCGATGTCGTGGTCGATGTTGGGGCTCTCGGGATGGCCCTCAGGATAGACCCCGACCAGCACCTCGAAGGGCTGGATGGCCCGCACCGCCCGGGTCAGTTCGGTGGCGTTGGCGTAGCCGTCGGCGCGCGGAACGTACTCGCCGCCGATCACGCCGGGCGGGTCGCCGCGCAGGGCCACCAGATGGCGCACCCCGGCGTCCCAGTAGTCGCGGATCACCTGGTCGACGTCATCGCGGCCGGCTTCGACGCAGGTCAGGTGGGCGGCGGCCCTGAGGCTGGTTTCCTCGACAATGCGGCGCACCGTGCGGTGGGTGCGGTCACGGGTCGAGCCGCCGGCCCCGTAGGTCACCGAGACGAACTCCGGCTGCAGCGGTTCGAGCCGGCGGATGGCGGTCCACAGGGTCTCCTCGGCCTCGGGCGTCTTGGGCGGCGAGAACTCGAAGCTGATGCCCAGCTTGCGGTTGGGCCGTTCGGCCGAGCGGGCGACCGGTCCGATGACACGGCGGGGCGGGCTCATGCGGCGCTCCTGTTGGCGTTGGCCGGCCTTGTGCCGGTCCAGATCTTGATAGTCAGGCCCTCACCGTTGGCGGTCGGCAGGGTCTCGCTGACCTGGCCCTCGAGGCTGGCGGCCTCCAGCCAGCGCAGGATTTCCGCGTCGGAGAAACCTAGGCGTCGATGCTGGTGCTGACTGCGCAGGAACTCCAGGCCATGCGGGGCAAAATCGATGATCAGCAGCCGCCCGCCCGGGGCCACCAGCCGGGCCGCCTCGGTGACCGCGGCGATGGGATCGCCCAGATAGTGCAGCACCTGATGCACCGTGACCAGATCAGCGCTGCCGGCCGGCAGGCCGGTGGCGAAAATGTCGCCGTGGCGCAACTCGCAGGCGCCCAAGCCCGCCTCACTGACATTGACGCGGGCGATGTTGAGCATCTGCTGTGACAGGTCCAGGCCGATGGCCCGCTCGGCCCGCTCGCCCAGCAGGGTCAGCATGCGGCCGGTGCCGGCCCCCAGGTCCACCAGTCGCCCGACACCGCCCTGCCCGGCCGCCCGGCTGATGGCGGCCTCGACCTGGGTCTCGGAAGCATAAAGTGCGCGAATTTCATCCCAGCGCGCCGCGTTTCTGGCAAAATAGGCAGCCGCTTCGTTAGTGCGTTCGGTGGCGACGGCGGCCAGCTGATCACCGTCTCGGCGCAGGACCGGGTCGGCGTCGTCGGTCAGATCGAGAATGCTGTCGACCAGCAGCCGGGCCGGACCGCCGCCGGTCAGCCGATAAAAAACCCAGGCCCCGTCGGGGAATCGCTGCACCAGCCCGGCGTCGGCCAGCAGCTTCAGATGGCGCGAGACGCGGGGCTGGCTCTGGTCCAGAATGCGGCATAGTTCGAGGACTGAAAGTTCCTCAGCCGCAAGCAGGGCGAGGATGCGCAAACGGGTTGGCTCGCCGGCCGCGCGCAGCATCTCCACGGTCTGGATCGAGCCCTGTGACATCGGGGATATAAAGATATCTTTATGTGTTTAAGTCAAGCCTTGGCGAGGCGGACGACCTGCGCCACGGCGCCCCTGGCCCAGCCCTCCAGAGCCTCCCGCGGCTCCCCCGCCCGCGACCGCATGGCCAGCCCGTGCACCGACGCCGAGAGTATATAGCCAAGCGAAGCGGCGTCCGTGGTCATGGGCAGTTCCCCCTCGTCGACCGCACGCTGGATGCGCTCGGCCAACAGCCCGTCGAGACCGAGGAAGGTCTCGTGCAGCACCGCCTTGATCTCATCGTCGCCGACCGCCTCGGTCAGGGCCGTGCCGACGATGAAACAGCCGCGGGCATCGCCCTCGCCAGCCATGTAGGCGTCGATGGCTCTGGTGAAATAGAAGTCCAGGCTGACCTGGAGGTCGCCGGGTAGCGCTAGCGCCGCCTTCGTAGCGGCCAGCAGGCCGTCCTTGGTCCGCCGCAGTGTCTCAAGATACAGGGCCCGCTTGTCGCCGAAGGCCGCATAAAGGCTCGGCCGGTTCATGCCGGTGGCGGCCGCCAGATCGTCGAGCGACGTCGCCGAATAGCCCTGCGTCCAGAACGCCTCACGCGCCTTGGCCACCGCCTTGTCGGGGTCATAGGCCCGGGGCCTGCCGCGCGGTCGCGGATCTGCTTTTTGTACCATTTCGCAAATAACTCTTGACCAGCTTATTATTGTGCAAGACGGTACATAAATAAACCCCTGTTGGAGGCTGCCGTCATGGACCTGTACTTTTCGCCCCTCGCCTGCTCGCTGGCCACCCGTATGTGGCTGTACGAGACCGGCGCCGAAGCCTGTTTCAACCAGGTCGACCAGAAGACCAAGACGGTCGGTGGCGAGAACTTTCTGGCCATCAATCCCAAGGGAATGGTGCCGACCCTCCGCACCCACGACGGCGAGATCCTGACAGAGAACGCCGCCGTCCTGCAGTATGTCGCCGAGCGTTTCCCGGGCGCGCCGGTCAATACTCACCGGCTGCGGGAATGGCTGAGCTTCATCGGCGCCGAGCTGCATCGCGGCGTGTTCGGCGCCCTGCTCTCGCCCGAGGCCCCGGCCGACGCCAAGGCCTACGCCAAGCATCTGGCCAAGGCCCGCTTCGGCTACCTCAACGACCACCTGGCCGGCCGCGACTTCCTGCTCGACGACTTCAGCGTCGCCGACGCCTACCTGACCACGGTGCTGAACTGGACCCGCGTCGCCGGGCCGGACCTGGCCGACTACCCCAATCTCGCCGCCTACCATCGCCGCATGCTCAGCCGCCCGGCCGTGCTGAAGGCGGTGATGGAGGAGCAGGCGCTGTACGCCAAGGCCGCTTGATCCGAGCCTTCCCTGTCCTGGGGATCACTGGCCCTCTTCCTTTCGAGGAGGAGGGTCTCTTTTTGCGAAATCACTTGCCAGAAAGTGATATCACTTTGATAGTGTCACCGGTGCGGAACAAGGCCGGAGACACGCCATGCTCGGACATATGATCAGGAAACCTCGCCACCGCATCGCGGCCGCCGTGCTGTTCGGCGCCCTGCTGGCCGGCGGTCTCGCGGCCCTGCTGCTTGGCTAGGCCGCCACCGGCGTCGCCAGCGGCTCGCCGTGGAAGTAGCAACGCAGGTTCTCGATAGTCATGGCCACCATCTGCGGGATGCTCTCCAGCGTCCCGCCGGCCGTATGCGGCGTCAGCACCGTGTGCGGCACGTCCTTCCAGCGGGCCGGCGGGGTCGGCTCGGTCGCGAAGACATCGAGACCGGCCATGCCGAGCCGGCCGTCCTTGAGGGCGGCGATCAGGGCGTCCTCGTCGATCACCCCGCCGCGCGAGATGTTGATGATACAGCCGCGCGGCCCGACTGCCTCGATGATCGGAGCGGTTATCAGGCCTGCCGCGTCGCCCCGGGTGCAGACCATGAGGGCGTCGCTGTCCCGGGCCAGCTGCAGCAGGGAGTTTGCCCGCTTCCAGCGACTGTCCTTGGCGTTGGGACCCCACCAGAGGATCGGCATGCCGAAGGCTTCCAGCCGCTTGGCAACCGCCTCGCCGATGTGGCCCAGGCCCACGATGCCGGCGGTCTTGCCGCGCAGCGAGTGGCGCGGCCGCATGCGGTCGGCGTGGGTCCATTTGCCGGCCCGCAGACGCTGGTCGCCCTCGACCAGGCCACGCCAGACGGCGATCAGCAGGCCAACAGCATGGTCGGCCACGTCGTCGGCGTTGAGGCCGGCGGAGTTGGTTACGGCGATGCCGCGCGCCTTGCACCATGGCACGTCGACCCCGTCGTAGCCGACGCTGACGCAGGCGATCAGGCCAAGGCGAGGCATCTCGGCGAGGAACTCATGGTCCAGTTTGAACTCGCCGGCATGGACGATGGCGCGGATCGACTGGCCATCGGCGGCAAGGAAGGCCAGCCGGTCCTTGTGCTCCCACAACCGATGAACCCGGTAACCGGCACCGGTCAGCACCGGCTCCATCGGCCCGAGCATTTCGTGGGACAACAGGATCTCGTGAGGGAGGGTCTGGGTCATGCCAGAGCTTCCCTCCGCCGACCAAGGTCGTCAATCGTTCACGGCCCTATAGGACGTAGCTCGTGCCGACCGCTCCCAATGTCTTGATCACCATATCGGCCACGCCGTCGCCGTTGACGTCGAAGCTGAGGGTGCTGATGCCACTGACCGTGGAGATCGTCATCTGCCCGGCGGCCCCCGAGAAGGCGCCGACCAGGACGAAGGCTTGATCGTCCGCCACCCCGGTGTTGGCATCGACAAGGCTGACATCGATGAGGTCGCCGTCCGAGGCGATGAAGTCCCGGATAAGGTCGGTGGCGGTCGAAGTGCTGTCGGCGGCCTGGAAGTAGACGAAGGTGTCCGCGCCGGTTCCGCCGTAAAGGGTGTCGGCGTCGAGACCCCCGTAGATGACGTCGGCGCCCGCCTCCCCGAATATCTTGTCGGAGCCGGCGCCACCGCTGATCCAGTCATCGCCGGCGCGACCATACAGGGTATCGTTTCCTGCCAAGCCCTGGACGGCGTCAGAGCCTGACCCGCCCACCTTGGTGTCGTTCGCCGAGGTTCCTGTGACGACCGTGTAGCCAACCGGCGGCGTCGGCTCACCGCCCGAAGGCGGGGGCGGGGGCGGGGGCGGCGGGGGAGGAGGAGGAGGAGGAGGCGGCGGTGGTGAGCCGCTGGTGATGAAGTTGGCGGCGCTCAAGCTGGCGGCGGAAATGCCGGTCAGGGTCACGGTACTGCCGTCGGAGAAGCTCACCTTGGCGCCGGCGGCCAGTTGGTTTATCCCGGTATAGCCGCCGAACGCTGTGATATCGATCAGGTCCACGCCCAGTTCAAAGTCGGCGATCGTGTTGGTCGTGCCGTCGCCCGTCCCGATGACGAAGACGTCGGCCCCGGCCCCACCGGTCAGGGTGTCCTGACCCGCCGCGCCAATCAGGATATCGTCGCCGTCGCCGCCGTTCAGCTTGTCTGCGCCAAGCCCGCCCTCAAGTTTGTCGAAGCCGCCCAGGCCGTTCAGCGTATCGTTGCCGTCCAGACCCTGGATGATCTCATTGCGCCCGTCGCCCGACACGGTGTCGGCCCCGGCCGTGCCGCTCAGCGTCCGGTCATAGACCAGGCCGGCGGGCGGCGGAGGTGGCGGTGGCGGTGGCGGTGGAGTTGGCGAGGGCTCGCTCGGCTCGCCGGCCGGCGGCCGGACGCAGATCTCGCCATCGGCGAGCACGCCGCTCGGCGTACCGTCGGGCAACGTCGTCGTGATCTCGCAGTCGGCGGTCACCACTGGCGGCGGCCCGGCGAGCGACGTCGCCGGCGCGAGCGCCAGCCCGGACAGCGCGACCACGGCGAGGCCGACCCGTGCGAACGCGAAGCGGCGCATGCCGTTGCGCGATGGCAGCTC
>JBKJSF010000237.1:0-14219 GCA_046595895.1 Caulobacter sp. | reverse complement strand
GCGGCGTTCCTGTCCCCGATCAGCGCCGATCGGGGACAGGAACGCCGCCCCAGACGCGATATCCCATCGGCAACGGCGCTGCGCGGCGATCAAGTCCCCAACGTCGGTCGCCCCGCGTTGACTGAGCCATGCCACAACACGCCAACATTCCCCGCCCCGGCGCCCACGCCCTGTCATCGCCGAGCCCTACGGTCCCCGCCTCTCCAGCAACGCAAAAGCCAACACCGCCAGGCTTTCTCGGCGCCGGACGCGGAATCGCGCCGCGAATGTTGCTGTCTGCCCGCCGTGGTATGATGGTCGTCCGCTTCGATAGTCCCTCGACGGGCTTTCGGTGTCAGGCTTCCCACCCCGAGCTATACCTCCCCCCATGCGCCCGGAGATTCTCTTCCCGCTGTTCGCCTCGATCTCGACCCTCAAGGGCGTCGGGCCGAAAGTCGCGCCTCTGGTCGAGAAGCTGGCCGGGCCGCTGATCCGCGATGTGCTGTTCCTCAAGCCGCACAGCCTGATCCGCCGCAAACCCTCCAGTTTCCTCAGCCTGGTCGATGGCGAGGTCGCTACCCTGTCGGTGGTGGTCAACGATCACGCCTATCCGCGTGGCCCCAGCCAGCCCTGGCGCATCCGCGTCGTCGATGGTGAGAGCGGCTTTGTCACCCTGACCTTCTTCAAGGGCCACGGTCCGCACCTGGAACGCCAGCATCCGGTCGGCGCAAAACGCATCGTCAGCGGCAAGGTCGAGCGCTTCAACGACAGCTGGAACATCGTCCACCCCGACTACTTCGTCGATATCGCCCGCGCCGCCGAGGTGCCCGAGATCGAGGCCATCTACCCGGCCACCGCCGGCCTTGCCGCCCGCACGGTGCGCAAGCTGGCCCATGAGGCGCTCGAACGGGCCGCCGACCTGGGCGAGTGGCAGGACTCCGCCTGGCTGGCCCGGGAACGTTGGCCCAGTTGGCGCGAGGCGCTGGAGCAGCTGCACAATCCGCAGAGCGAGGCCGACATCGCGCCGCTGGGACCCGGCCGTCGGCGGCTGGCCTTCGACGAGCTGCTGGCCCACCAGCTGGCCCTCGCCCAGCGCAAGGCGGCCCGCAAGGCCGAGCCGGCCCCGGCCATCCTCGCCGGGCCGATGGCCGACCGGCTGGAAGCGGCCCTGCCGTGGAAGCTGACCGGGGCCCAGATCCGCGCCCTATCCGAAATCCGCGGCGACCTGCAGGCCGGCGAGCGGATGAGCCGGCTGCTGCAGGGCGATGTCGGCTCGGGCAAGACGGTGGTCTGCACCCTGGCCATGGCCGACGTGCTCGACGCCGGCCGCCAGGCGGCGTTGATGGCCCCGACCGAAATCCTCGCCCGGCAGCATTTCGAGACCATCGCCCCGATGCTGGAGGCGCTTGGGGTCCGGGTAGTGCTGCTGACCGGCCGCGACAAGGGCGGAGTCCGGGCCGAGAAGCTGATGGCGCTGATGGACGGCACGGCCGGCGTCGCCGTCGGCACCCATGCCCTGTTCCAGGAGGAGGTGCGGTTCCGGGGCCTCAGCCTGGCGGTGATCGACGAACAGCACCGCTTCGGGGTCAACGAGCGAATACGGCTGACCGACAAGGGCGAGGGCGTCCACCTGCTGGCCATGTCGGCGACGCCGATCCCGCGCACCCTGGAACTGACGGTGTTCGGCGACCTCGATGTCAGCCGCATCGACGAAAAACCCCCCGGCCGCACCCTGGTGGCCACGGCGGCGGTCCCCTCCCCGCGCCTGCCGCAGGTCATCGACCGGCTGCGCAAGGCGGTGTCGGAGGGCGCGCAGGCCTTCTGGATCTGCCCGCTGGTGGCGGAGTCGGACGAGCTTGACGTCATGGCGGCCGAGACCCGGGCCGCCGAGTTGCGCCTGGTGATGGGCTCTCAGGTCGGGCTGGTGCACGGCCAGATGAGCGGCTCGGAGAAGGACGAGGTAATGGCCGCCTTCGCCGAGGGCCGGCTGCCGGTGCTGGTCGCCACCACGGTGGTCGAGGTCGGCGTCAATGTGCCCAACGCCACCATCATGGTCATCGAACACGCCGACCGCTTCGGCCTGGCGCAGTTGCACCAGCTTCGCGGCCGTGTCGGGCGCGGCCGGCGGGAGAGCGCCTGCCTGCTGATCTACGACCCGCCGCTGGGCGACATCGCCGAACAGCGGCTCGACATCCTGCGCAAGACCGACGACGGCTTCGAGATCGCCGAGAAGGACCTTGAGCTGCGCGGCGGCGGCGACCCGCTTGGCCTCAAGCAGAGCGGCTTTCCCGCCTATCGCCTGGCCGACCCGGCGACGCACCGCGACCTGATCGCGGTGGCCGCCGACGACGCCCGGCTGGTGCTGGCCCGCGACCCCGAGCTGACCGGGGAACGGGGCACGCGCCTGCGGATACTGCAGGAACTGTTCGACTGGCGCCCGGGGGCGCAAGGCGATTAGTCCGGCAGCTTCTTCAACGTCCGCAAGGGCGAGAAGATCGGGATCAGGCCCGCCAGCACCATGCCGATCACCGCCACCCACATCGCTTCACGGATGCCGATGGCTTGAGCCAGCCACCCGCCGACCAGGGCCCCGATGACGCTCATCGCCCCGCGCGCAACGTGGAATACCGCGCCCGTGCGGCCAAGCTTGGCTTGGGCGAACACCGACTGGCGCAACGTGCCCGCCGGAATAATCGCCGCCACCGCCAGGGCGTCGCCAAGGATCTGCCCAACGATCAGGAAGGCCGCGCCGCCGGCCACCGTCGCTGGAGCCAACGGGATCACAACCGTCGAGGCGGCCGCCAGCAGGCCCAGGCCGATGATGGCGGGGCCAAGGCCCAGCCATCGCACGGCCAGCGGTGCGATCAGGGCCCCCAGCAAGGCCCCGCCGCCGCCGACCGCGATGACGAGGCCCAGGAGATCGGGGGTCAGGCCCAGGGTCCGCATCGCGAACAGCAGGTAGAGGGCCGCGAAAAAGCTGCTGAACAGGGTCTGGGCGATGGTCATGATCAGCAAGGGCCGGACCAGCGGCTGGCCGAGGATGGCCCGCACCCCGAACATCAGGTCGGAGAACGGATGCTCGGTCTTGTGGACCGGCCCCGGCGGCGGCTCCGGCGTGCGGATGGTCCACAGGAAGGCGGCCGAGGCCAGGTAGGTCCCGGCGTTGACGGCCAGGGCCACCGGCGCGGTCAGGTACCTGAACAGCAGGCCGGCCAGCGCAGGTCCGCCGATCTCGGCCACCGACTCGGTGACGCCCAGCTTGGCGTTACCCTCCATCAGTTGCTCACGGCCGACTAGGCCCGGCAGATAGGCGTGGTCGGCGATGGCGAACATCAGGCCGGCCGCCCCGACGATGGCGGCCACCAGATAGAGCTGCGGCATCGACAGCCAGTGCATCCAGGCGGCGATGGGCACGCTGAGCAGCACCAGCACCCGCAGGATGTCCGTGCCGATCAGGATCGGTCGGCGGTAGTTGCGGTCAGCCCAGCCGCCGGCGAACAGGCCCAGGATGACCCCCGGCCCCATGCTGAGGGCGGCCAACAGGCCAAGCTGGGCCGGTTTGGCGTCGAGGGCGAAGATGGCGGCCATCGGCAGGCCTTCGCGGGTGATCCGCGAGCCGAAGGCGGAGACGGCCTGGGCCGCCCATAATTTCAGGAAGTCGGCATGGCGCCAGAGAGACTGGGTCATTGCGTGCTTTCGATGGAGGAGTCATGAGGCGTCGCCCCGCCGTGGCGGGGGACGAAGGTCCGGGCGACGCGCCTTTGGCGCCGACGGACTACCGGGTGACGGTGGCCTGCATGGTGTTGACTCCTTTCACGGACGGACCCGGGAAAGCTCGCACAGGATGATCATAGTTCGCCCAAACCGCAACCGGTTGACTGACGGTGGGTGAAGGGTCGGAATCGAACCTATGGACGAACTTCAACAGGCTCTTGCCCCCCTCGCCCCGCAGCTTGATGCGGGCGCCACGACGGTGGTCAACCTGCGCCGCCTGTCCGGCGGGGCCAGTCAGGAGACCTGGGCCTTCGAAACCGACACCGGCGCCCCGATGATCCTGCGCCGCAAACCGCCCAGCACCACCGGCAGCGGCAACGCCGTGCCGCTCGCCACCGAGGCCGCCCTGATCCGCGCCGCCGCCGCGAAAGGCGCCGCCGTACCGCGGGTGCTGGCCGAAAGCGCCCCCGGCAGCGCCATCGGCGAGGCCTATGTCATGGCCCGGCTGGAGGGCGAGACGCTGGGCAAGCGCATCGCCCGCGACCCGCCGTTCGAGGCCGTCCGCAAGGGGCTGGCCGCCCAGTGCGGGGCCGCCCTGGCCGCCATCCACGCCGTGCCGCTGGAAGGCCTGCCGCCGTTGGTGACGTCCAGCGCCCTGAGCGAGCTGGAGAAGTACGAGGCCGTCTACCGCACCTCGGGGGCCGAGCGGCCGATCTTCGAGGCGGCGCTGCGCTACCTGAAGGACCGCGCTCCGGCCATCGACAAGCCGGTTCTGGTGCATGGCGATTTCCGCAACGGCAACATCATGGTCCACCCCGAGCATGGCCTGACCGGGGTGCTCGACTGGGAGCTGGCCCATCTGGGCGACCCGGCCGAGGACATGGGCTGGATCTGCATGCGCAGCTGGCGGTTCGGCGGGGCGAAACCGGTCGGCGGCTTTGGCGACTATGCCGACCTGCTGGGCGCCTATGAGGCGGCCGGCGGAAAGCAGGTTTCGCTGGACCGGCTGCTGTACTGGGAAATGCTCGGCTCGCTGAAGTGGGGCTGCATGTGCCTGACCATGTACATGGCCTACGCCAACGGCGCCGACGCTTCGGTC
Organism: Caulobacter sp.; assembly: GCA_046595895.1. Classification (GTDB taxonomy): domain Bacteria; phylum Pseudomonadota; class Alphaproteobacteria; order Caulobacterales; family Caulobacteraceae; genus Caulobacter. The sequence goes on along the minus strand of JBKJSF010000237.1, from coordinate 9,427 downwards.
GAGCGGGCGATGATCGGGCGGCGGACGAGCGAAACCGAAATCGACCTCGTGGCCCTGCTGGAGGCAGCCGCATGATCACCCATCCGACCAGCATCGAACTCATCGAGAGCGTCATCAAGTTCATTGAGGAGCGGGCGGCGCCGCAGCTGAAGGACCGCGACGCGTTTCACGCCCGGGTGGCGGTCAACGCCCTGGCCGCGATCAAACGCGAGATCGCCGACGGAGCGGCGGCGGAGGACGGACAGGTCGAGCGCCTGGCGGCCCTGCTCGGACGCGAGGGCGACTGGGCGACGCTGAACGGCGAACTCTGCGCGAAGATCAGGGATGGGGCGATCTCGCCGACCGACCCGGTGTTGCTGGCCCACCTGAGGGCCTCGATCATCGATCAGGTGCGCATCGACCAGCCGCAGTATGCGGGGCTGAGGACTCTGGGCGGTTAGCCCGTCAGTCGATCTTGTGGGTCGGCACGGTGCCGACGCTGATCGACTGGGTGATCGGCGGCGCCAGGGTCGCGCCCTCCGGCACGTCCAGCAACGCCGCCACCCGCGCTGTCGCATCTGCCTCCAGGTCGCCGTAGAACAGGTTGTAGGGCGGCATCCGCAGGCGGTCCGCCCAGCCGCCGCTGCGTCGCAGGGACCCCGACTTCGGCCGGGAGATCTTCAGAATTCCCTCGTCGCACCGAGCGCGCACTGCCCGGGCGATCAACGGCGGCCGCTCGCCCCAGGCCAGGCGGGAGGCGTTGGCCGCCCCGAGGTTGGCCCGTTCCAGCGCTTCCTCGGTCGTCGCCGTCCCGGTCAGCGGGTTGACGCACAGGGGCGTGCGCCCCGCCAGGTTGACCAGCGTCCCGTTCGGTCCCCAGACCAGTGACCGCTCGCGAACCCGCCCCCGCTCCACCGCCCCGCCCGACTTCCAGGCCAGCACACAGCCGGCCTGGTAGCGCGCCGTGCAGGCGGCCGGCGGGTGGGTTGGGCCATAGAGGTCGGCCGGCACGACCGTCTCGATGAAATAGGCCGCCGCCATCCGCTTCATCAGAGCCGCGTCCGGGGCGATCTCCTCGGCCAGCAGCCTTGCCGCCAGCAGGCCGCCCTGCTCCACACCGACCAGGATGAAGGGACGCTCACCCCCGTACTTCGCCTCCCACAGCCGGAAGGCGTTCCGCACGTCCTCATAGGCAAAGGCCCGCGCCTCCCGCGCGTCCTCCCGCAGCGTCAGCTGGGCGTAGAGGCTGGCCTGGCGGTAGTGGGGGGCGAACACCCGGCCGGCCTTGGCGAACGGGCCGGCGTAGTTGGGCAGCATCACCTCGCGGGTCAGCCGGGTGGCTTTCGAATCCCGGAACGGCGCGTTCCAGTGGTCGCCGCCGTCGTAGGTGGTCGGGTGGATGAAGAAGACGTCGGCCGGTGGGTCGTCGGCCCGAGGCTTGTCGGGCGCGACCGGAACCTGGGCCCAGGCCCGCGGCTGTTCATAGTTGGGCGCGCCCGGCGGATCGTAAGTCTGGAATGGCACCCGGGGGTCAAGCGAGGCGCGCAACACGTCGACGCCATAAATCATCCAGCCAAGGCCAAGCACCGCCACGAGCGCCACTCCGCCCAGCGCGATCCAGAGTCGTCGTCCTTGAAGCCACGGCGGCATGGCTCAAGCCTCGCACGCCCAGCGGGAAGGGTTAAGCCCCTTCAGCGATACGAGTCCGACGTCGCCAGATACTGCGTCACATACTCGGTGATGCCGTCTTCGAGCGGGGTGAACTGGCCCGGGTAGCCGGCCTCGCGCAGGCGGTCCATCCTGGCCTGGGTGAAGTACTGGTACTTGTCCCGGATGCTGTAGGGCATATCGACATAGTCGATCAGCGGGGCTTTACCGGCCGCCTTGAACACGGCCTGGGCCATTTCCTCGAAGCTGCGCGCCTGGCCGGAGCCTAGGTTGTAGATGCCGTTGACCGAGGGGGTGTCCAGCAGCCAGGCGATGACGTCGGCGACGTCGCGCACATAGACGAAGTCGCGCAGCTGGCCGCCATCGGCATAGTCGGCGTGGTGGCTCTTGAACAGCTGAACGGTGTGGCCGGACTTCACCTTCGGGAAAATCTGGGCGGCGACCGACTTCATGCTCTCCTTGTGGTGCTCGTTGGGGCCGTAGACGTTGAAGAACTTCAGGCCCACCCATTGCGGCGGATGATAGTCCCGCGCCGCCTGGCGTGCCGCGAAAACATCGAACAGGGCCTTGGACCAGCCGTAGGCGTTGAGCGGCTTGAGGGCTTTCAGCGACTCCAGATCGTCGTTGTCGTCAAAACCGCTGACGCCGTCGCCGTAGGTCGCCGCGCTGGAGGCATAGATGAACCGCCGCTGGCGGTCGGCGCACCAGCGGAACAGGTCGCGGCTCAGGCAGAAGTTGGTCTGCATGATCTTGTCGGCGTCGGCTTCGGTGGTCGAGCTGATGGCGCCCATGTGGACCACCGCCTCGACGTCGCGCCAGCGCTTCTCGAGCCAGTCGAACATCTCTTCCGGCGGCACGAAGTCGCCGATCGGGTGCTTGGCGATGTTCTTCCATTTGCCGCTGTCAGCACTGCCCAGCCAGTCGCAGACGACGACGTCGAGGCTGGGGTCCTCGCAGAGCCTGGCGACGACATTGGAGCCGATGAAGCCGGCCCCGCCGGTGACGAAAACGATACGGCGGGTCATGTCAGATTTCCTTGCCAGTCATGCGGGCGATAGCGGCGGTGGTCGAATAGCCGTCGACCAGCGGGGCGAGTTTCACCTCGCCGCCCCAGCCCTGGACCAGTTCGTGACCGACGACGCCCTCGACGGTGTAGTCGGCGCCCTTGATCAGCACGTCGGGCCGGGCGGCCGCGATCAGCTTGACGGGTGTGTCCTCGTCGAAGGCGGTGACCATATCCACGCCGGCCAGGCCGGCCAGCACCATGGCCCGGCTCTCCAGATCGTTGACCGGCCGGCCCTCGCCCTTGAGGGCGCGCACCGAGGCGTCGCTGTTAACCGCCACGATCAGCCGGTCGCACCAGGCGCGGGCTTGCGCCAAGTAGGCGACATGGCCCTTGTGCAGGATGTCGAAGCAGCCGTTGGTGAAGCCGACCTTGAGGCCCTCCTGGCGCCATTCGGCGGCCTGGGCGGCCATCTGGGCCGGGCTGGCCAGCTTGGCCTCGGCGGGGGCCAGGTGGGCGGCGATCTCAGCCTCGACGAGGTCGCGCGGTGTGGCCGTGGCGGTGCCAGCCTTGCCGACTACCACGCCGCTGGCCAGCAGGGCGAAGCTGACCGCATCATCCATCGTCTGACCGGCGGCCAGCGCCAGGCCGAGGGCCGCCAGGGCGGTGTCGCCGGCCCCGGAGACGTCGAACACCTCGCGCGGCCGGCCTGCATAGTGTTTCACCCCCTGCCCGCGCACGGCCAGGCTCATGCCCTTGGCGGCCCGGGTGACCAACACCGCCTTGCAGCGCGACAGTTCGAGGGCGTGTTTCAGCGCCGCCTCGACCTCCTCGTCGGTCTCGGTCGGCAGGTCGGTGGCGCGGGCCAGCTCGCTGGCGTTGGGCTTGACGATGTCGGCGGCGCCATAGCGGGCGAAGCTGCGGGCCTTGGAATCGACGATCAGCACCACGCCGTTGGCGCGCGCATCCAGGCAGGCCTCGATGACCTTCTGGGTGACCGCCCCCTTGCCGTAGTCCGACAACAGGATGGCCCCTGCGCCTTCGGCGGCGTAGCGGGCCGAGGCGGCCAACTTTGTTTCTGTCTCCCGGACGGCGGGCGAGGCGTCTTCCGAATCGACCCGCAGAAGTTGCTGGCCGGAGGCGACGTAGCGGGTCTTCACCGTGGTCGGCCGGGTGGCGTCGGTGATCAGGTGCGACTCCAGGCCGGCCTCCGCGCTGATCATCCGCAGGGCTTCCTTGCCGGCGGCGTCGTCGCCGATCAGCCCGGCCAACGCCGCCTTGCCGCCGAGGGCCGCGACGTTGCGGGCCACGTTGCCCGCCCCGCCCAGCATCGCCGTCTCGCGCCCCAGCGCCAGCACCGCCACCGGCGCCTCGGGGCTGGTGCGGGAAACCTCGCCATAGACGAAGCGATCGACCATGACATCGCCGACACAGGCCACGCGGGCGCCGACGATGGCGTCGAGGAGTTTCTGAAGGCCGGACAGGTCCATGAGGGGCAGGCTCTGCTCTTTGACGTTGGGGCGGTCAAGACTCACCAGCGGTGATCCAATCCCTCATCGCCAACGTACCGCTTGGCGTGAAGACGCCAAGCTCCGACGCCCCGACCCTGCTCTGGCTGCGCCAGGACCTACGGCTGGCCGACAACCCGGCCCTGCAGGCCGTGGAAGGCAGGGTCATCCCGGTTTACATCCTCGATGACACGGAAGGCCCGCGACCGATGGGCGCCGCCTCACTGTGGTGGCTAGGCAAGTCGCTCAACGCGCTCGGCGCCGATCTGGCGGCGCGCGGCTCCCGCCTGATCCTGCGCCGGGGCAAGGCGGCTCGGGTGCTCGCCGAGCTGATAGAGGAGACCGGCGCTACGGTCGTTCACTGGAACCGGCTCTACGAGGCCGGCGCCATCGCCCGCGACACGGCCATCAAGACGAGCCTGACTGAGGCCGGGATCAAATGCCTCTCCTTCAACGGCGCCCTGTTGAACGAGCCCTGGGACATCCAGAGCGGCGCCGGGGGACCCTACAAGGTCTACACCCCCTATTGGCGGGCCGCTCGCCAGCGGGTCGGGGCGTTCGAGGTTCACCCCGCTCCAGCCGAGCTCGAGGCGCCAACGACCTGGCCCGCGAGCGACGCGTTGGCCGACTGGTCGCTGCATCCTACCGCGCCCGACTGGTCCACAGGCTTTGTTGAATGGACACCCGGCGAGACCGGCGCACAGACCGCCCTGGACGACTTCCTCGACCATCCCATCGCGTCTTACGCCACAGACCGCGACCGCCCGGACCGCCCGGGGACCTCCCGCCTGTCGCCGCATCTGCACTTCGGCGAGATCGGCACTCGCCAGGTCTGGCGCGCCGCCCAGGACGCAGTCGCCCGCGGGGCCTCGGAGCGGCAGGTGGACAAGTTCCTGGCTGAGCTCGGCTGGCGGGAATTCCACCATCACCTGCTGTTCCATTGGCCCGACCTTGCCACCCAGAACTTCCGCCCCGAGTGGGACGGCTTTGTCTGGCGCGACGACGATGAGGGCTTCGAGGCCTGGACGCAGGGCCAGACCGGCTTTCCCATCGTCGACGCCGGCATGCGCGAACTGTGGACCACCGGCTTCATGCACAATCGGGTGCGGATGATCGTCGCCAGCTTCCTGATCAAGGACCTGCTGATCGACTGGCGGCGCGGCGAGCAATGGTTCTGGGACTGTCTGGTCGATGCCGACACCGCCCAGAATTCAGCCAACTGGCAGTGGGTGGCGGGCAGCGGAGCCGACGCCTCGCCCTACTTCCGCGTCTTCAATCCGGTGACTCAGGGCGAGAAGTTCGACCCGGAGGGGGCCTACGTCCGCCAATGGGTGCCCGAATTGCGAAACCTGCCGAACCGGGTCATCCATGCGCCCTGGACGGCCGTACCTGAAGTACTTGACCGGGCTGGCTTTCAGCCCGGTCGTGATTACCCGAGACCCCTCGTCGACCACGGCAAGGCTCGGGATCGTGCGCTGGAAGCTTACGCGGCCCTGAGGGCCGCTCCTGAGGAGACGGACCAGTCGTGAAAATCGCAGTTATCGGTTCGGGGATTTCCGGTCTGGGCGCCGCTTTGGCGCTCAAGGACACGCACGCCGTCACCCTGTTCGAGAAGGACCGCCGGCTGGGCGGTCACGCCAACACCGTTACCGTCGATTGCTCCGACGGCCCTGTCGCGGTCGATACAGGCTTCATCGTCTACAACGAGAGCAATTATCCCAACCTCGTTGGGCTGCTCGAAAGCCTCGGCGTCGAGACCCGGATGACCGACATGAGCTTCGCCTGCGCCGGCGGCGGGGTGGAGTGGTCGTCGAACTTTCCCAAGGGGGTGTTCGCCCAGAAGCGTAACCTGGTGAACCCCTCCTTCCTGTGGATGCTCAACGAGATCCGCCGGTTCAATGACCTGGCTCGCAATGATCTTCTCAAAGCCGACCTCCAGGACCTGTCGCTGGGCGCCTATCTGAAACTGCGCGGCTTCGCCGAGAGTTTCCGCGACCGCTACCTGCTGCCGATGGGCGCGGCCATCTGGTCGACGACCGAGGGTCGCATCGGCGATTTCCCGGCCGAGAGTTTCCTGCGCTTTCTGCAAAACCACGGATTGCTGCAGTTCACTCCGCCGACCTGGAAGACCGTGGCCGGCGGCAGTCGGTCCTACGTCGAGCGCATCGGGGCCATCCTCGGGGACCGGGTGAGGACCAACGCTGGCGTCACGTCAGTCAAACGTGTGCCTGGCGGCGTGCTGGTCGAGGCCGGACAGGGGCCCGAGGCGTTCGACCAGGTCATCCTCGCCTGCCACTCCGACCAGAGCCTGAGCCTGCTCGCCGACGCCGATCCGGAGGAGCGGGCCTTCCTGGGCGCGGTCCGTTACTCGGCGAACAAGGCCGTGCTGCACCGCGACCCGGCCCTGATGCCCGTGCGTCGGCCGGCCTGGGGCAGCTGGAACTACATCGGCGATAAGCAATCCTCTTCAACGCCTTACGTCACATACTGGATGAACAATCTCCAGATGCTGACGACGGCCGATCCGCTCTTCGTGACCCTGAATGGCCCCAACCCCGACCCAGCGCTGGTTATCGCCGAGTACGACTACGACCACCCGCAATTCGACACCACCGCCCTCGCCGCCCAGCGCCGCATCGGGCGTATCCAGGGCCGCGGCGGCGTCTGGTACGCCGGCGCCTGGCTGGGCTACGGCTTCCATGAGGACGGCATCACCTCCGGTGTGAAGGTGGCGCTCGAGCTAGGCGGCCGGGTTCCATGGGACTTCGTCGACCACCGCGTCGCCAGCTTCGAGGGCATGGCCCCGGGGCTCGCCAGAGCCGCCGCCGCATGACCGCCGCCGCCCTGTACGTGGGCGAAACCTGGCACAAGCGCTTCGGTCCGCGTCCCCATGAATTCCGCTACCGCCTATTCCAGATTTTGGTCGATGTCGACCGGCTGGACGAAGCCTTCGCCGGCCTGAAATGGATGCAGCTTGGCGCCAAGGGCGTGATGAGCTTCGACCCCCGCGACCACGGCGACCGCAAGAACCCCCAGCTTCGTCCCTGGGTCGGCGTCACCCTGGCTCAAGCCGGCGTTCAGGCTACGGCGGCGACCATCCAGCTGCTCTGTTTCCCGCGGGTGCTGGGCTTGGTGTTCAATCCGTTGTCGGTCTTCTTCATCCACGCGGCCGACGGGCGGCTGGAGGCGGTGATCTACGAGGTCAACAACACCTTCGGCCAGACCCATGCCTACGTCATTCCCGCGACCGGCGCTGCGCGCGAGACCCAGCGAGCGGCCAAGGCCCTATACGTCTCACCCTTCTACAAGGTCGAGGGTGAGTACCGCTTCGACGTCTCCGCCCCCGGCGAGACCCTGGACCTGCGCATCGTCAAGGCCGTGGCCGGGAAGCCGGACTTCGTCGCCACCCAGACAGCGACGCGGGAAGTTCTGACCGATCAACGGCTTATAGCCCTCTTCTGGTCGATCCCGCTGCTCACCGTGAAGGTGGTGGCGGCCATCCATTGGGAGGCCCTGAGACTGCTTCTGAAGGGTGCGCCGTTCGGGGCGCGGCCGCCGGGGCCAAAATCCGGAGAAAGCGTCGGCGAACCCCTGGGTGTCGCCCAACCGAAAAACGATGGTACAATTTGCTTGGAGACGCGTAGCGACCATGAGCGAGATCGCCGCAAACGCCACGTCGGAGTGGGAAACGCCTGACTTCCGGGCCGCGCCCGCCGCTTTCCGTACGGCCATGAAGGTCCTGCGCAACAACTGGGATATTGGCAACCTCGATGTTGTCATGCCCGGGGGCCGGCGCCTGGTGTTCCGGGGGGCACAACCCGGCCCGGCCGCCGAGCTGATCGTCAAGGATTACAGGGCCATAGGACGGGTCATGTCGGCCGCTGACATCGGCTTCGCCGAAGGCTACATGGCCGGCGAGTGGGACACCCCCGACCTGCCGGCTCTGCTCACCGCCTTCAGCTGGAACCTCGACCAGATCGGCCGGATCATGGCGGGCAACCCGCTCGTCCAAGCCTGGAACTTCGTCACCCATCTGTTGCGCCGCAATAACCGCGAGGGCAGCAAGCGCAACATTCATGCCCACTACGACCTGGGAAACCAGTTCTACGCGCTGTGGCTGGACCGGACGATGACCTATTCGTCCGCCCGCTTCGAACGCGCCGACCAGCCGCTGGAAGAGGCCCAGCGCGAGAAGTACGCCTCGCTCGCCCGCTCGATCGACCTGAGAACCGGCCACACGGTGCTGGAGATCGGTTGTGGCTGGGGCGGCTTTGCCGCGTTCGCGGCAGCGGAAGTCGGGGCGAAGGTCACCGGCATCACCATCTCTCAGGCTCAGTACGACCTTGCCCGTGAGCGGTTGTTCAAGCAGGGCCTGGCGGAAAAGGTCGATATCCAGCTGGTCGATTATCGCGACGTCGAGGGCCGCTTCGACCGTGTGGCGTCCATCGAGATGTTCGAGGCCGTGGGCGAGGCCTACTGGCCGACCTATTTCAGCAAGGTCCACGATGTACTGGCGCCCGGCGGCCGCGCCGGCCTGCAGGTCATCACCATCAAGGACGAATTCTTCGACCACTACAGTCGCCACGCCGACTTCATCCAGAAGTACGTCTTCCCGGGCGGCATGCTGCCGAGCGAGGAAAAGCTGAAGGAACAGACCGATCGCGCGGGCCTGGGCTGGACCGGAATCATCCGATTTGGTGAGTGCTACGCCGACACCCTGAACCAGTGGCTGCACAGTTTCGACGCGGCCTGGGAGCAGGTGCGGGCCCAGGGCTTCGACGAGCGGTTCCGCAGGCTTTGGCGCTTCTATCTGGCCTATTGTGAAGCGGGGTTCCGTACCGAGCGGACCAATGTGGTGCAGCTGGGCCTGTCCCGCACCTGACCGCTTCGGCGCTTTGAGTTTTTCTCCACTTGCGGATCGCCGGTCGCACACGATCTAGAAGGCCTGACCAGAGACCGACGAAGGCCGCCTGTATGACTGTCCGCCCCAGCGTGATCGAGGCCATCGGCAACACGCCCCTGATCCGCCTGAGGGCCGCCAGCGAGGCGACTGGATGCGAAATCCTCGGCAAGGCGGAGTTCATGAACCCCGGCCAGTCGGTCAAGGACCGGGCAGCGCTCTACATCATCCAGGGCGCCATCGCGTCGGGGGCGCTGAAGCCCGGCGGCCGAATCGTCGAGGGCACGGCCGGCAACACCGGTATCGGCCTGGCCATGGTGGGCAAGGCGCTGGGGTACCGCTGCACCATCGTCATCCCGCGCACCCAGA
>JBKJSF010000222.1:0-7551 GCA_046595895.1 Caulobacter sp. | reverse complement strand
GTTCGGGTTCGACGAAAATGCCTTTCACAATCAGGTAGTCGTTGAATGCCGTCCATCTCTGCCATGCCGACCTCATACGATGAGCATGCTCTAGTTCTTGAAACAGAGGGCTACGTTCGTAGCGCGTCGCACCCCTCACCCGTTCTTGCTCGTTGTCATCAAGCGGCGTCCTCTTGAGGAAGGATTCAAGTTGACCGTCGGAATAGCTGGTGATGTCGGTGGCGAGTTGAAGGGGGGCCAGGACGTTCCGGGCCTCCGAAATGGCGAGGCAGAGAAGGCGCCAAAGTTCGGGTAGGACATCGAACTCTTGCTGGTGGAACTTGGTGGCGCGGTCGAGGAGTGCGTTCACTTCGAATTTCAATCGCTCGATCTCTTTCGCGCGGGCGTGGCGGTAGTCCTCCAGCCCCTTCTGAAATTTGTCTTCAAGCCATTTCTTGGCGAAGAACTGGAACGCCGCGTAGGTCGTCGCCACGACCGCTGTGATCGTTACGGCACCGCCGCTAAGCCACCCGAGGACGGCCAACACCGTGTCCAACATGATCTGTCCTGACATTAATACTGGAGCAGGGCCGCCCTAACGCTTGCTGCGCCTTGTCATCTTTGTAGGAAAAGCTCGGCGGATATCTCTCTCAAAGAACCGAACATCGAAATATGCCCCCATTCCGAAATGGCCTTGCAGCATATGATCGCCTTGCGTTTGACGGAGGAACTGGTCCGCGTCGATGTGCGCATCCCGCCAGAAGTCCGAGTCAAATCTGACCAGCGTTCCAGGCCGCCCATTCGATAGCTCGCGCCCAAAGGCGATAATCGTTCCCGCCGCCAGCAGATCGAGCAAGTCTCGTGCCGCAGCGTGGCCGAGGTTGGTTCGAGGCTGGGCCTCTTCCGTCCAGACTGACTCGCTCGTGATGTAGTCGACTGCGTCTTGAACCGTCATACGGGGAATGGCCGCCGTCGCTGGAACTGGCTCGGCGGGAGGCAGGGTGACAATCGCGGTTCCAACCCTCATCAGAATCCACATTATCAACGCGCCCAAAACAAACATGGCGCTCGGCAACATCCAGGGCGCCAGCAGGACGTTTCGATAGCCCCAATCAACTGCGGCCCCAGACCCCAAGAGGACGTTGTCCAGCCCGACGACCTCGGCAACCTTCTCGATGTTCAATGTCAGAACGGCGAGAAGGACGAATAGGATGGAGGCCCAGACGCGCCTTCGAGTGCTCATGAGATGGAGTGTATACACAGCAGGGGAGTCGCCGCGAGGTGCCGGGGCTTGACCAGCCTGTGTTCAGCACCGCTAATGCAACCTGCTAATGAAACCTCCGTCAGCCTGACGGGGCAAGTGTCGTACTTGTTGAATTTGTTGTGGAATCCTCATGGGGCTGAGGCTCCTAGTTCCCCAGCCATCTCCCCGACCTCTCCTTGCCGCCTTTGCGAATGTCCAGCCGCCGCGCGCTGTATTAACGCCGATGGACCTGATAGCCCTTTCGGTATGGTTGGAAGGCGTGTGATGACGTTGGGCGGGACGATACGGCGAGGCGGCGAAGCGTGAGCCGAAACCGCGTCCTGCTGATTCCCATCGCCCTGATCGCGATCCTGGCCGGGCTGACTGCCTACATGGCGTTCAATCATGTCACGGCTCTGCGCGACAGCCGCTATTGGGAACGCCACACCTTCGAGGTGCTGGATTCGGTACGGGACGTCTTCTCTCTCGCCCAGGACGCTGAGAACGGCCAGCGTGGCTATCTCCTGACCGGCGACGAAACCTACCTTGAACCCTATCTGAGAGCGGTCGAGCGCCTTCCCACCGAGGCGCGGCAGTTGCGAGGCTTGGTGGCCAACAATCCCGGACAGGCGGGTCTGGTGCGCGAAATCGAGCAGGCGCTGACCCTGCGCATGGCCTTCCTCCAGCAAAATATTTCTCTGGTTGGCCAGAACAACCGGGCCGGCGCGCAGGCATTGCTCCAAACCGGACGCGGCAAGGTCCAGATGGACCGCATCCGGGCCCTGACCACGGAACTGATCGCCAATGAGAAGGACCTGCTGGTCCAGCGCCAGAAGCGAGCCGACGCCGAGGAGCAACTGAGCTTCCTGATCGGCCTGGCCTTCGCCGCCATCGCCTTGGGCGGCCTGGCCTGGACCGTGTTCGGTCTCGGGCGGGCCAATCGCCAGCTGGGACAGGCCCTGACCGACCGCGACGCCGCCCAGCACGGCCAGCGCGAAAGCGTCGCCCTCTACAGCGCCGTGTTCGCCAACACCGCCGACTACGTCTTCGTCATCGGCGTGCTCGAGGACGGCCAGTTCACGCTGGAGGACCTCAACCCGGCCTTGGAGGCGGCTACCGGCCTGAAGGCCGGGCGCATGCGGGGCAAGACCGTCGAGCAGCTGGCGCCCGCCCCGGCGGCCCGGGCGCTCAGCGCCTATTACCAGCGGGTGGTGGACAAGGGCTCCCCCCTGGCCACCCGCGATGAGCTGCAGTTGCCGAACGGCCAGCGGATCTGGGAATCGGTGCTGGTGCCGGTGCGCGGCGACGAAGGCCGCATCGAGCGGATCGTCGGCTCGGCCCGCGACGTCACCGAGCGCGAGGCCCAGGAGACCGAACTGCGCCGGGCTCAGCGGATGGAGGCTGTCGGCCAGCTCACCGGCGGCGTCGCCCATGACTTCAACAACCTGCTGCAGGTGATCCGGGCCAACCTCGAGCTGATCGAGCCGGCTATCACCGACGAGAAGGCCCGACGCCGCCTGCGCAACGCCATCCATGGCGCCGAGCGAGCCGCTGACCTGACCCGCCGCCTGCTGGCCTTCGCTCGCCGCCAGCCACTGGAACCGCAGCCGATCAACCTCGGCCGCCTGGTCGGCGAGATCGCCGAACTGATGCGCCGCACCCTGGGCGAGGGGATTGAGGTCGAGACCGTCATCGCCGGCGGCCTGTGGAACACGCTTGCCGACCCGGCCCAGGTGGAGAGTGCCCTCCTGAACCTGGCGATCAACGCCCGCGACGCCATGCCGGGCGGCGGAAGACTGACCGTCGAAGTTGCCAACGCCGCGCTGGACGACGACTACGCCCGCCAGGAGCCGGACGTGAAGCCTGGCCAGTACGTCATGCTGGCGGTGTCGGACACCGGCTCCGGGATGACGCCCGAGACCCTGTCGCGGGTCTTCGAGCCCTTCTTCTCAACCAAGGGCGAAGGCAAGGGCACCGGGCTCGGCCTGTCGATGGTCTATGGCTTCGTCAAGCAGTCCGGCGGCCAAGTGAGGATCTACAGCGAGCCCGGCCAGGGCACGACGGTAAAGCTTTACCTGCCGCGCACCCGCAAGGCCGCCGTCGAACGGGCGGCGATCCAGATGGCCGCCACCCCGACCGGTCGCGGCCAGACTATCCTGGTGGTCGAGGACGAGCAGACGGTGCGCGAAGCCGCCGTCGCCATGCTGACCGACATGGGCTTCACCGCTCTGCAGGCCGACGGCCCCAAGGCCGCGCTGGATGTGCTGAAAGGCGAGGCCGCCATCGAGCTGATGTTCACCGACGTCATCATGCCGGGACCGATCAAGATCCGGGACTTTGTGGCCGCGGCCCTGAAACTGAGGCCCGGCCTGCCGGTCCTCTACACCTCCGGCTACACCGAGAACGCCATTGTCCACCACGGCCGGCTCGACGAAGGGGTGAACCTGCTGTCGAAGCCCTATGGTCGCGAGGCGCTTGCCCGAAAGGTGACGCAGTCCCTGGGTGGGGCGCGGCCGACGGTGCTGTTGGTCGAGGACGACGCGCTGGTGCGCGAAGTAGCGGCCGAGATGATCGCGGCGCTGGGCTATGCGGTGGAGATGGCCGGGGATGGGCCCGGCGCCCTGGCGGTGCTGGAGAGCGCCGGCCGCGTCGATGTGCTGTTCACCGATGTTGGCCTGCCGGGCATGAGCGGCCAGACCCTGGCTACCCAGGCCAGGCTCCTGCGGCCAGAGTTGCGAGTGATCTTCGCCACCGGTGAACTCGAACCGGAGGAGGTCGGCGACGCCGCCTGGCTGACAAAGCCCTACGACGCCGCCGGCTTGGCCAAGGTTATCGGTCGGCTGGTCGACGCGCCTTAGCGGCTCAAGGGGCCGGTGGCGTGGCGTCGCCGCCGTTAAGGGCCCGTTGCATGAAGACGATGTCGACCCAACGACCGTGCTTCCAGCCGACGGCCTTGAACACTCCGGCGTGCTCGAAGCCCAGCCCTGTGTGCAGCGCGATCGAGCCGGCGTTATCGCTGTCGCCGATCACCGCCGTCATCTGCCGCAGGTCCATGGCCTCGCAGCGACGGATCAGCTCGGCCAGCATAACCCGGCCGACTCCCCTGCCGTTCTGGCCAGGGGCGACATAGACGCTGTCCTCGACGGTGAAGCGGTAGGCCGAACGGGGCCGGAACGGCTTGGCGTAGCACATGCCGACCACCGCCCCATCCACCTCGGCGACGAGGTAGGGAAGGCCAAGGTCAATCACCTCAGCCATGCGCCGGGCCATCTCGGACGGCTCCGGCGCCTCCTCCTCGAAGGTGCCGAAGCCGTGCAGGCAGGCGTCGCCGTAGATGGCGGCCAGGGAGGGGGCGTCAGCCGGGGTGGCGTCCCTTACAATCAAGCAGTTCCCCCCCCGGAGCGAAGCGATCGGGGGAGGGGGACCCCGCGAAGCGGGGTGGAGGGGTAGCGCGTGAGCTTGCTCACGCGCGGGTCCAACCCTTTTCAACGGCCCAGACCGCGTAGGCGTAGTCGAGGGCGATCTCCTTGAGGAAGTCGAAGCGGCCCGAGGCGCCGCCGTGGCCGGCCTCCATGTTGATCTTCAGGAGGATTGGCTTGCCGCTGGTGGTGTGCTCCCGCAGTTTCACCGCCCACTTCTCCGGCTCCCAGTAGGTGACCCGGCCGTCGGACAGGCCGCCGGTGGCCAGCACGCTGGGATAGGCCCTGGCGGTGACGTTGTCGTAGGGGCTGTAGCTCATCATGTAGTCGTAGGCCGCGGCGTCCTCGATAGGGTTGCCCCACTCGGGCCACTCGGGCGGGGTCAGTGGCAGGGTGGTGTCACTCATGGTGTTGATGACGTCGACAAACGGCACCGCCGCGATGATGCCCGAGTAGAGATCCGGCCGCATGTTGATTACGGCGCCCATCAGCAGGCCGCCGGCCGAGCCGCCGTAGGCCACCGTCTTCGCCGGCTTGCCGTAGCCGTTCTTCTGCAGGTGCTGCGTGCAGGCGATGAAGTCGGTGAAGGTGTTCTTCTTCTTGAACTTGCGGCCGTCCTGGAACCAGCCCCAGCCCTTGTCGGAGCCGCCGCGGATATGGGTGATTGCCCAGACCCAGCCGCGATCGACGAGGCTGTAGTTGCGGATAGAGAAGCCCGGCTCCTGCGGGATGCCGTAGGAGCCGTAGCCGTAGACCAGCAGGGGCGCCTTGCCGTCGAGCTTGACGTCCTTGCGACGCAGGACGGTGATCGGCACCAGCGCCCCATCGCTGGCCTTGGCGTAGAGGCGATCGACGACGTACTTCGAAGGATCGTGGCCGGAGGGGATTTCCTGAGTCTTGCGCAGGGTGCGGGTCCGCGCCTCCATGTCGTAGTCGAACCACTGCCGGGGCGTGGTCGGCGAGGTGTAGGTGTAGCGCATCACCGGGGTGTCGAACTCGAGGCCGCCATCGATGCCCAGCACATAGGCCTTCTCGTCGACGGCGATGGCGTGCTCGGACTTGTCGGCCCGCTTGGTGATGACGATGGAGTTGTTGGCGTTGATCCGCTCGATGCGGACCAGGTGGTCCTTGAAGGCGCCGATGCCGACGATGAAGCGGCCGGGGGTGTGGGCGACCCAATCCTTCCAGTCGGCGGCGGCGGTCCTGCCCGGCTCGGCGGTGCAGAGCTTGAAGTCCACCGCGCCGCCGGCGTTGGTGCGGATGACGAACTTTCCGTCCCAGTGCTCAACGTCATAGAGGACGCCGGTCTGGCGGGCGGCGAAGACCATCGGCTCGGCGGTCGGCTTGTCGGCCGGGATCAGGCGGACTTCGCTGGTCTCCTGGTTGCCGATGCCGATGGCGATGAAGGCGTCCGAGGCGCTGGTCCCGACGCCCATGAACATGCCGTCGTCCTTCTCCTGGTAGACCAGCACCGCCTCGCCGCCGCGGACCGGGCGACGGAAGATCTTGTCGGGGCGGCCTTCGGTGTCGCGGTTGGTCCAGAACAGCCACTGGCCGTCTGGAGCGAAGGCGAAGTCGCCGTAGGCGCTCTCGACCGGCGTCCCGACCAGCTGGCCGGTCTCCAGGTCCTTGACGAAGATCTTGTAGAACTCCGACCCTTGAGCATCCTCGGCATAGCCGAACAGCCTGTGGTCGCTGGTGTGGGCCGTGGTCCCGACCTCGGAGTAGGCCTTGCCCTTGGCCAGTTCGTCGGCGTCGAGCAGGACCTGTTCGCCGTCGGCTTTGCCGCGCGGCCGGCGGCAGTAGAGCGGGTGCTGCCCGCCCTTGTTGAAGCGGGTGTAGTATTCCCAGGGACCGTCGCCGGCCGGGACGCTCGCGTCGTCTTCCTTGATGCGGCCCTTCATCTCCTCGAACATTCTGGCCTGCAGGTCCTCGGTCGAGGACAGCATGGCCTTGGTGTAGGCGTTCTCAGCGGTCAGGTGCGCCTTGACGTCGGCCTTGACGATGGTCGGGTCGCGCAGGACCTGCTGCCAGTTGTCGTCCTTCATCCAGGCGTAGTTGTCGGTCCGCTTGCGGTCGAGCTGCTCGATGAGCTTCGGCTCCTTCTTGACGACTGGCGGCACAATACGAGGAGAGGGGGACTTGGACTTGGTTGCGGACATGACCTGACCTGGAAGGAGGGCTGCGGCGGCGGCGCTGGCCGCCAGAACTTCACGACGGTTCATATGGAGACACCTTCAAGGCGCGAAAAGGCCGGGCATCCGGCATTGGCGGTGAGCTTGGCCTGACCCGCCGCGCCCGGTCAACGGAACGGACCCGAACATGAAGGGGTTTCATGGTCCGGCCGGCGATGATCGCCGGTCTTGTTCTCAAGCGTGAAAGGATCAGCCCATGTGGGATCGTATCGAAGGCTCGTGGAAGGAATTCACCGGCAAGGCCAAGGAACAGTGGGGCAAACTCACCGATGACGACCTGACGGAGATCGCCGGCAAGCGCGACCAGCTGCACGGCAAGATCCAGGAACGCTACGGCTACGCCAAGGACAAGGCGGAAGAAGAAATCCGCGCCTTTGAAACCCGCCACGGCGAGGACAAGAGCTTCCGCGGCTAGGTAAACGCGCCGGTTACCATAGGGTCACGATTCCGGCACGGCCATTGCTCCAGGTCGCGGTGAGGCGTCCGCACCGCCCCGATCTGGAGCAATTTGTGACCTTCGTTCTCCGACCTTTTCGCCTGGACGATGTCCCGGCCGTCAACGCCCTGTGCGATTGGGCCTGGTGGCCAGAGCGCAGCGCGGCGGGCTGGGCATGGCTGGCCGCAGGACCGCCCGGAGCCCGGGATGCTGGCGACGAAGGTCCGGCCGGCTGGGTCTGCGAGAAGGACGGCGAGGTCTCCGCCTTCCTTGGCAACT
>JBKJSF010000124.1:0-43103 GCA_046595895.1 Caulobacter sp. | reverse complement strand
AGCTCATCGCCTTCTGCCGCGACCGGCGGCCTCACTACAAGTGCCCCCGCTCGGTCGACTTTCTCGACGAGCTGCCCCGCCACGACAACGGCAAGCTCTACCGCCGCAAGCTGCGCGAGATCTTCGCCCCCGACGACGACCCCACCGGCCACCGAAAGTGGTAGGTCTGGCGCCCAACGCTCAGCCGAATCCGACGGTGAGGTCGGGGCCGCGGCGGAGGGTGTGGCCGCCGTCGATGCCGAGGCACTGACCGGTGACCCAGGAGGACTCGGGCCCGGCGAGGTAGCGAACGCCGGCAGCGATGTCGTCGACCTCGCCGAGTCGGGAGATCGGCATCTGGGCGAGGTAGTCGGCCACGATGGCCTCGTTGGTGGTGAGGCCGGCGGCGATGTCGGTCGGCACCAGTCCGGGACGCACGGCATTGACCCGCACGTTGACGGCCCCCAGCTCGTCGGCGGCGTTGCGCACCAAAGATTCGAGGGCGGCCTTCGACACGCAATACGGCGCCATCAGTCGATGCGTGAGCGGTGCCGCGATGGAGGAGATGGCCACGATCGCGCCGCCACCCGACGATGCCATGGCTCCGCCGGCGTGCTTGATGGTGAGGAAGGCCCCGTCGAGATTGACCGACATGACCCGACGCCACGCATCGAGGTCGGTCAGGAGGATCGGACCGCCGCTGCCCGTCCCTGCGGCCGCGACGGCGATGTCGAGACCGCGACCGCCGCCGACTTCGACCGCCTTCTCCACGGCTCGACGCACGTCATTCTCGTCGGCCACATCACACACCGACCATCCGACGTTCGGGCCGCCGCCGAGGTCGGTTGCGGCTGTCTCCAACTTGGCCTCGGTGCGACCGGCGAGCGTGACCGATGCCCCATCACGAAGGAACGCCCGGGCACAGGCCAGCCCGATCCCGCTGCCGCCTCCGGTGATGAGGGCAGTCATGCCCGACAATGGGCCGGCGGTGTCGCTCACGCCGGCAACACGCCCGCCGAGCGGAGCGCGGCGATCCGCTCGTCGGATACACCGAACTGCGCCAGCACCTCGTCAGTGTGCTCGCCGATCGAAGGTGCCCGCCCCCGAGCCCTGACCTCACTCGACGACATGGCGAACGGCGCCGCCAACGTCTCGAACGAACCGAGGTCGGGATGGTCGATCGACGTGAACATGCCCATGTGGCGCGCCGCAGGATCGGCGATGAGGTCAGGGAGGTCGGCGACCTTGCCCCAGATGATGCCCGTCTGGTCGAGTCGGGGCGCCCAGTGGGCATAGGGCTGCGAAGCGAACACGGCGTCGAGCAAGGCCACGATCTCGCGGTTGTTGCGGAACCGGTCGACGGGGGTGGCGAACCGCTCGTCGTCGGCCAGCTCGGGCACGTCGAGGGCCTTGCAGAACCGGCCCCATGCACCCTGGTCGAGGGTCGAGAGGTTCACCCATACATCGTCGGCGCACCGGTAGCGGGTGTTCATGGGGCTGATGGCCTCTTCTCTCGCCCGCTTGTTCGGCTGCACCCCATCAACGAGGGCGACCGAGACGTCGCAGCCGATCGTCCACGCCGCCGTTCGGATGAGCGCCGTCTCCACCACCTGGCCCTCGCCGGTGCGGTCGCGCACCCGCAAGGCGGCAAGGATGGCGGTGAGCAACGCCAGGCCGGTCGGATGATCGCCTTGTCCCGGACGGAATGCCGGTGGCGGCTCGCCGGGCTCGCCGATCAGGCTCATGATGGCGCCGCGCCCGAAGAAGGCGGTGAGATCGAAAGCGATGCGGTCGGCGTCGTCGCCCGTCGACCCGTAGCCCGTGACCAACGCATAGATCATCCCCGGATTGACCGACCGAAGTTGCTCGGGCCCGAGTCCGAACTTCGCCAACCGGCCTGGCAACAGGTTGGTGATGACGACGTCGGCCTTGGCCGCCAGCTCCCGCACCAGCGCGCCTCCGTCTGGGTGGGCGAGGTCGACCGCCAATCCCCGCTTGCCGCGGTTGGAGAAGTGGAACGGCACGTCGTGCTTCCCCGCCCCCTCGGGAGTGACCGGCTGGCGCAGCTTTCCCCGCATCGAGTCGCCGCCGAGGGGTTCGATCTTGATGACGTCGGCACCCATGTCCGCCATGAGGGCGGCGCACGAAGGACCGGCTACCCAGTTGGCCAGCTCCAGCACGGTGATGTCGTCGAGGGCTCCAGGCATCGTTGCAGCATGCCAGGCTGACCCTCGTGACCGCGCGGCCCGCTGAGGATCTCGTAACCCTTCCATCGCAGTCCGACGGCGTGCCCTGGCCGACCGACGAATGGCCGACGGGCGAGGCGCCGGCGGCATTGGCGCCGCTCCTCGACGCCATGTTCGATCCCGACGGACCACTGAACCGCACCTTTGCCGTCGTCGTCGTGCACAAGGGACGACTGGTGGCCGAACGGTACGCCGACGTCATCGAACATTTCGACGCCCCCGACGGACCGATCACCGAGACCACACCCCTCCTCAGCTGGTCGATGGCGAAGTCGATGCTCCACGCACTCGTCGGAATGCTCGTGGAGGAGGATCGACTCGAGGTGCAGGCGCCGGCGGACGTTCCTCTCTGGCGGGCTGCCGACGATCCACGACGCGACGTCACCCTCGACGACCTTTTGGCCATGCGCGACGGACTCGACTTCGTGGAGGACTACGTCGACGCCGGCCGCAGCGACGTCATCGAGATGCTGTTCG
Source organism: Caulobacter sp. (assembly GCA_046595895.1). Classification (GTDB taxonomy): domain Bacteria; phylum Pseudomonadota; class Alphaproteobacteria; order Caulobacterales; family Caulobacteraceae; genus Caulobacter. The sequence continues at coordinate 40,401 of JBKJSF010000124.1, read as the reverse complement.
GGGGCGGGAAGGACGACGTCGCCCGCTTCGCCGCCGACCGGCCGCTCGTCGCCACACCAGGAGAACGCTTCAACTACTCGAGCGGTACCTCGAACATCATCTCCGGCATCGTGGCCCGAATGGTTGGCTCCGGTGAGCCCTACGAGAACTTCCTCCAGACTCGTCTCTTCGACGCCATCGGCATGCGCTCGGCAAGGGGAACGTTCGATGCCGCCGGCACGTTCATCGCCTCGTCGTACGTGTTCTGCACGGCCCGGGATTTCGCCCGCTTCGGCACCCTGTACCTGCGCGATGGCGTGTGGGACGGTCAACGGCTCCTGCCCGAGGGTTGGGTCGACTCCGCCCGCCGACTGCGATCAGTCGACGCAGAAACGGGGAACGGCTACGGCTCGCAGTGGTGGGTCGACGCCGACGACGTCGGCGGTCTCGGCACGTTCTGGGCCAACGGCTACGAGGGGCAGTCGATCATGGTCGTGCCCGGCCTCGACCTCGTCGTCGTTCGCCTGGGCAAGACCGAAGCCGCCCGAGGGCCGCGGCTGCGTCAGTGGCGCCGCGACGTCCGGGCCGTGTTCTCCGCCTGAGTCAGTCGGGGAGTGGGCCAGTCAGTGAAGCTCGCTGCGAGACTTCGACCCAGCTGCCGCCCGGATCGCGCACGAAGGAGATGAAGGCGGTGTCGCCGAGGCGGACGGGCGCTCGACCCTCGGTCCATCCGACGTCGAGAAGGTGGGCGTGGGCGGCCCGCACGTCGCGCACCTGCACGGTGAGGTAGCGGAAGCCGAGGGCGAACATGCCCTCGACGGGGGCCGAGTTGGGATCGTGAACGACCCGAAGCATCGTGGTGCCCAGACGCCAGTGGGAGCCGCCTTGGTCGACGGCACCGAAACCCTCACCCAGCAAGCGACCCAACTCGACGACATCCTTCGTCGCCCACGTCACCGCAATGCCAGTCACGCCGTGGTGACCCGACGGAACAATGGTGACCTCGGTGCCGTCTGGGTCTGACATCCCGCGCAGCGAGTCGACGTCGTCGGCAGCGATGCCGAGCGTCCGGAAGGCGGATGGGGCGTCGCCGAGTTCGGTGCGGGCGCTGTTGATCTTGCACACCGAACCCCGCAGCCCATAGCGGTGTTGATGCACGCCCCCGCCGACTTTGAGCAACTCCTCGTAGGGAAGTCCGAGCTCGCCGCCGTAGAAGGAAGCCATCTCGTCGTAACGGTTGGTGTAGAGGCCGACGTCGATGCAGTCCTTGGCGAGGACAACCGCTTCGGCCGCTTCAGCCACGCCGGCCGGCATCCCAGATCATGCCGCCGGCCGGCGTCCGTCCGAGCAACGTGGCCGGGTTCGACTTGTCGATGTGGCCGATGAGCCCCGAATAGATGCCGTATCCGACGAGCTCCTGCAGCCTCGGTGGGAAGGTACGCACGAGATCCGGCGACAATCCGAGCTGTTGGTTCTCCTGCTGGCGGATGTAGCCGGCGCAGTAGTTCATGGCGATGCCGTAGCGACGATTGTCGGTGGTGTTGGCCCCGCCGCCGTGCCACAGCGATCCGTGCCACACGAGCACGTCGCCCTTCGACATGGCAGCGCCGATGGTCTCGTAGGACTCACCGAAGTTCGGGTTGGTGTTCCGGAGGTGTGATCCCGGGATCAGCCGGGTGGCGCCGTTGGCCTCGGTGAAGTCGGTGATGGCCCACATGGTGTTGCAGACCGTGGGCGGATGCGGCTTGGGAAGAGGAATGAGCTGATCGTCGGCATGAATCGGCTGGGCCGTCTCGTCCGGGCAGATGGCGATCGACGAAAGCGACGACACCAGGCATCCGGGGTCGAGCACCCCCTCGACGACCGGTAGCACGGAGGGTGCAGTGGCGATCTGGCCGTAGGCCACGCCGTGGGCCAACAGGTTGTAGATCCGGACGGTCTTCGCCCCCTCGAAAGGGTTGCCGGCGGGCACGATGCCGAGGTCGGCCTCGAGTCGATCGAGGTCGGCTCGCACCTGATCGGCGAAGGCGGGGTCGAAGGCACCCTCGATCACCGTGTAGCCGTCGGCGGCCACCCGTTGAATGTGGGTCTCGAGCTCAGTCGGGGTCAGGTCACGCACCCCTCCGGTGTAGTCGACCGGGCCCGCGGCCGTGTAGACCAATGGCCACCATGACGCTGAATTACGACGACGCCGCCGCCCAGGTCACCGCTCCCGGGGAGCGCTTCGAGACCGAAGCAGTCGAGTTGCGCGGCACCCCGATGACGGTCTTCAAGAACGTGCCCAAGAGCCTGCGGGAGGTCTTTGCCGCTTCTCGCGCCTTCGCCGATCAGCCCTTTCTCGTCTACGAGGACGAGCGCTGGACCTTCACCGACGTGATGGCGGCCGTCGACGGGTTGGCGGCCGCCCTGGTCGAGCGCTACGACGTGGGAAAGGGCGATCGGGTGTCGATCGGGATGCGGAACTATCCCGAGTGGGTCATTGCCTTCGCCGCCATCACCTCGATCGGCGCCATCTCGGTTTCGCTCAACGCCTGGTGGACGGAGGACGAGCTCGATTACGCCCTCGAGGACTCGGGTTCGAAGGTGCTCATCGGCGATGTCGAGCGGGTCGAGCGGTCACGGGCGTCGGCCGCCCGGCTCGGGATGGCCACCATCGGTGTCCGCCTCCCAGAAGGTGCGACCTTCGACGCCGCCGAACGCTGGGAGGACGTGGTCGTCGCCGGGGCGCCGATGCCCGATGTCGACGTCACGCCCGACGACGACGCCACCATCCTCTACACCTCGGGAACGACGGGCCGGCCCAAGGGCGCCGTCTCGACCCACGGTGCCATCGTCCAATCGCTGACGGCATTCGGATGCCGCGCCGCCATCGACCGCCTTCGCCGACCGGATGCACCCCGGCCGGACGGCGCGCCCTCGTTCATCCTCATCGTGCCTCTGTTCCACGTCACCGGTTGCGTGCCCGTGATGCTCTCGTGCTTCTCCGCCGGCATCAAGCTCGTGATCATGTACAAGTGGGATCCGGAGCGGGCGCTCGAACTCATCGAGCGGGAGAGAGTCACCAACTTCGTCGGCGTGCCCACCCAGTCATGGGATCTGCTCGAGTCGCCGTCGTTTTCGACGCGCGACACGTCGTCACTGATCTCCGTCGGTGGTGGAGGAGCGCCCGCCCCGCCGCAGCTCGTCGCCCGGGTCGATTCGTCGTTCAAGAAGGCCCGTCCGTCGTTGGGGTACGGCATGACCGAGACCAACGCCTACGGCCCCGGCAACAACGGCGACGACTACGTCCAGCGGCCGACGTCAACCGGACGCGTCGTGCCCGTCATGCAGGTCGAGGTGCGCGATGCCAACGACCGCGCCCTGCCGGCGGGAGAGTCGGGCGAGATCTGGTTCAAGGGTCCGAACCTCATTCGTGGCTATTGGAACAAGCCCGAGGCGACAGCCGAAACCATTGTCGACGGTTGGCTACGCACCGGCGATCTCGGTCGTCTCGACGAAGAGGGCTTCGTCTACGTCGAGGACCGCGCCAAGGACATGGTGTTGCGAGCCGGCGAGAACGTCTACTGCGCCGAGGTCGAGGCCGCCGTCTATCGCCACCCGGCGGTGGCCGAGGCCGTCGTGTTCGGCGTGCCGGACGACCGGCTGGGTGAGGAGGTGGCGGCCGCCATCCTGCTGCGCGACGGCCATAGCGCCAGCGCACAGGAGCTGCGCGACCACGTCGCCGTCCTGATCGCCAGGCACAAGGCCCCCCGCTACATCTGGTTCCTGTCGGAAAGCATCCCGCGCAACGCCAGTGGCAAGTTCCTCAAGAAGGACCTGAAGGCGGCGCTGAAGCTGGAAGAGGCCGCCTAGTCAGCAGCTGCAATCGACTCACAACTAACGCCAGAGCCGGAACGGCTACCGGATTTGAGGGTTTGCTTGGCGGACATTTGGCCAGGAGAGCCCCACCATGGAAAAGACCTTCACCGCTGACGACGCCCCGGATGCCGTCGCCCTGCTCAAGGCTGATCACCGCAAGGTCGAGGAGCTGTTCGAGAAATTCGAGAACGCCAAGGGCGACGGCGCCAAGAAGAAGCTCGCCGAGCAGATCTGCCTCGAGCTGAAGGTGCACGCGATGATCGAGGAGGAGATCTTCTATCCGGCCTGCGAGGGCAAGATCGAAGAGGACCTGCTCAAGGAAGCCTATGTCGAGCACGACGGCGCCAAGCTGATGATCAACGAGATCGAGGCCGGCGGCCCCAACGACGAATTCTACGACGCCAAGGTCAAGGTGCTGTCCGAGGAGATTGAGCACCACGTCGAAGAAGAGGAAAAGCGGGTCGAGGGCATGTTCAGCCAGGCCCGCAAGGCCGGCCTCGACATGGATGAACTCGGCCGCCGGATGTTCGCTCGCAAGGAAGAACTGATGGAACAGGCCAAGACGGGCGGGCTCGGTCCGGCCGTGACGACCACCATGCAGGGCGATCAGCCGACTGTCTGAGCCTGCTCGGAGAACCAGGGGACGAGGCGGCTCAAGGCCTCCTCGATCTCCGGCGTCGAGACCGCGAAGCTGAAGCGGATGAAGCGGTGGCCATCGACCGGGTCGAAATCGACACCCGGGGCGGTGGCCACGCCCGTTTCGGTCAGCAGGCGCCTGCAGAAGGCCATACTGTCGGTGGTCAGGTGACCGATGTCGGCCCAGATGTAGAATGCCCCATCCGGCGGGGCGAACGTTGTTAGGCCCAGCCCCGGCAAGGCGGCCAGCAGCCGTTCACGGTTGCGGGCGTAGGTGGCGACGTGGCCCTCCAACTCGGCGATGTCGTCCATGGCCGCCAGTCCGGCATGCTGGCTGAGCGAGGGCGCGGTCAGGAACAGGTTGCCGACATAGGCGCGGGCCGCCTCGCGCAGGTCGTCGGGCGCCACCAGCCAGCCCAGCCGCCAGCCGGCCATGCTGAAATACTTCGAGAAGCTGTTGATGATCAGGGCCGTCGGCTCGAACTCCAGCATGGAGTGGGTGGGGCCGACGTAACTGAGGCCGTGGTAGATCTCGTCGGAGACGATGCGGATGTCGCGCCGCCGGCAGACGGCGGCGATGGCGGCGAGTTCCTCGGCCCCGATGATCGTCCCGGTCGGGTTGGCCGGGCTGGCGATGATCAGGCCGGCGGGCGCGGGATCCATCGCCTCGATCATGGCGGCGGTCAGCTGGTAGCGGCTGGCCGGGCCGCAGGCCAGTTCAACCGGGACCATGTTCAGCGCCGTCAGCGTGCCGCGATAGGCGACGTAGCCTGGCCGGGCCAGGGCGATGCGGTCGCCGGGCTGGAAGGCGCAGGACAGGGCCAGCACCAGGGCCGGCGAGGCCCCGCAGGTGAGGATGATGCGGCCGGGCTCGATGTCGACGCCGTGCAGGCTTCGATAACGCTCGGCCAGGGCGACGCACAGCGGGTGGCTTTCCCAGTAACCCATGCCGTCGCTGTCGAGCACCTGGTGGGCGGCCGCGATGGCGCTGGCCGGGGCGCCCGTCGAGGGCTGGCCGAACTCCATGTGGATGACGCGCGTCCCCTCGGCCTTCAGCCGGTGAGCCAGGCGGCTGATCTCGATGGCGCGGAACGGGTCGGGGGTAGCCATGCTTCGCCGTTAGCGAGTTTCGTCGCTCTCGGCTAGGCTCGCGCCATGAGCCTGTCCCCCAGCCCCCTCACCCGCACGATCACCGCCTTCAACACCGCCACCGCCAGCGAGAACAAGATTCACGCCGACGACGTGGCCAGCAGGTTCGGCTTTACCGGCGGGCTGGTGCCGGGGGTCGATGTCTTCGCCTATCTGGCCCATGCGCCGGTCGCCCTTTGGGGCCGGGACTGGCTCAGCCAGGGCAGGATGACCGCACGGTTCGGCAAACCGGTCTACGACGGCGACGAGGCGGCGCTGACCGCTGCCGAGCAGGCCGACGGATCGCTGGGCCTCTCCATCATGGCGCGGGACGTCGCCTGCGCCAGCGGCACGGCCTGGCGCACCGATGACCGGCCACTCCCGCCGCTGCTGGGGGAAGCGCCCCTGCCCCGCCCCGAGGACCGCGCCCCGGCCTCGCAAGAGAGCCTGCCGGTCGGAAGAGTGCTGGGGACCCTGAAGGAGATCTACTTCGCTGACGTCGGCCTCTCCCACCTGCAGAATACCCGCGAGGACCCGACCCTGTTCGACGGCGGCAATATCGCCAACCCGGCCTACATGCTTCGCCGCGCCAACTATGTGCTGGCCCAGACGGTCAGGCTGGGTCCCTGGATCCACCTCGAGAGCGACATCCGTCTGCACGGCCTGATCCGTGACGGCGAGCTGATGGAAACGCGCGGAGTCGTGGTCGAGAACGTCGAGAAGAACGGTCACCTGATTGTCACCCTCGACTTCACGGTCAGCTCCCGCGAGCGGCTGGCGATGTCCGGCCGCCATTGGGCGATCTATGAGCCGAGGCAGGTTCGCGAGCTTGCCTAGGCCGAAAATATTTTTGAGTTCAATGGCTTAAGGGTTATGTCTAAACATATTCACCGGTCCTGACGGCCTCGCGAAAGCCAGCCGGAGGCGTTGGTCGCCGCGGTGCGCTTTCGACCAACAACCCCGCCGATCGACCAACACACTGACCAACGCCCCGGGCTGCATTCTGGCGCCTCGGACCAACGTCAAGACCCACGGATACGGGCGTTTGAACTGAATTTTGCCAGCCTTGAGTCGGCATGCCTTTTTTGTTGGCCGGGCGTGCGGTGGTATATTGGTCGGCCGCCTCGATAGACGGTCATTGGAGGCAAGAGCTGAATGGCTCTAGCGGTCGCCCTTGTCGCCATGGCCGGGCTTCGACTTCGTCTTGGCCTGCTGCCTCTGGTCGGCGGCGCTGGACTTGCCGACATCGACGACTTCACTGAATTGTCCATTTTCGTCACGGCGCACATAACGCTTGTCGCCGGGGGTCGGTTCGATCAGTTCACGTTCGGCCATGGCGGCCTCCTTGCTGTTGTCCGATAAGAGAATCCGCGAGGCGCCGCCCTGTTCCGCCCAGCCGGGTCACGCCTGGTTCAAGCGGCGGCCGCGACGCTGGTTTGACTCCATCCGGACCCTCGTGGTGAGGTTAATTTCGAGTGCGACAGGGGCTTACCGTCATGAACCGCAACCTAGCGCTGGCCAATGCCGGGGCGCTGGCCCTGCTCGCCAGCCAGGCCCTCGGCCAAACCCCCGCGCCGCCGCAGGCCGAGGTGCTGCGCTTTGAGGCGCCGCAGCGGCAGATCGCCGTCACCCTGCCGACCCCCGGGGAATGCCGCGCCCTGCTGCCCGCCGATGTCGGAGCCCCGTCCAAGGTTCCGGTCGAGGTCAGCGGCGCGACCGTGCTGAGCAAGGACGACCTGCGCGAGGGCTGGTTGCACCTGGGCGACGCCGGCGCGGGACCGGAGACGGCGACCAAGGTCGCGGCCTGGGCCGACTGTCGCTACGCGCAGGCCGGCTATGTCGGGGCCCGCAGCAGCATCACGCGGGACGGCACGACCTGGACCATCGCCGTGCGTGAGGGCCGGATCAGCGGCCTGGAGGTGCAGGGCGCCGACGCCTCGGAGGAAGCCTTCATCCGCCGGGCCTTTTCCGATGTGAAGACCGGCCGGTTGCTCAATGTCCGCGACCTCAAGCGGGGCGCCGACGCCGCCTCCCGCTTCGGCTTCTGGGGGGTCGCGCCCTCGGTGCGGTCGGATGGCGAGGGCGTGGTGCTGGTGCTGGCCGTGTCCCCGGGGCCACCCGGCATTTTCCTCAGCGCCCAAAACGCCTCGGCCGAGACAGTGGGGACCTGGAGCGGTGGGGCCAGCCTGATCTTCGGCGACCTGACCCCGCTGCATGAGCGGACGATCATCGGCGTCTTCCACGACCTGACCGGCGACGCCCAGCGCGGCGCGCAGATCTCCAGCCAGATCCTGATGAGCGACACAGGCCTGGAGCTGAAGGGCGACCTGGCGATCTTCGAGCAGTCGCCTGACGAGCGGTTTCCGAACCTCGACACCGAGGGTGTGACCCGGGTCGGCCGGCTCGAACTGCGCCACCCGCTGGGCCTGGCCAGCAACAACCGCTCGACCGTGCTGTTCGCCGGCCGCGCCGGCCTGGAAGCCATCGACCAGGACACCAACCTGGCCGAGGGCCCGCTCGCGGGCGACGCCACGGTGCGCGACCGCCTGCGGGTGGTCTATGCCGGGGTCCAGGCCGACTACCGGTCAAAAGATACGACCGCGTATGGCTATCTCAGCCTTCGCAAAGGCCTCGACGGGTTTGGCGCCTCGGACGAGGGCGACGCCCTGCTCAGCCGCGTCGCCGCCGATCCCGCGGCCCTGGTCCTGCGCTTCGAAGGGGCGGCCTCGATCAATTCGGGCGGCTTTCTCATCGAGCCCCGCCTGCGCGCCCAGCTCTCCGACAAGCCGCTGCTGCAGTACGAGGAGTTCACCTACGGCGGCCTGATCGGCGGCCGGGCGCTGGACCCCGGGGCCCTGTTCGGCGACAGCGGCGTCAGCGGCTCGGTCGATATCTATGGCCCGGCGGCCAAGCTCGGCACACGGTTTTCGATCCGTCCCGCCGCCTTCGTCGAGGGGGCCTGGGCCACCAACGAGGACGACCTTGGGCCGCTGGTCGACCGGCTGGAAAAGCACGGCGCTTTCGCTGGCGGCGGGGTGCGCCTCAGTCTCGACGGTCGGTGGAACCTGGATGTGCTCTACGCGGCGCCGGTCGGCGACACGGTTGGAGTGCCGAGCCAGTTCGTCGGCCCCAAGGTGTCAGTAGGCATATCGGGCGGGTTCAGCTTCTGAGGCCTTCGCCACAGAAGCCGCCAGTCGCGCCTCGACCACTTCAGCCGACAGCTGCACGACCAGCGCCGCATCGCGCTGTTCGGCGCTGATCTGACCGCCGGCCACCAGCTGTTCGCCGAGCCGTTTCTCCAGACCCCTGCCCCGGACCAGCGCCGCCTGAAGATTGTCGTGGCTGATCGCTCCGGCCCGGACCAGCAGATCGCCGAGCCGGACATAGCCAGAGCGGATGTCCCGCCACAGGCTGGCCTCGTCCGAGGCGCTGATCCGGCCCTGACCGCGCACCTTCGCCAATGCGGCGCGGCCCTGGGCGAAGGCGTCCCGCTCCCAGGCAAAGCGAATGGCGAAGGCGATGTCACTGAGCGGCGCGTAGAGGTAGCGCACGCTCTTCACCCCCGCCGCACCGAGAATTTTCTCAAGCTCGGCCCGGCGGGCGGGCGGCAACGGTTCGGCCAGGGCGATATCCAGAGCGCCGTTCTGGCGGCGCAGGGGCACGGCGGCGAACCAGGCGGCCTGCTCGGGCTTCAGCGTCCACAAGACGCCGCTGTCGATCTGGAAGGGATCGAACATCGAGGCATAGACCTCGCCCCGCTCGGCGAAGGCCTCGGCCAGATGCTCGTCCTCGACCAGGCCGAGATCGAGCAGTTGCAGACCGATGGGGCGGTAACGGGCTTTCTGGGCCGCCAGGGCGCGCTCGAGGCCCGCCTCGTCCAGGTGGTTCCAGAAGCGCAGCACATCGCCGACGCGGCCGCCCCGCTCAAGCTCAGAGAGCGACGGATAGCTATGCTGGGTCTTGTCCCAAGCGATGGCGCGGCGGGTGATCAGGTGGCTGACATACTGGCGGAGCGAGCGGAAGAAGGCCCCAAAACCGATCAGGTTGGAGACCACGATCCGCACCGGCGTCAGCGGCACATGCTTGAGGCCGTGGTTGATGCCAGTGAACCAGGCCCGGTGCAGGATGCGGTTGACCAGGAACAGGAAGTTCAGGGCGACCAGCCACCAGACCCACTGCTTGTCGATGATCGGCGGAAGTTTGGCCACCTGTGGCCAGATCGCCGCGACGCCCCAATAGCCCAGCACCTGGATGACGATCAGATAGGCCAGCGCCCCGACCGGCGAGGTGAACAGCGCCTTGCGGTCGCGGAACAGATAGTAGCGGTTGGCCAGGTCCCCGAACCATCCCAGCTGCTTCCAGCCAAGGTAGGAGATGCCCAGCATCCAGCGGGTCTTCTGCCGCACGGAGGTCTGGAACTTGTCCGGGAAGAACTCCTTGGTGGCGACCAGCTCGCGCTTCATCACCGTCACCTCACCCCGGCCGAACCAGCGCTTCTTCTGGCGGGGTACGCGGGCGTGGTAGCGGATGAACTCCGACGGATAGCCGAGCGTGGCCAGCCGATGGGCGACGTCGTAATCCTCGGTCAGGCTGTCGGTGTTGAACGGCTGGCCGTCCTTCTCGCGCAGCAGGGCCAGCATGGCCGAGCGGGCAAAGGCGGTGGCGACCCCGGCCGAGGGCGTCATCCCGGTCACCGCCGAGCGCACCGTCAGGTCCTTGGTGTGGAACTCGGCGAACTCATCCATATAGTGGCAGGCGACCAGGCGGTTCCAGGCCCGGTCCATGCTGAGAACCGGCATCTGGATCATGCCGTTGTCCTCGATGAACCAGTTCACGGTTTTCAGGCCATAGGGGTGCACCACGTCCTCGGCATCGTGCATCAGGAAGACGTCGAACCGCTCCCCCGTCCGCTGTTCGTGCAGCAGGATGTTCTGGACAAGCCAGTTGAGGCAGTCGGCCTTGCTGGTCGGTCCGTCGTGCGGGACCTCGGCGAGGTAGGTGGTGGGAAATCGCTGGCGGACCTTCTCCACCTCGCGGCGGGTGTCGGGGTCATTGGCGTAGACGCCGACGAAGATCTTGTAGCGGGCGTAGGCGAAGGTCTTGTTGGTGTTGGCCACCATGTTGGCGATGACGTCGCTCTCCTGCCAGGCCGGAACCATGATGGCGATCAGCTTTTCAGGATGGGCGCCCAGTCGGGCTTGCTTGGGCGCGCGGCCCCAGAAGTCCCACAGCTTTTCCCAACGCTGCCACCAGTAGAGCAGGTCGATGAACAGGTCGTCGATCGAGCTGATGGTGATCAAGACCGCGGTGACAATGATGACGACCTTGAGCACCGCCCAGTAGCCGACCACGGCCGCAAAGGCGCTGTCGCCGGTAATGCCCACCGACGCCAGCCAAGCCGCAATCTGCGCCAATGCGCTGTCCATCGCCCCCAAACTCCCCCCACCCCGAAGGGTTAACCAGCACTCAGCCTTTCCACGGCTCCGGCCGCAAGTCTGCCGGCATATTGCCGCGTCAAGATCTCCGCGATCCGGTCGGCGGCGTAGCCATCGCCGAACGGGCTGAGGGCCTTGGACATCTTTTGCCTTTCGTCCTCGTTGGTCAGCAACAGACAACCAGCGGCCGCCACGCCGTGACGGCTGACCCCGACCAGCCGGGCGACGCCGGCGGTGACCGCCTCCGTCCGCTCGGTGGTTTCCCGCAGGATCAGGACGGGGACGCCGAACACTGGAGCCTCCTCCTGGACGCCGCCGCTATCGGACAGGATGGCGACGCAGCTTTTCAGCAGGCTGAGGAAGTCCGGGTATTCCAGCGGGCCGACAATGCGGACGCGCGGCTGGCCTTCCAAGGCCGCGAACACCCGCTGGCGCAGGGTCGGGTTGGCGTGGGCGACGAAGACGATCTCGACGTCCGGCACATGGTCGCGGATGTCCAGCAAGGCGCCCAGCACCTGGTCCAGGGGTTCGTCCCAGTTCTCCCGCCGATGCAGGGTGGCCATCACCCGGCGCAGGCCCGCGGTCTGCGGCTCCGGGGCGATGCCGGCGGCGGTAAGGCGCACGGAGTCCACGCCGGTGTTGCCGGTGACGAACACCCGGTCTTCATGCACCCCCTGGCGATGCAGATTGGCTGCCGCCAGGCCGGTGGGGGCGAAGTGATAGTCTGCCAGCTGGCCGACGACGCAGCGCCAGCCCTCCTCCGGGAAGGGCGAGGCGAGATTGAAGGTGCGCAGCCCCGCCTCGACGTGCGCCACCGGAATGCGGCGGCTGAAGGCGGCCATGGCCCCAGCGGCGGTTGAGGAAGTGTCGCCCTGCACGATCACCAGGTCGGGCATGACCTTGGCGAAGGCCAGGTCGAGCTGGCCCATGACATGGGCGAAGCGGCCGCCGAGGCTGGCGCTGTCGGACGGCGGAGCGAGGGCCATGTCCGGCGTGATACCGAGGGTCGCGAGGGTCTGGCGGTTGAGCACCGCCTGCTGCTCGGTCGAAATCCAGAAGGGGTCGAACCCCGTCTTCGTCGCCAGCGCCGCTCTCACCGGCGCCAGCTTGACCACCTCGGGCCGGGTCCCGGCCACAATCGCCACCCTCACGGTCGTTTTCCTTCAACCGGGGCAGCCCCTCGCAGCCCCATCTGTGGAGGAATGACGGCGTTCGATTGAACTCTATCTGAGGTCGCCGTTGGCTGGCGTTCATAATCCAGCCGGGAGGATAGGGATTAGCTGGCCAGGCCGATGGCCTTCAGTCGTTCATGCAGGAACTCGCCGGCCGAGATGTCGGGATATCTTTTGCCCTCGTCGCCGACGCATTGCTCCAGCACATCCAGGCGGGTGGCCAGGGTCGGGTGCATGAAGAAGGGCATGGAGTAGCGGCTGGCGTTCTGCGCGCCGTCCGGATTGACCACGCGGTGCGTGGTCGAGGGGATAACGCCGTTGGTCAGCCGCTGCAGCATGTCGCCCGAATCGACGATCAGGTTCCGGGGCGCCGTCTCGACCGGCAGCCAGCTGCCGTCGCGGTCGAGCAGCTGCAGGCCGGCCCCCTTGGCGGCGACCAGGATGGTAATGAAGTTGATGTCCTCGTGCGCCGCCGAGCGCACCGCGCCGTCGGCGTCGCCGTTGATCGGCGGATAATGCAGCACCCGCAGCAACGAGGTGCCGTACTTCACCCGCGCGTCGAAATAATCCTCCGGCAGGCCGAGGTTGGGGGCCACGGCGCGCAGCAGAATCTGGCCGGTCTCGTTCAGGGCCGCGAAAAGTCGGGTGAAGACATCCTGGAACTCAGCGATCTCCGCAGGCCAGACATTGGCCGGGAAGGGCTCGACAGCAGGGGCATCCGACGAGGGGTCGTGGCCGATCTGCCAGAACTCCTTGAGGTCCGGCTTGGCGCTGTCCTTGGCGTGCTCGACGCCGAAGGGGGTGTAGCCGCGCATGCCGGCCGCGTAGCGTTGCTTGGTCGCCTCGGGCAGCGCGAAGACCTTTTCGGCCAGGCCGTAGGCCGTCTCCAGCAGCTGCGGCGAGACGTTGTGGTCGGCCAGGGTGAAGAATCCGTACTGTTTCAGCCCCAGGAACAGGTCGGCGGAAAACTGGGTGCGGCTGGCGGCGTCGCCGTGGGTATAGGCCTTGAGGCTCAGTTCGGGGACACGCTTGGTCATGGTCGTCGGTCTCTTACCGGTTGGCTCGATGGTTTAGGCGCGGGAAAGGGCGGCGTCGACCTCGGCCCGCCAGGGTAGCGAGGGTTGGGCCCCAGCCTTGGTCACCGCCAGGGCGCCGCCCGTGCAGGCGAAAACCAGGGCGTCGGCGGGCGCCTGGCCCTCCAGCAGGGCGACGGTGAGGGCCGCGACGAAGCAGTCGCCGGCCCCGGTGGTGTCGACGACGCTGACCGGCGGCGGCGCGGCCGAGGCGATCTCCTCGCCAGCCTTGAACAGCCGGGCGCCGGCCCCGCCGAGGGTGATGGCGACCAGGCCGCGGGCCGAATGCAGGGCCTCGCCGTAGAAGGCGGCCTCCGTCTCGTTGACGATCAACAGGTCGGCTCGGTCCAGCAGGGCCTGAGGGACCGGCGCGGCGGGGGCCAGGTTGACTGCGACGAAGCCGGTGGCCCGTTCGGCGGCGGCGACGACGGTCGCGACCGGCAGTTCCAACTGCAGGATGACCGCCCCTTCCAGGGTGTTGGGCAGGTCGGCGGGGGAAACGCCGGCGTTGGCCCCGGGGGCGACGACGATCTGGTTCTCGCCCTCGGCGGAGACGGCGATCAGGGCGACGCCGCTGGCAAGGGCAGGCTTGGACGCCACGCCCCACAGATCGACCCCGTCGCGGCGCAGGAGGCCGAGGGCCTCGTCGGCCATGCCGTCCTTGCCAGTTGCCCCGATCATCGCCACCCGCGCGCCCAGCCGCCGGGCCGCCAGCGCCTGGTTCGCGCCCTTGCCGCCGGGATGGCGGGCCAGGGTGGCGCCGGTGACCGTCTCGCCCGGAGCCGGCAGGGTGGCGGCGCTGGCCACGAAGTCGAGGTTGATCGAGCCGACCACGGTCAGGCTGACGCTCATGCCAGCCTCGCGGTGATCAGGTCGAACACCCCCTGCCCGTCCGCACGGGTCGCCCAGCGGTGCGGCGAGGTCTCGGCGGTGCGGAACTCGACGGCGGTGTGGCCCAGGGTCAAGGGCGACGCGGTCTCGACGGTGACTTGGCAGGGCGCGTCTTCGAACAGCTGCGGCGCGATCAGCCAGGCGATCGGGCAAGGGTCGTGCAACGGCGCGTCAATGCCCCGAACGATGGTCGCCTCGATATGCCGCGAGAAGCGCAGCAGGCTGGCCGCCGCGTCGGCGCGGGAGCTGCCCAGGGCTTCAATGGCGGCGATGCGCTCTTCCGTAGCCCGCACCTGGTGGGTGACGTCCAGGCCGTGGACGATGACCGCGGCCCCACTGGCGAACACCACATGAGCCGCGTGCGGGTCGGCGAAGATATTGTACTCGGCCGAGGCGGTGATGTTGCCGCCCTCGCTGCGCGCCCCGCCCATGACCACGACACGGCGCAGGCGGCCGACAATGGCCGGCTCCAACACCATGGCCATGGCCAGGTTGGTAAAGGGGCCGGTGACGACGACATCGACCGTGCCGGCATCGCGTTCCATCAGGGTACGGACCAGAAAGTCGACCGCATGCGGCCCCTCCTCGTCGGCAACATACGGCAGCGCCAGGTCGCCCAGCCCCGTCACGCCGTGGAAGTGGCCGGCCTCGACGGGATCGCGGACCATCGGCCTCCGGCAGCCGGCCAGCACCGGCACATCGGCCCGGCCTGCGATCTGGCGAAGGATGCGGGCGTTGCGGGCGGTCAGGGCCGCGGCCACGTTGCCGGCCACGGTGGTTATGCCGAGGATGTCGAGTTCCGGGCTAGCGAAGGCGAGCAGCAGGGCGACGCCGTCGTCCACGCCCGGATCGCAGTCGATGATCAGGGTGGAATGTGACACCCAGCCATTGTCGGCCGGACCAGGGCCCGGCCGCAAGAGTGCTAGATGACGCCCACTTCCCGCAACTGGTCGAGGAAGCGGCGGGTGTTGCTGTAGTTCTTGGCCGTCAGGCCTTGCGTCTCGTATTCGGCGAACACGGCGTCGGGCACGATCACGCCTTCATCGACCCGCTCGACCTTGCCCGTCTTGATCAGCCGCTGCGCGTGGCGGCGGGCGGTCTCGTAGGAGATGCCCAGCTCGCGGGCGACGACATAGACGCTGACCGGCCGGCGGGCCTCGTTCGGCGGAATGTCATTGCTGGCCTGATAGCGGCTGTCCGGTGCGTTCAGGTGGCGGGTGTTGGCATCGGTGATGGCCAGCAGGATCAGACCGTCAAGGATATCGCCGCCGCCGAAGGCTTTGACCAGGCTGAGCCCCTGCAGGAACCAGCGACCGCCCAAGCGCGCGACGACACGCTTCTGGTCGAGGGTCGATTCGTCGTGCGCCGGCGAAGCGAAATCGGCGGTCTTGAGAGCGGACTGAGGCATGGTTTGCGTCCCCCCGGGCGCGTTGCTTTGATCAGCAGGCGTACAAGCTACTGTTCGGTAATCCTGCACCAATCTGGGGATACCTCAAGCCTGTTCCCGACCCAGAACGAGGATTGGACAAGATGTCGCGCGCCGGGAGATGATCGGGGCCTCTTCGGGTAGGACGTCGCGGGTCTTCATACTCCCATCTCTCCGTCTAGCGCCCTGTTGCCGATGCGGGCATTGTTCACCCTCTGAACTGGTAGGAATAGACGATGCTCAAGTCCCTCGCCGTCCGCGTGCTGATCGCCCTGATCCTGGGCTTGCTGGTCGGCGCCGCGTTGCAGCTCTGGGCGCCGAAGGGAGTCCAGGACGGCATGAGCATTGTCGAGGCGCTGGGCTCGCTGTGGCTCAACGCCTTGCGGATGACCATCGTGCCGCTGGTCTTCACTCTGCTGGTGCTGGGCATCGCCTCGGTCGCCGACGCCGCAGCCACCGGCAAGCTGGCGGCCAGGGCCATCGTGCTCTTCGGCGTCTTCCTGGCGGTGTTCGCCACATACAGCGTGCTGATGACCCAGGGCTGGCTGGCGATCTGGCCCATCGACGAGGTCGCCGGCGCGGCCTTGCGGGCCAGCGCCCAGGCCCCCGACGCGGCCGCCGCCAAGGCTTCGACCGTGGCCGATTTCCTGAAGGGCCTGGCCCCGGCCAACGCCCTGAAGGCCGCCGTCGAGGACGCCATCCTGCCGCTGGTCGTGTTCGGGGTGTTCTTCGGCTTCGGGGCCAGCCGACTTCCCGCCGATCTCAAACAACCGCTGCTGACCGTGTTCCGGGCCGTGGCCGAGACCATGCTCAATGTCGTCCGCTGGGTGCTGTGGGCGGCTCCGGTCGGGGTCTTCGCCCTGTCCTTGAGCGTTGGCCTGCGCACCGGAATCGCCAGCGCCGCCACCCTGCTGCAGTACATCGTCATCGTCTCGACCATCACGGCCAGCATCACGGTCATCATGTTCGTGGTCGTGGCCCTGAGTCGGGCGGCGAAGTTTACCGAGTTCCTGCGCGCCGCCGGCCCGGTGCTGGGCGTCGCCTTCTCCACCCAGTCGTCGCTGGCCAGCCTGCCCCTGATGATCGAGCGGACCCGTGACAACCTCGGCGTCCCGGATCGGATCACCGGCTTCATCCTGCCCCTGGCCGTGGCGGTGTTCCGCGCCACCAGCCCGGTGGCCAACCTTGCCGCCGCTCTCTTCGTCGCGCACCTCTATGGCGTCGAGCCGGGTTTGCCGCAGTTGTTGGCGGCGGTGCTGGTGTCGTTCGCCGTGGCCGTCGGCTCGGTCGGCCTGCCCGGCCAGATCAGCTTCTTCGCCAGCGTCGCGCCGATCTGCATCGCGCTGGGCGCCCCCATCGACCTACTGCCCATCCTGCTGGCCGTCGAGGTGGTGCCGGACATCTTCCGCACGCTCGGCAATGTCACCGCCGACATGGGGGTGACGACCATGCTGGCGAAGGGCGAGCGGGAGGCTCCGCCCGAGGTTCAGGCCGGGAACTGAGCACTCCCTCCTACCGCTCATCCCGGCGAATGCCGGGACCCATCCGCGTGATCTCGATGCCAAACGATGAGCGCTCGAACCGAAAGGGCGCCAATCGGGACCCTCCGCGCCCTATGAATGGCTCCCGGCATTCGCCGGGATGAGCGGATTATTTGGGGAAGGCAGGGGCCGCTACCGAATCATCTTTCTGCACCGCCTTGGCGCGTTTGAAGGCCTCGCGCTCCCGCAACCGCTGCCAATAGGCCGCCACGGCCGGCGGGAAACCGCCGTCGATCTTCAGGCTGCGGGCCAGCAGCAGGGCGTAGCCGACCGAGATGTCGGCGGCGGTAAAGCGGCCGGCGCAGAGCCAGTCACGGCCATCGGCCAGGGCCCGGTCCAGGCCCTTGAGCCGGGCGAAAAACCAGCGCTCGTAGTCGTCGGCGGCAGCCTCGGCCCGGCCGGTTTCGAAGACGCGGTAGCGCAGGACCAGGGTCTGGGGGAAGGTCAGGGTGGCCTCGCCGAAATGCAGCCAGTTGAGCCAGGCGCCGTATTCCGCCTCGCCAGGCTGGAGGCTGAGGGGCGTCGGGCCGTCGCGGGTGGCCAGGTACTGGGTGATGGCGGCCGACTCGCTCATCCGGGTGTCGCCATCGACCATGAACGGGATGGTGCCGAGCGGATTGACGTCCAGATACTCCGGCTGGCGGACGCGCGGCGGGAACGGCAGCAGCTTCAGCTCATAGGGAAGCCCGAGCTCCTCCAGGGCCCAGAGAGCGCGGAAGGAGCGGGCGTCGGCGCAGTGCCACAGCTGGATCATCAGGTCGCTCCCAACCCCGCGACGGGGGCGCTGTTGAAGCGGATATTGTCGCGCTCGATGCCCCGTTGCACCACCGACAATCCGCCCGAACGGATCATCCATTCGAGGCGGTGGTCGCGGTACTGGCGCTTGAAGAGGCCGGCCTCGACGATCTGGGCGACGCCGGCCATGGCGGCGGCCGCGGATCGGGCCTGGTCCAGGGCGGTGGCCACCGATGGCCGGGCGGCGGCGCGGGTGAACCAGTCCATGAGATTGCCGGTCGGCGGGAAGTCGAAGACGGTCGCGCTGGCCACGAACGGCGCCACGCAGAGGTCGCCCCAACCGAAGGTGTCGCCGTTGAACCACGGGCGGTCGCCGAGCTGGGCTTCCAGCCAGGCGTGGAGTTGGCCGAGTTCCTCGCCGGCTTTGGCCTGCATGGCGACGGCCTGGTCGCCGGTGGCGCGCTTGAAATTCGCGATCTCCGACAGGCCCCAGGTGATGGCCTCGTAGTGGGTGTCGACGAGATCCTCGATCATGCGGACGCGGGCGCGCATCGCGGGCGTGGCGGGGAGGAGCGGCGGGTCCGGGAAACGGTCCTCGATGAATTCAAGGATGATGGTGGAATCGAAGATCGCCTGGCCCTCGACGTACATGACCGGCACCTCGCCGCGTGGATTGGCACGGGCAAACTCGGCCGAAACCTGGCCAGAGCCGATGGCCCCGGGGATCCGTGCCTCGAAAGGAACGCCCTTCTCGACGAGGGCGATCTTGACCTTCTGGGCGTAGGGCGAGAGCGGGTGTTCGAGGAGTTCGACGGCTGGGTGGGGCATGGCGGCGTTTCCCTGTTTGGGGGAGGCTGCGCCGGGTTCCCTCGGGAGCGTCAACGGAAAACGTCCCTCCCCGAATTGGGAAGGGTGGCGCGAAAGCGCCGGGTGGGGAAATGGGTCACCACCGCCAGCCAGTCAGGCTTCTCAGTGCATAGTTCTCGAACATCAGTGACCGACTTCCCCACCCGACGCGAGTAACCGCGCGTCTGCCTCCACAATTCGGGGAGGGACGGAGGCCGCCTCACCGCCGTCAGTGCAGCTTCAGCCGCCCCGACACCCGTTCCTGCAGCAGGCGCGCCAAGGCCAGGACGATGGTCTTGGTCGTGCCGAGGATGGCCCGGTGGTGGGCCAGGTGGAGGCTCATGTAGATCCACTTGGCGATCAGGCCCTCGATGAAGAAGTTGGGCCCGCCCAGGCCGCCCATCAGCGAGCCCACGCCGCGACTCTCGCCCAGCGACACCAGGGAGCCGAAGTCGTGGTACTGGAACGACGCCTCGTGGCGGCGCTCGGCCAGGCGGGCGAGCAGCACCCTTGCGAGATAATTGGCCTGCTGGTGCGCGGCCTGGGCGCGGGCCGGGATCGTGCGGCCTTCCGTCCAGGGGGCCGCCGCGCAGTCGCCCATGGCCCAGATGTCCGGCGCGGAGGTCTCCAGCCGGTCGTTGACCACAAACTGGTTGAGGCGGCCGACCTCCAGGCCGAGCGTCGCGTTGCTCTCGGCCGCCTTGACCCCGGCCGCCCAGACGATGATCGAGGCCGGAACCTCGCCCAGCGAGGTGACCACCCGGTCCTCCTCGACCGACAGCACCCTGGCCCCGGTCAGCACCCTGACGCCCTTGCGCTCCAGGGCCAGATGGGCCTGGGCCGATATCTTTTCCGGCAGGGCCCCGAGGATGCGGTCGGCGGCCTCGAGGATGGCGATGTCGAGGCGAAAGCGCTGGTTCTTGGCGAGGCCATCCAGGAACTCGTTGTGAGCCTCGATCAGTTCGGCGGACAGCTCGACGCCGGTGGCGCCGCCGCCGACGATGGCGATGGCCAGGCTCCGTTCGGGGGCAAAGCTGGCGCGGGTGAAGGCGGTCAGCAGACGGTGATGGAAGCGCATCGCGTCGGCGGTGTTTTCGAGCAGGTGGGCGCGTTCGGCGCCGGGCGTGCCGAACAGGTTGGCGCCGCCGCCGATGGCCAGCACCAGGTGGGTGAAGGTGATGCCGCGCTCAGGGGCGAGCTCCCTGCCCTGATCATCGGCCATGACAGCAAGGGCCAGGCGGCGGCCGGTCGGGTCGAGGGCGGAGAGTTCGCCGAGCGTGAAGCTGAAATGGTTGCGGCGGGCGAGGATGGGGTAGCTGAGCCCCTCTTGGTGGGTGTCGAGCGTGCCGGCGGCGACTTCGTGCAGGGTCGGCTTCCAGATGTGAAAGACGGTGCGGTCGATCAGCAGGATTTTTTCAGGGCCGCGCCGCCGACCGAGCTTGCGGCCCAGCTGCGCGGCGAGTTCGAGCCCGCCGGCGCCCCCGCCGACGATGACGATATCGTAGTGCATGCGGCTATCCCCTTCCGCTGACGGACGCGGGTGTAGGCCTGTTGCGCCGGTTGGGAAACCCTCCGCTTGCGTTGCGGGCGGAACGGCGCGAACTTTGGCAAAACATCGTTCGGGGGAACATGATGGGAACTCTGAGCCTGCAGGACCCGGTGTTCGGGACCTATGCGATCGCCGCCTGTCTGATGATCCTGAAAGCCGTCGGCATGAGCTGGCTGACGGTGGTGCGCATGATGGGCGCCAAGGGCGGTTTCCGCTCGCCCGAGGACCTGCGCAAGACGCCGCTCAACCCGGACCCTGACCCGTTCCAGCTGGCGCCGAACGAAAGCGTCGAGAGAGTGCGGCGTATCCAGATGAACGACCTGGAGAACCTGCCCTTCTTCCTGGTCGCCGGCTTCCTCTACGCCTTGACCGAGCCGTCGCTGCTGGTCGCCCAGATCCTGTTTTACGGCTACGTCGTCTCGCGGCTGGCCCATTTCCTGGCCTATCTGACGGCGCAGACGCACGACCTGCGCGCCATGCTTTGGACGGTGGGCTCACTCATCCTGATCTGGATGACGGTGCGGGCCCTGTTGGCCGCGACGGGGGTCTGGGTCTAGGCCGCCTTCTTCCGCGACACCTTCACCCGCTCCTCGTCGAGGAACTCGCGGATCAGGGGCGCGCTGACGTTCGCCTTCGACACCAGGAACAGGTGGCCGCCGTCCTTGACGATCTCCAGCCGGGCGTTGGGCAGCAGGGCGCAGAGGAACTTGCCATTGACCAGGGGTACGATCTTGTCGGCGTCGCCCATCATCACCAGGGTCGGGGCCTTGACGAACGGCAGGAAGGGTACGCTGGTCCAGCCGCTCATGGCGATCAGCTGGTAGAGGTAGCCGGACCGGGTGGGCGGGCTGATGCGGCCGATATGGCCGTCGGCGCCGGAAGTCTCCCCGCCGTAGAGAGCCTCGAAGTTCTTGCGCATGAACTCGGGGTCCACATAGCGCTTGGGGTCGGCCATCTTGCTCAGCGACTTGAGGTCGCCCGGCACCATGATCATCCCGGCCGAGGTGGCGGCCAGCACCAGCCGCCCGGTTTTCTTGGGAAACTGGAAAGCGAACTGTTGCGCCAGGCCGCCGCCCCAGCTGACGCCCATGACATCGACCTTGTCGTAACCCAGCTTGGTAAGCAGCCGGTTCGCCGTCCAGGCCATGGTCCAGGGACGGTAGGGGACCGTTGCTTTTGGCGAACCGCCGACGCCGGGCATATCGAAGGTGATCAGATCACGGTCCGGGAACCAGTCGGCTAGGGGGGCCATCAGCTCGATATTGGCCCCGATGCCGTTGAAGAACAGCAACGGCCGGGCCGGCGCATGGCCTTTCGGCGGCCGCGCTTTCCACACCGCCACGCGCAGGTTGCGCCCGCCCGCCCGCATGACGGAGAACTCAGGGCTCGCCTCGCCTTGCGCGGCGGGCTTGGTCGAAACGGTCACTTGGATATCCTTTTTGTGCAGTGCACTATCCGAACGCGTAGAGGCCGGGAGCGGCTTCCATGGGCTTGTGTTTTTTCGAGCCGAGCGACTTCGGCGCCGCCTTCTGGGGCCCCGACCGTTCGCCCAGCCACTGGGTCCAGAACGGCCACCAGCTGCCGGCCTTTTCCTCGGCCTGGCCGTTCATCCAGGCGTCGATCGAAGGCCCCGGCCGCTCCGCGCTGTGGAAGTACTTGGCCTTGGGGTTGCCGGGCGGGTTGAGCAGGGCCTGGATGTGGCCGGCCTGGCTGAGCACGAAATCGACGTTCGGCGAGCCGATCAGCTGGGTCAGGCGGTAGCAGGCCTTCCAAGGGGTGATGTGGTCGGTGACCCCGGCGACAACGAAGACGTCGTTCTTGACCGCCGACAGATCGACCTTGTGGCCGGCCAGCTCGACCTCGCCGTGGTTGCGGAACGGCTGGTGTTCATAGACCGACAGGTAGTCGCTGTGCAGGGTCGCGGTCAGGTTGGTGCTGTCGTTGTTCCAGAACAGCACGTCGAACGGCGGCGGGTCGTCGCCGTGCAGGTAGTTGTTGATGACGTAGTTCCAGACCAGATCGTTCGGCCTCAGCCAGGCGAAGGTCCGCGACAGGGACGAGCCTTCCAGGATGCCCTTCTTGGCCGACCGCTGGCGGGCCATCTCGATGCCGTGCTTGGAGACCAGCGCCCCGGCTTCGCTGTCGCCGGCGTCCGGATCGAGCACGCAGACCATCAGCGACACCGCGCCAATGCGGTCGTCGCCCCGCGCCTGCAGCTTGCTGAGCAGGGCGGCGGTGGTGATGCCGCCCGAGCAGGCGCCGGAGACGTTGACCTTCTTCGAGCCAGTGATCTGGGCGATGACATCGGTAGCCTCGATCAGGCTGTCGACATAGTCGCCGAGGCCCCAGGCGGCATGCTCCTTCGTCGGGTTGCGCCAGCTGACCAGGAAGACCTGGATGCCGGCGGCGGTGACATAGCGGACCATCGACTTGTCCGGCGTCAGGTCGTTGACATAGGCCTTGTTGATCTGCGGCGGGATGATCAGCAGCGGCGCCTCATGGACCTGGTCGGTGGTGGGCTGATACTGGATCAGCTCCATCATCTCGGTGCGATGGACGACGACGCCGGGCGTGTTGGCAACATTCTCGCCGACCTTGAAGGGCCGTTTGTCGACCTGGCTGACGATGCCGTCGTTCTTGGTGATGTCGTCGTAGGCGTTTTTCAGCCCCTTGAGCAGGGAGCCGCCGCCGGTGTCATAGGCCCGCTTGATCGCCGAGGGGTTGCCGATCAGGCTGTTGGACGGCGACAGGCTGTCGAGGATCATGCCGGTGACGAAGTTGGCCCTGGCCCGCTCCAGCTCATCGAACTCGACATCGTCGATCCAGCCGGCGACGCCCTTCTGGACCGCCAGATAATATTGCATGGCGCCCTTGTAGAGCGGGTTGTAGCGCCAGGCCGGATCGGCGAAGCGTTTGTCCTTGGCGGCTGCTTCCAGCTCCGACTTGCCGGTCAGGATCTTGACCAACTCGCCATTGAAGGCGGCGACGTGCTTCAGGGTCTTGACCGGCCGGCCGGCGGTTTCGCGCAGCAGCACCCCGACGGCGCCGATCAGGTCTTCCCGCGCCACCCCGACGATGGGGTTGAGGCCGCCGGCGTTGTCGGTGGCGCCGCCGGTATCGAGCCGGATTCCGGGCTTGGTCATTGATCGTTCCCTCCCACGCGCCAGATCGTTGTCGCCCGGCTGCGCCTTGAGGGCATATGCTGGACGCACCTGACGTGAAGTCAACGGGGGAGCATTCGAGTGAAGACCCGCGACCGCATCCTCGAAGCCTCCCGAGAGCTGTTCAACGCCGAGGGGGTGGGGCCGTTGTCGGCAGTCGATATCGCCTCGGCCCTGAACATGAGCGCTGGCCACCTCTACTACCACTTCAAGGGCAAACCCCAGATCCTGGCCGAGCTCATGGCCATCCATGCGGGCGAGGTCGAGATGGTGTTGCAGGCCATGCGCGAGGCCTGCGCCGCCCGGCCGGACATCGAAACCCTGTGGACGCATGTCCATATCCTGGTCGAGGAGGCCTGGGATGCCCGCTTCTTCTGGCGCGAACCGGCCCTGGCGCTCGGCAACGAAGCGGCGGCGGCATCGGCCAGGCGGGTGATGACGGGCCTGGTTTCGGGGCTGGGTGATGTCCTCAAGCGCCTGCACGACAAGGGGGCGATCAAGGCCAGGGCGGAGGCGCGGGACGGGCTGGCCGGCCAGCTTGCGACCGGCATCGTCTTCCACGCCATCGCCCTGGAGCTAAGGGGTGACACTGGACCGCCGCGGAAGCTGGTGGCTCGGGCGGCGGCCCAGGTCATGCTTCCGGCGGCCGGACTCGCAACCTGATCCCTGGGGGGAGGGGGAGTGGGATCAGGCCGCTGCCGCCGGAAGAATTCAGGCCGCTTCGACGGTCTTGCCAGCGGTTTGGGCGGCGCTCTTTTTCGAAGCCTTCTCGGCCTTGAGGGCCGCGACTTCGCCGGTCAGGGCCTCGACCTGCGTGGTCAGAGCCTGCACGGCCTCGCCGAGGGCGGCGAGGTTGTAGGGGGCGAAGGTTTCGGTCAGCGACTTGCGGACCTTGCCGATACGCTCTTCGAGGGCGGCGCGACGCTCCTTCGATTGCTTGGTCAGGTCGCCGACCAGGTCGGCGACCTTCTTGCCGGCCGGGCCCTTGGCGATGCGGTCGCGGACCTCGTCCTCGATGACTTCGCCCTTGGCGACCAGTTGGTCGAAGGCTTCGGTCGCGCCCTGGGCCAGTTTCACGGCGCTGTCGCTGGCTTCGGTGAAGGCCCGGCCATAGGCGCCGACGCCGGCCAGCCAGATCTTGCGGGCGATATCGAGATCGGCGCCGGTTTCAGGCGCGGGCGTCTTGTCGGTCTTGGTCTTCTTGGCGGCGGCCATGGGAGGCTCCTTGGAAGGGATCTGTGACGCCGGGGGAGCGGCGACTGGCCCCATGATCTAGAGACGGCGTCTAGAAAGATCATTCTAGGTCCACGGCAGAACTGCGTTATGGTTGCAGCCGGGGGTGTTCAGGGACCGGATCGGAACCTGCGGTGGACCAGCGCCCCGGCACGGGAAAGCGTCGAGCTATTCGCATGGACGGGAATAACGACGACAAGGACGGCAAGCTTGAGCGCCTGACGGCCCGCGAGCGTGAGATCCTGTTGCTGGTCGGCCAGCATCTGACCGGCAAGGAGATCGGCAAGCAGCTGGGTCTCTCCAACCACACCGTCGCCAACCACGTGCGCAACGCCCTCGAACGGCTGGGCGTCGATGATCGTCGGGCCGCCGCGCGCATGCTGCTGGCGTCCGAGGATCGCATGACACACGGCGTGTCAGGCATGACGGGCGTCATGGCGGACGACGCCGAGATTGAGACAACCTCAGCTCCACAAGACGGAGCCGAGCATGACACCCGCCAACGACCACCACGGCAGTATCGCCACCCCGGGCCTCAGCCAGGCGCTGTGGATGAAGCAGGAGGTGGATCGCTTCGAAGCCTCGTTCCAGCGCGCCCCGCAATCGGGAACGCCCCTGCCGGTGTGGACCTGGGAACAGCTGGAGCGACAGCTCGTCAGCCTGTCCTCCGGCCCGGCCATGGCGGCGGCGACGCCGGAACTGATTTCCGCGGTCCGCAAGCAGAGCCGCTGGCTGCCGCCAGAGATGGTGCTTCGGGAGATCCTCTGCGCGGCGTTCGCGGTGATGGATGGGGACTTCGCGCCGCCGGAGCCGGCGGACAGCTCAACACTCTAGGGCCTGCCCAGCGCCTGGGTGTGATCGTGGTGATCATGATCACCACGGCCCTGGCCTTCGGGATGGTCCTCTCGGGCCTGATGGCCCTGCAACAACTGATCCGCCCCTGACGTGAAGTCCGGGCGGTTCGCCCGGACTTCATCGAAATCGTCCCGGACGGGGGGCGGAACAGGGAGGCAAGTTATGCTGCAACAAAGACGGGCCGCATGCGAGGCGGTGGCCAAGCAACTCTTTGAAGCCGAAACGGCGCTAGACATCGCCCTCGCGGCGGTGGCCGGTCTGGCGGTATCGATGCCGGCGGCCCGCAAGACCGCCAACCTCTCGATCATGTACGCCCAGGACGCCTTCGAGAGCACAAGCGAGACGCTCGGTCTGCTGACCCAGGCCCGCCGCGCCATCATCAACACCCACAAGGCGTTGCATGAGGCCCAGCACCAGATGGGTCTGGGCCGGGTGGCCATCGGCCCGGACAACGACAAGCCGGAGACCGATCCCAAGCCGATCGGCATCCACCTGCACGAGATCAAGGTGGCCTGACAACGGGCGCCGACTAAGTCAGATTGGGCCTCGCGACACGCGGGATCCAATCGCTTTGAACATCGCTATCTGGCAGATCATTTCCTTCAGCGTCACCTTTGCGGTGTCTGGCCTGGCGCTGTTCCGGGGCGGAATCCCCGAGCGTTTTGTGGGCGGCTTTCTGCTGGTCGGCTCCATCGTCACCTATCTGATCGCCGACCGCCGCTGGATGGATGTTCAGTTCGCCATCATGTGGCTCGATATCGCCGGCTTCCTGGTGCTGTGTGCCGTGGCTTTGCTGGCGGACCGATGGTGGCCGCTGTGGGCGGCGGGCCTGCAGGGCCTGTGCGTTGCCATCCATCTGGCCTTCTGGGCGCAGCACCGGGTCATCAGCCTGACCTACATGACCGCCCTCAACATCATCGGATACGCGGTGTTCCTGGCCCTCGCCGCCGGCACCGTGGCGCATATGCGTCGCCGGCGCCTGACGAGCGCCGGACAAGGCCCCGTTTCAACCACCTGAACCCCTTGGACAGGCGCGGTTCGCGACCGATTCGCCACATTACGGAAAAGATCGGTGACCTGGCGGTCATTGTAGAGAACCGTAAGGGCCCGACGGCGTTCATCAGACCGCTGGGACAGGCTGGACAAGGAGATGGACCGTGGCGCGTAAACGCCCAAAGGGGGTGCTGGAACTGGGTTGGGCCTGCATCGAGAGCGCCGCCAACGGCCGTTCCGAGCATGTGCCGACGGCTGAGCTCTATGCTGAAAACGTCGTCAAGCGCATCACCCTCCCTTGCGGCGGTGACCACGGCTGGACCTTGTCGGCCCTGACCACGCCCCGCGAAAAGCCCGCCCCTTGGAAGATCGTCGTGGTCACCGGCGCGCCCAGCTGGGCAGAATACTGGGCGCCCGTGCTGGCCGAGCTGCCGCGCGACCGGGAGATGATCGTTGTCGATCGTCCGGGCTACGCCGGCAGCCAGCCGGTGGAATACGTCGGCGACATCCGCGTCCAGGCCGAAGCCCTGATGCCCCTGCTCGAGGTCGCTCCGGGCCAGCGCCTGCTGCTGGTCGGCCAGTCCTATGGCGCCGCCATCACCAGCCTGATGGCCGAGCGGCGGCCCAGAGGCCTGGCCGGGCTGGTGCTGCTGAGCGGCTACCTGGGCGATCCTGGCCCGACCGCCCGCATGCTGGTCAAGCTGGGCCAGGTCCTGCTGCGCTTCCTGCCGGTGCCGCGCGACCTGCGCAACGCCGTGCTGGAGGTCGCCGGCCAGCCGGGTCAGATGATCCACATGCGCCAGGCCCTGGGCCGCATCGGCGCGCCGATCCACTTGATCCACGGCGACCTGGACGACTTCGCCCCCATCGAGACCGCCGAGCAACTGGTCAGGGAGACGCCGACCCTTCGGCCCATGCGGTTCCGCCGCGTGCCGGGCGGCAACCACTTCCTCAACGACGGCCCGGCCGCCGCCCTGATCGCCGAACTGGAGGCCTGCCTGCCGCAGCAACGGCCGATGCTGCTCACGATTGGCGAGCGGTTGGGCGACGCGGTGGACGCCGCCCGCTACCTGTGGGCCGACCTGTTCAACCGTGGGAAGACGGCGGCGGCCTGACGCCTACTCGGCCGCAACCCGCGCCGGTGACGTCACCATGCTCTCCAGGCGGCCGCGGATCAGGTCCTCCGCTTCGCTGATGATGCGATCGATCAGGTCCTTGCAGCTGGGGATGTCGTCGATGATCCCCTGGACCATGCCGGCCGACCAGATGCCACCGTCGGTGTCGCCGTTGGCCAGAGCGTCGCGGCCGCGGGTGCCGGCCACCAGATGCATGACGTCCTCGAACTTGGCCCCGCCGGCCTTTTCGATCTGCACGACTTCCTGGCTGACCTGGTTGCGCATAACCCGGGCGGTGTTGTGCAGGGTGCGGAATATCAGGTCGGTCTGGCGCTCGTCATTGGCGACCATCTGCAGCTTGAAGCTCTCCGGGATCGGGGCCTCCTTGGTGACGCAGAACCGGGTGCCCATGTTGATGCCGTCGGCGCCCAGCGCCAGGGCGGCGACCAGACCGCGCGCGTCGCCGAATCCGCCCGAGGCCAGCATCGGGATCTTCACCCGGTTGGCCGCCGCCGGGATCAGGATCAAGCCGGGGATGTCGTCCTCACCGGGATGACCGGCGCATTCGAAGCCGTCGATGGAGATGGCGTCCACCCCCATCCGCTCGGCCGACAGGGCGTGGCGGACAGCGGTGCATTTGTGGATGACCTTGATGCCGTGCTGCTTGAAGTGGTCGACGTGCTCCTGCGGCTTGTAGCCGGCGGTCTCGACGATCTTGATGCCGGCCTCGATGATGGCGGCGCGGTATTCGGCGTAGGGCGGCGGCTTGATGGCCGGCAGGATGGTCAGGTTCACGCCGAACGGCTTGTCGGTCAGGTCCTTGGTCCGCTGGATTTCCTTGGCCAGCTCTTCCGGCGTCGGCTGGGTCAGGGCGGTGATGAAGCCCAGCGCCCCGGCGTTGGCCACGGCGGCGACCAGCTCGGCCTTGCCGACCCACTGCATGCCGCCCTGGGCGATCGGATGCTCGATGCCGAACAGCTCGGTGAAGCGGGTGCGAATGGCCATGGTGCGGCTCCCAAACGTTTGTTGGGACGACCTTATCGGAATATCACCCCGCGTCAGGCAAGCGGGATTTCAGCCGGCCAGGCACTGCCCTGCCGCCGCCTTGCGGTCGGCCTCGGCCTTGGCGGCCGCGGCGCCGTCACCGGCCGCCCTGGCGACGGCGTCGGTGATGTCGAAGCCGCCGACGGTGACCGGCTTGCCCGCCTCCATGATCTGGATCTCGACCCGGCCGCCTTTGGCAAGCTGGGTGATGATCCCCGCCGCCTTGCGGGCGTCGGCCAGGCCGCCCGGGCCGAGCATTTCGATATCGGAGGAGCCGAGGCCCGCCATAGCGCTGTCGAACTGCTGGGCTTCCATGGCCTTTGGCGTGCGGACCATCCTGGCATCCGCCTGCCAGAGCAAGCCGCGAGCCGGCCCGGCCTTGAGCAGCAGCCGATGCGTGAACACCGGCGTCGGCTTGCCGTCGAGGCCGGCCATCATCGACTGCCGGGCGCTGAAATAGCCCGGCGCGGCCAGGGCGACCTTGCCCAGCGCCTCGGCGCCGGGCCCCTTGCCGTATTCGAGGATGACCACGCCCTTGACCGGTTTGGCCAGCCGCCCCTGGTCATAGTTGACGGCGTAGTCCGTGCCCTTCGTCTCCGGCACGGTGACCTGGTAGGTCGTGGTGGTGACGGTGTCGAACACCTGGCCGTCGGCGCGCGTGTACACGACATATTTGACTGCCCAGCCGGCCCCGCTCCGGAACGCCTTGCATTCCTTGCTCTGGGCGGCGGCGGGCGCGGCGATGGCCGCGAGGACGGCGCTGGCGGCGATAGCGATCATCAGGCGCATGGATAGTTCCCCCTGCAGGTCAGGGGATCATGGCCCGCCGAACGACGCAATGCGACCCCGAAACGGGGGGTCAGGCCTGAGCCGGCGCAACCCGGCCAATGGCATAGTAACGCTCGGCCCGCTGGGCCAGCAGCTGCTCGGGGGAGAGGTTCAGCAGCAGCTTGAGCTCATCCTCGATGACATCGCCGACCAGGCCGATGGCCAGGGCCGGATCCGAATGGGCCCCGCCCGGCGGCTCGTCGATGATGCGATCGATCACCCCGGTCTTGATCAGGTCCTGGGCGGTGATGTGCATCTGGGTGGCGGCGTCCCGGGCCCGCGCGCCGTCGCGCCACAGGATGGAGGCCGCGCCCTCGGGGCTGATCACCGAATAGATGCCGTGCTCCATGATCAGCACGCGGTTGGCGGCGGCGATGCCGATGGCCCCGCCGCTCATGCCCTCGCCGGTGACGGTGGCGATCATCGGAACCTTCAGGGTCAGACAGCGCTCGGTGCCGCGGGCGATGGCCTCGGCCTGGCCGCGTTCCTCGGCCCCCAGGCCGGGATAGGCCCCTGCGGTGTCGATGAAACTGAGCACCGGCAAGTTGAACTGTTCGGCCATGTCCATCAGTCGGACGGCCTTACGGTAACCTTCGGGCCTGGCCATGCCGAAGTTATGTTTTAGCCGGGTGGTGGTGTCGTGGCCCTTCTCCTGGCCGATGACCAGCACCGGCACGCCCCGGAAACGGCCGAGGCCGCCTAGGATGGCCTGGTCGTCGGCGAACTTGCGGTCGCCACGCAGCTCGACGAATTCATCGATCAGGCCGCTGAGAAAGTCGACGAAGTGGGGCCGCTCGGGATGGCGGGCGACCTGGGTCTTCTGCCAGGGATCGAGCTTGGAATAGGCTTCGCGACGCAGGTCGTCGAGGCGGCCGCGCAGGGACTCGACCTCGGTCTCGAAAGAACTGGCGCCGGCCGCGTCGGAAAGCTTGCTCAGCTCCTCGATCTTGCCTTCCAGTTCGGCGATCGGCCGTTCGAACTCGAGATAGTGGTGGACCATAGTTCGCCTAACGCAGCCCGTTCCGAAAGGGGGCGAACCTAATCGCTGTCCGCCGCCGATGGAACCCATATGCCGCGATTCTGAAGCGAGCGGGGTGGAGGCGGTCCGCAGACCGCCTCCCCCGCCCAACTCAGAAGACGAAGCTGTTGAAGCCTGACTGCTTGCTGGAAAGCTCGATGGCGAAGTCGGCCACCCCGTCACCGTTGACGTCACCCTGTACGAGGGTAACCGCCTTGCTGACGGCGGTGATGGTCAGCTGGCCCGCCACGCCGGTGAAGGCCGCCACCTTGGTAAAGGCCTGGTCCCCGGCCGCGATGCTGTTGGCGTCGATGGCTGACAGGTCGATGACGTCGCCCTTGCCGATATCGGTGATGACGTCCCGGCCCGCCGCGGCGACGCTGCTGTCGTCCAGGCTGGTATAGATGAAGGTGTCGGCGCCCGAGCCGCCGCTGAGGACATCGCGTCCAAGGCCGCCGTCGATGACGTCGTCGCCGTTGCGCCCGGACAGGGTATCGTCGCCTTCGTGGCCCGTCAGCTCATTGCTCCCGTTGTCGCCGGTGAGGTCGTCGTTCAGGGCCGAGCCGCCGAGGTTCTCGATACTGTAGAGCCGGCCCGAGCCGCCGAAACCGTCATCAATGATCCTGCCGCTATGCAGGCTGACCGTCACCCCATGCGTCGCCGCCTCGACTTCCGAGATGCCGTCGGCGTTGGTGTCGACGAGCCGGGTCAAGGTGAACTGGGTGATGCTGTCGACCCCCGCCCCGCCATCGAGCCGGACCGGGGCGTCATCCACCTGGATGTCGTCGTCGCCGCCCAGGGCATAGAGGGTGTCGCCGCCGCCGATCAGGAACTGGTTGCGCGCGTCGTCGCCGGTGAAGTGGTCGGCGAAGCGGGTGTGAGACCCCAGGCCCTCGATGGAGCTCATGGTCTCGGCGTTGCCGAAACCGTCGTTGGCGATGGTCTGGGTCGAGAGGTTGGCGACGACGCCCTGGGTGGCGTTCAGATTGTAGAAGCTGACCCGGTCGAAGCCGCCGCCGCCAAGCAAGGTGTCGGTCCCACTGCCGGTGCGCAGCAGGTCGTCGCCGTCGCCGCCGTCGAGGGTGTCGGCGCCGCCATTGGCTCGGATCTGGTCGTCGCCACCCAGGCCGATCAGAACGTTGTTCTGGGCGTCGCCGAATAGGAGGTCGTCGAAGTCCGTGCCGGTGACGTTCTCGACGTTGAAAATCAGGCCGCCGTCGCCGAAGCCGTCGTCATAGATTCGGCCGGCGATCAGGCTGACGAACACCCCGCCCAGCGCGTCTTCCTGGTTCGGAATGCCGTTGAGGTCCGGATCGGTGAAGCGGAAGGCCGAGAATTCCAGACTGTCGATACCGTCGCCGCCATCAAGGCTGGCCGTCGCCCCGGCCAGCAGGACGTCGTCATCGCCGCCCCGCGCATCGACGGTGTCGCCCGTGCCGGCAAAGATGAAGTTGGCGCCGCTGCTGCCCAGGAAGGTATCGGCGAAAAGGGTGCCGAGGCCGACGCCTTCGATGGAACTGAGGGTTTCGACGTTGCCGAAGCCGTCGTTGAGCACCTGCTGGGTCTCCAGATCGACGTAGGCGCCGGAGGTGGCTCCGTTCTCGAACAGGCTGATGCGGTCGGCGCCGTCGCCGCCGTTGAAGGTATCGACGCCCTGGCCGCCGCGCAGCAGGTCATCGCCATCGCCGCCGTTCATGACATCGTCGCCGCCGAGGCCGCGCAGGATGTCGTCGCCGCCTTGGCCGCTGAGCACATTGGCGGCGCCGTCGCCGAGCAGAATATCGGCGAAGGCGCCGCCGCTGGCGTTCTCGATGCCGATCAGAGTGTCGGTCCCCAGGATGACGCTCCCGGTCACGTCCAGCCGCTCGCCATAGCCGCTGCCGAGCACGACGGTGACCACGCCCTCGGCGTCGCCATAGTCGGCGGTATCACTACCGGCCCCGCCGTTGAGGGTGTTGAAGCCGTTGCCGCCGTTGAGGATGTCGTCGCCGGCGGCGCCCCGGTCGTCGAAGCGGGTGATCGGGCCGGCGGTGCCGATCACCGGGAAGTCTATGGCGAACTGGCCATCGCCGAGCAGGGTGTCTTCGCCGTCGCCGCCGTTCAGCGTATCATCGCCGTCGGCGCCGGCCAGGACATTGGCCCCGGCGTCTCCGGTTAGAGTATCGTTGACCACCGAGCCTGACAGGTTCTCGACGCCGGTGAGCGTCATCAACCCATGGCCGGTGTCTTGCGCGCCGCCCTGCAGCGCCAGGCTGACGGTGACGCCGTTCGGGCCTGCGAGGCCGATGTCGCCGTTGCTGAAGAAGCTGACGGTGTCGGTTTCCGTGCCGCCGTCGAGGATGTGGTTTCCCTGGCTGACCTCCAGCAGGTCATCGCCGCCGCGGCCCGACAGCACGTCGTCGCCAGAGGTCCCGCCGGGACCGGCCACGCTGCCCCAGATCCAGTTGGCGCCGCCGTCGCCGCTGAGGGTATCGCTGTAGATGGTGCCGGAGACCTGCTCGATGCCGATCAGGGTGTCGAGGCCGTGACCGGTGTCCTGGGCCACGCCCTGGATGGCCAGGTCGACCGTCGCCCCGACCTGCGGGTCGGTCGCCAGCAGCAGGAAGGCCGCGCGGTCGACGCCGGCCCCGCCGTCCACCACATCGTCGCCCTCACCACCCTGCAGATAGTCGTTGCCGGCGCCGCCATAGCTGGTGTCGTTTCCGTCGCCGCCGCGCAGCAGGTCATCGCCGTCGCCGCCGTCGAGGATGTCGTCGCCCGCCTGCCCGCGCAGGTTGTCGTTGCCGTCAAGGCCGCTGATGGTGTCGTCAGTGGGGGTTCCGAAGAGATTGTCGTCGCCGGACGTGCCGATGATGTTGGCCATGCTGGAGTGCTCCGCTCGCGCCTGGGGGAATGGCGCGCGGCACCCTATTTTGAGCAGGGTGGTTTTGAAAACCCGGGTTCAGTGAATTGTGATCGACGCCCGGTTAACGGGGCGAGGCGGTCAGCAGGGCCAGGGCGAAGGGGCAGTCCGGCGTCGTCCAGAGCCGCTCGATCGACCAGCCACCGGTGCAAGCCAAGGTTTTCAAACGGCTTTCGTCGAACTTGTAGCTGCTCTCGGTATGGATGGTTTCACCGGCCACGAAGGCGAAGCGATGACCGTCGATGGTTACCGTTTGGTCCTTGCTCGCAACCAGATGCATCTCGATACGCGCTGCTGCAACGTTCCAGACGGCCCGGTGGTCAAACCCCTCCAGGTCGAAGTCGGCGCCCAGTTCGCGGTTGGCCCGCGCCAGCAGGTTCAGGTTGAACCGACTGGTGACCCCCAGGGCGTCGTCATAGGCCGCCTCCAGCACGGCCGCGTCCTTGATCAGGTCTGCGCCGAGCAGCAACTGACCGCCGGGACCCAGGTGCTCGCGCATGGCGGCCAGCAGCGGCCCCGCCTCCTCGGGCGGAAAGTTTCCGATGGTCGAGCCGGGGAAGAAGCCCAGCCGGGGCCGGGAGCCGGCCGCCACCTCGCCCTCCAGATGGGTGAAGTCGCCGGCCACGCCACGCACCGGCAGGTCGGGAAAAGTCGCCGCCACCTCGTTGGCCGTGGCCCGGGCCGCGCCGGGGTCGATCTCGACACAGAGATAGCCGGCCGGCGCCTCAAGGGCGCCGAGCAGGGCGATGGCCTTGGCGGCCGAGCCGGAGCCGTATTCGACCACCGTGCGGCCGGGGCCGACGGCCTGCGCGATATCCACGGCCTGCTCCGCCAGCAGGGCCATTTCGGTGCGCGTCGGGTAGTATTCCTCCAGCCGCGTGATCTCGCCGAACAGGGCCGAGCCGGCGGCGTCGTAGAACCACTTGGGCGGCGTCGCCTTGGGGCTCTTCGACAGGCCGGCGATCATGTCCTCGGCGAACAGCACGCGTTCCAGGTCGGGGTGCAGGCGTGTGAGCTGGTTCATGCGAAGTCTTTCGCCAGTCGCAGCCCGGAGAACATCCAGCGCTGATGGGGTTCGTAGAAGTTTCGGTAGCTGGCCCGCATATGGCCCGCCGGCGTGACACAGGCGCCGCCGCGCAGCACCTGGCGGCCGGACATGAACTTGCCATTGTACTCGCCGACCGCCCCGGCCGCGGGGCTGAAGCCGCGATAGGGGCTGTAGGCGCTGGCCGTCCATTCCCAGACGTCGCCGAAAAGCTGGTCCCCGCCAGAGGCGGCGGCACGCAGGATGTCGCTTTCCAGGAAGTTGCCGGCCATGGGCCGGCCCTCGGCGACCGCTTCCCATTCGGCTTCGGTCGGCAGACGCGCACCGGCCCAGCGGGCGTAGGCGTCAGCCTCGTAGAAGCTGACGTGGCAGACCGGAGCACCGGGATCGACGGTCTCGCGGCCGGCCAGGGTGCGACGGCTCCAGACGCCGTCCTCCTGGTCCCAGTAGGCGGGGCTGCGCCAGCCCACCGCCTGGGCCCGGTCCCAGCCGTCCGACAGCCAGTGGGCCGGCGTCTCGTAGCCGCCATCCTCGATGAAGCTGAGCCAGTCGCCGCAGGTCACCAGCCGGTCGCCCAGGGAGAAGGGCTCCAGCCAGACCTTCTGGCGCGGCCGCTCACAGTCGAAGGCGAAGCCGCCCTCCCCGGCCCCGATTTCGACCAGGCCGCGATCATGATGCGTCCAGCTAAGCGGCCCCCGCGCCGGCCCGGCGGCGGACGCCAGGTCGCCGCGATAGGCCGGGGCGCCGGGATGCAGGGCGAACAGGCTGAGGATGTCCATCAGCAGCAGCTCCTGATGCTGCTCCTCATGGTTCAGGCCGAGCGCCAGCAGCGGCGCCAAGTCATCGACCAGGGCCGAGGGCGCGGTCGCAAACAGGGTCGCCAGCGCCTCATCGACCCGCAAGCGCCAGTCGAGGACCGCCTGCACGCCCGGTCTGGTGACCAGGCCGCGATCCGGCCGCGGGTGCCGCTCGCCGACCGCCTCATAGTAGCTGTTGAACAGGAACCGGGCATCCGCCGGCGCCTCCGGCGCATAGCCATGTGGCCGCAGAATAAATTCGTCGAAGAACCAGGTGGTGTGGGCCAGATGCCATTTGGTCGGGCTGGCGTCGGCCATGGCCTGAGGCTGCATGTCCTCGGCCGACAACGGCGCGGCAAGATCCATTGTCCGCTGCCGGGCCCCGGCCAGCGACAGGGCCAGCGTCTCGCGATCGTCGGTGTCGAATGCCATCCCGCCTCTCCCAACGCGCAAGGCGGCTCAACGCTCCCGCCCCCTCACGGGAGAACATATAGGGACCAAACAATGTTCCGCCAGATGCATTGCCACCGTTCAATCATCGGCGGCACGGCGTCAGAAGCCGTAGAGATCCTTGAACGCCAAGTCCCGCGCCGCGATCTGGCGGGCGCAATCGACCATCACCCTGGCCTGTTTCCAGGTCGCGTCGTCCTGCATCTTGCCGTCGAGCATGACCACGCCCGTGCCGTCGGGCATGGCCTCCAGGATCCGAAGGGCGAACTTCACTTCGTCCGGGTCCGGGCTGAACACCCGCTTGGCGATGTCGATCTGGCTGGGGTGCAGGCTCCAGGCCCCGGCGCAGCCGAGCAGGAAGGCGTTGCGGAACTGCTGTTCGCAGGCCTCCGGATCGTCGATGGCCCCGAACGGGCCGTAGAAGGCCTTGATGCCGTGGGCGGCGCAGGCGTCGACCATCCTGGCGAAGGTGTAGTGCCAGATGTCCTGCTGGGCGGCGACGCGAGCGGCGCCGTCCGTCCGGGGATCTTCGATCACCTTGTAGAAGGGGTGGCCGCCGCCGACCCGGGTGGTTTTCATGCCGCGGCTGGCGGCCAGGTCGGCGGGTCCAAGGCTGATGCCGTGCATGCGCGGACTGGCGGCGCAGATGGCCTCGACGTTGTTGACGCCCTCGGCGGTCTCCAGGATGGCGTGCAGCAGGATCGGCTTCTTCAACCCGTGCCGCGCCTCGAGCACGGCGAGGAACTGGTCCATGTAGTGGATGTCCCAGGGCCCCTCGACCTTGGGGATCATCATGACGTCGAGCCGGTCGCCGACGCCCTCGACAATCTGGGTCACGTCGTCGAAGTGCCAGGGGCTGTTCAGGCAGTTGATGCGGGTCCACAGGCCGACGCCCAGCGCGGCGAAGTCGGTCTCATTGGCCATGGCGATAAAGCCGGCGCGGGCGGCGTCCTTGGCGTCGGCGGGGATGGCGTCTTCGAGGTTGCCGAGGATCACATCGGCCTGCCTGGCCATCTCCGGAACCTTGGCGCGGACCTTGTCCAGATGCGGCGGCACGAAGTGAATCATGCGCTCGACCCGGACGGGCAGTTCGCGCGGCGGCATGGGGGCGCCGATGGCCAGAGGCTTGAAATATCCCCGCGGCGTCTTCATCGCGCGCTCTCCCGTCCATATCGCAGATGCGAACGTGTTTGGTTGCCGCGCTGCGGTGCGTCAAGCCGTTCCGGGCCGAACGAATTGCCAGCCCAGCCACAGGCAGACCGCGATGCCGACCAACCAGACCAGCACCACCGCCACCGCCGCCGCCCGACTGATCGGTCGCTCGGCCAGGGTCTCGGCCTTGGCGCGGCTTTCACGCCAGACCTGAGCCGGGACCAGCCGTGAGACCAGCAGGATGCCCAGCGGGACGATGATGGCGTCGTCGAGCAGGCCCAGAACCGGAATGAAGTCCGGGATCAGGTCGATCGGCGAGAAGGCATAGGCCGCCACCGCCAGGGCCAGGCCCTTGACCCACCATGGCGTGCGAGGATCACGCGCCGCCAGCCAGACGGTCAGGGCATCCCGTTTGATCCCCCGGGCCCAGGCCTTCAACCGGTCCCGCACCCCTAGCGCCCGGCCATGCGGGCGTCGCGCGGCGAGTGTCCCGTCCAGCGCTTGAAGGCCCGCGAGAACGCCGCCGGCTCGGAGAAGCCGACCAGGTAGGCGGTTTCGTTTACCGACACCCGGCGAGCCGACAGATAGTCCAGCGCCAGGCGGTGGCGCAGGCTGTCGAGCACTGCCTCGAAGGTCGCGCCCTCCGCCTTGAGCCGGCGGAACAGGGTCTGGCGGCTGACCCCCAGCTGGCCGGCCACATCGTCGACGCCGACCTTGCCGGTATGCAGGACCGGCAGCAGCAGCCCCTCAACCCGGCCGCGCAGGGTGGTGGCGCGCGACAGCTCCGACAGCAGGGTGTCGGCCCGATCGGTCAGGACGCCAAAGGCGTAACGGGGCAAGAGGGCGACCGGATGGCCGGCCAGGCTCATGTCCATCCGCAGGCCATTCCACTGCGCCTCGAAGGTCACCGGCACGCCGAAGACGCGATCGTACTCGGCGGCATGGGCCGGCCGGGGGTGGGTCACCTCGACGGCGGTGACGATCGGCCGGGGTAGGAACTGGCGCGGACCGATGGCGAAGCGGGTGAAGGTGCTTTCGGTCAGCTCGGGGAAGTCGTTCGGCCGGGCGCGCTGGTCGACCAGCCAGATCTCCGCGCCGCGCTGGGTCATGGCGAAGCGCTCTCCTTCGGCGACCCCGTCGACCTCCATGACCAGGCGGCCATAGCGGTTCAGCTGGGCGAAGGCGTCGGCCATCGTCTCGGCGGCATGGGTGATCAGCCCGACCACCGAGATCCGTGACAGGTCAAGCGCCTCGGCGAAATGCAGCGCCAGGGCCGGGTCGTCGCAGGCGACCTTGGCCGCTCGCATCAGGGCGATGTAGCGGGACAGGGCGACGCGGTCGTCGAGGTCGGCGAGGTCGGCCTCGGTGAGCCCGGCGCTCCTGAGCAGGGCGGCCCGATCCGCCCCGCGCCCGGCGGCATAGTCGGCGAGCCCCCTGGCCACGCCGGCGGCCACGGTGGGGCCCGCCTGCGGCCCGCTGCAACGCGCGATCATGTCTTTGGCATCCGGCGTCATGGCCCAAAGGCTCCTCCTGCCCGACGCTGGGCTTCAATCGCGTCAAGGCCAAGTGACAAACAGGAAAGTGTATCCCGTTGCTCGAGTTGTCTCCCACCGCCCTGGTCC
Organism: Caulobacter sp.; assembly: GCA_046595895.1. Taxonomy (GTDB): domain Bacteria; phylum Pseudomonadota; class Alphaproteobacteria; order Caulobacterales; family Caulobacteraceae; genus Caulobacter. The sequence goes on along the minus strand of JBKJSF010000124.1, from coordinate 1,917 downwards.
ACGTCGTCGGCGGCATGGTGGCGATCATTGCCGGCCCCGTCGCCCTGCTGGCCCCCAAGGGCCGCTGGCTGCACCGCAAGGCGGGGATCGTGTTCTTCTACGCAATGCTGGTGATGGCCGGGGTGGCCCTGGTGATGGCGACGATCCGGGTCCAGAAGGTCAACGCTTTCGCCGCCGCCCTCACCCTCTATCTGATCGTCACCGCCTGGGGGATCGTCAGGGCCCGGCCGGGGACCCTGAGCCGCGTCGAGCGCTGGGCGCCCTGGTGGGGCTCGGCGGTCGCCATCGGGGCCTTGACCGTGGCGGCCCTGGTCGCCGCCTTCCCGGGCAGGCTCTACGACGACGATCCGGATTTCTCCGGCAAGCCGACGATGTATCTGGTGTTCGGGGTCATCGCGACGCTGTCGGTGGCCACCGACCTCTGGACCCTGCGCCGGGGCGGGCTGACAGGCGCGGCCCGGGTCTCGCGCCACCTCTGGCGGATGTGCCTGGCGCTGTTCATCGCCATCGGCTCCTTCGCGACCCAGCTACCGCTGCTGGCGCGGCGCATGGACCTTGAGCCGCCGCCGACGATGGTGGGCTTTGGGCCGGCGCTGCTGGTGCTGGCCCTGATGGCCTTCTGGCTGATCCGGGTGCGTCTGGGCCGTCGCTACAGGCCCGCCCCGGCGGCGGCATGAGCCTTCATCTGCTGATCCTGGCCGTCCATATCGCGGCCGGCACGGTGGCCTCGATCACCGGCTTCGTGGCTCTGTTCTCCCGCAAGGGCGCCGGGCTGCACCGACGGACCGGGGTCATCTATGTCGGCGCCATAATGCTGCTGGCCGTCAGCACGGCTGTGCTGGGGGTGATCATCGCCAAGCCGGGCAACATCTTCGCAGGCGCCTTCACCTTCTATCTGGTGCTCAGTTCCTGGCTGGCGGTGCGTCGGCCGCCCAACACCTTCGGCTGGATCGAACGGGCCAGCGCCCTGATCCCGCTGGGAATGGCCGCCGTCTCCATCGCCGGCGCGGTCGCCGTCCTAACCCTGCCCGGCGGACCACCGGCCGACCTGCCGCCCGGCGAGCGATCGCCGGTCGTCCTGACCGCGGGGCTGGTCGCCCTGTTGGCGGCCGGTCTCGACCTGCGGGTGATGATCAAGGGCGGCCTCACCGGCGCGGCCCGTATCGCTCGCCACCTGTGGCGCATGTGCCTGGCCATGTTCATCGCCACCGGCTCCTTCGGGGCGCAGGTCCCGGTGATGCTGGCGCGGATCGAGGTGGAGTCGCCGCCGCTGCTGGTCATCTTCGGGCCGGCCCTGCTGGTGCTGGTTCTGCTGGCCTTCTGGATGATCCGGGTACGGATCGGCCCAAGGTTCAAGGCCGCTTAGCTCTTGCGCCCGAGCGGGTGCTTGCTCTCGACGACGGCCCGCAGCCTGTCGCCGGCCACGTGGGTGTAGATTTGGGTGGTGGCGATGTCGCTATGGCCGAGCAGGGTCTGCACCACCCGCAGGTCGGCGCCGCCTTCCAGCAGATGGGTGGCGAAGGCGTGGCGCAGGACGTGGGGGCTGACCCGGGCGGGGTCGATGTTCGCGTCCAGCGCCGCCTGATCCAGCATCTGGGCGAAGCGACGGGGGGTCAGATGGCTGGCGGTCGTGCCCGACGGGAACAGCCATGGGCTGTCGGGCGCCTTTTCCGGACGAGCGGCGTCGCGAACGATCAGCCAGGCCTTCACCGCTTCCCGCGCCGAGGCGTTGAGGGGGGCGAGCCGCTCCTTGCCGCCCTTGCCGCGGACGATGAGGTAGGCGGGATCGCGGCGCACGGCCTCGACCCGCAGGGCCAGCAGTTCGGATACGCGGAGGCCAGAGGCATAGGCCATCTCGACCAGGGCGATCATCCGCACGCCCGAGGCGCCGTCGCGGGCGGCGGAGGCGGTCAGCAG
>JBKJSF010000066.1:0-2869 GCA_046595895.1 Caulobacter sp. | reverse complement strand
CGCCCGACTGCCTGCGCTCGCGAGGAGTTCGCCTGAGTCTTCAGATCATCTGAAACCTCAACCGCCCCCTCCCGAGCCCGACGCTCCGGAGGGGTTTTTTGTATCCGCCATCCAGCGCGTCGGGCCCGGGCCAAAAGACCCGAGAGACCGACATGACGCATCTCACTTCCCAAACGTTCTCCAGCCGCCTCAGTCCCGGCGGCCGCCTGCCCGAATGGATCGCCGAGGCGAAAGCCCTGCTATGGCTGTCCGGCCCGTTGATCTTCACCCAGCTGGCGCAGATGGCCATCCTCGCCACCGACGTGGTGCTGCTGGGCCGGCTCAGCTCCCATGCGCTGGCGGCGGCGGCGATCGGCAACACCGTCTACTACTTCTGCTGGCTGATGGGCGGCGGACCGACGGCGGCCGTGGCCCCGATCATCGCCCAGATGCTGGGCCGCAATCCGGACGACCTCGCCGGTCCCCGGGCGGTCTCGCGCATGGGCCTGTGGGTGGCCATCGCCCTGCCGCTGCCGCTGTTCCCCGTCCTGCTGTCGGCCGGCTGGATCCTGGCGAACCTCGGGCAGGAACCGGAACTGGCGCGCGACGCGGGCAAGTTCACGGCCATGCTGTGCTTTGGCCTGCCCTTCACCTTCGGCTTCCAGGTGCTGCGCAACATCGCCACCGCCATGGAGCGGCCGAGGGCGTCGCTGTACGTCATGCTGGCCTCGATCGGCTTCAACTTCGTGTTGGCCTGGGCGCTGATCTTCGGACACCTGGGCCTGCCGGCGTTGGGCATTGTCGGGGCCGGGATCGCCACATCCGCCTCGGCGGTGTTCGCCTTCCTGGCCATGGTCGTGGTCATCCGCTTCGACCCCGCCCTGCGACGCGTGAAGATGTTCGAGGGCTTCAGCAGGCCTGACTGGCCCCGGTTCACCGAGCTCTTCCGACTCGGAGTGCCGATCGGCCTGACCATGCTGTTCGAGGCCATGCTGTTCAACGCCATGACCCTGGTGGCCGGCACCTTCGGGGCCGCCACCCTGGCGGCGCACCAGGTGGCCCTGAATTTCGCCTCGGTGACCTTCATGGTGCCCCTGGGGATCGCCATGGCGGCCACGGTGCGGGTCGGTCTCTATGCCGGGGCCGGCGACCATGCGGGCACGCGGCGGGCTGGCTTCGTGGCCATGGTCGCGGGTGGAGGGGTGGTGCTGCTGTTCGGGGTCGCCATGGCCCTGGCCGGCACGCAGATCGCCGGGCTGTACATCGCCGGGCGGACGGCTGAAGACCTGAAGGTCATCGCCCTGGCGGCGCTGTTCCTCAAGGTGGCGGCGGCCTTCCAGCTGTTCGACGCCCTGCAAGTGGTCGGGGCCTTGAGCCTTCGCGGCCTGAAGGACGCCCGCTGGCCGATGATCCTGGCCGGGGGCAGCTACTGGCTGGCCGGGGCCCCGGTTTGCATCCTGCTTGGGGTCACCCTCGGCATGGGCGGCCTGGGCATCTGGATCGGCCTGGCCTTCGGGCTGGCGGTGGCGGCGCTGGCCATGTGCCTGCGCTTCCACCTGCTGACCAGATCCTCCCCCATCGGGGGAGGGGGACCGCGGCCGTAGGCCGTGGTGGAGGGGGTCCTCACCGTGGGCGGCGACATCATGATGATCTGTCGTTCGCGGTGACCCCCTCCGTCAGTCGCCTGTCGGCGCCTGCCACCTCCCCCGAGAGGGGAGGAACTAAGACTCGCGGCTGTCGTAAACCGGCCGGCGTTTTTCCAGGAAGGCCCGCACGCCTTCCTGGAAATCGCCGTCGGCGCTGGCCAGGATCTGGTTGCGGTCTTCCATGGCGATGACCGCTTCCAGCCCCTGGGCGTCGATGGCGTGGTTTAGGCACTCCTTGGTCAGCCGCAGGCCCAAGGGCGTCGCGTGCAGCATGTCATCGACGAAGCCCTGCGCCACGGCGTCGAGCTGGTCGGCCTCGACGATCTGGCTGATCAGGCCCAGTTCGCGGGCCCGATCGGCGGTGATGAAGCGGCCGGTGAGCATGTATTCCGCCGCCACCGAACTGCCGACCATGCGCGGCAGGAAATAACTGACCCCGATGTCGCAGGCGGTCAGGCCGATGCGGATGAAGGCGGCGTTCATGCGCAGCCGCGCGGTGGCGATCCGCACGTCGCTGGCCAGGGCCAGGGCGAAGCCGCCGCCGGCCGCGGCCCCGTCGATGCAGGCGACGATCGGCTGGGGGCACCGGCGCATGGCGATGACGATCTCGCTGATGCGGCGCTGGGCGGTCAGGCCGGCGCCGATGCTGCGCTTCTGGTTGCCGTCGCTGCGCTCCTTGAGGTCGAGGCCGGCGCTGAAGGCCGTGCCTGCGCCCCGCAGCACGACGACGCGCACATCACGGCGCCAGTAGAGGCCGACGAAGAAATCGCGCAGCTCCTCGACCAGCTTGCGGTTGAGGGCGTTGAGGCTCTCCGGGCGGTTCATCGTCACCCAGGCGGTCTCGCCTGATAGACGGACGTTGAGGTGTTCGTAGGAGGCGTCGTTGTTGGTCGGTGCGGTCATGAGGCTCACTCCTATTTGGTCTGGCCGCCGTCGACGGGCACGACGGCGCCGTGGATGAAGCTGGCCTGGTCGCTCATCAGGAAGGCCGCCGTCGAGCCGATCTCGGCCGGGGTGCCGAACCGTCGCAGCGGCACCTCGCGGCGGAGCCAGCGGTTCCAGTTGTCGGCCCGGGGACCGGTCGAGCGGTCCTCCCAGTCGCCGCCCGGGAAGATGATGTTGCCGGGGGCGATGCAGTTGACCCGCACGCCCTTGCGGCCGGCGATCTGGGCCAGCTCCTTGGTCAGGTGGTTCACCGCCGCCTTGGCGGTGCCGTAGGTCAGGGGCGTGCCAAGCGCGCCCAG
>JBKJSF010000026.1:0-40171 GCA_046595895.1 Caulobacter sp. | reverse complement strand
ACTCAAAGAGTTCAAACGTATCGCCATGCGCAGCGACAAGACCGATCAGAGCTTCTCAGCCATGATCTACCTCGCCGCCGCCGTCATCCACTCGCGATGAATCTCCACAGGCCCTAGGTCGACGTCGAGGCGGACGATCTGGCGGGCGCCGAGCGGCTCATTGCCGTCGAAGGCGCGGCCGAGGAGTTCGGCGTAGGCCGCGTCGCCGCGCGGCAGGCAGGTTCCGCGCCCGTAGAGGCGCAGGATCAATGGCGGACCCTGGAAGGCGCAGACCATAACCGTCAGGCGGCCGTCGTGGCGCATGTGGGCGGCGGTCTCGGCGCCACTGCCGGTCAGGTCCAGCCAGCAGACGCTGTGCTCGTCCAGCACCCGCAGGGCGTCGAGGCCCTTGGGCGACAGGTTGATGCGGCTGTCGGCCGTGGCGCTGGCGGTGAAGAAGACGTGCTGCCTGGCGATGAAGACGGCGTGTGGGGCGCCGATTCGGTCGAACTGCTTGGCCATGGCGCGATCTTGCCACGGCGGAAGGCCACTGTTGACCCCGGACATTATTCACCCATATGGTTGAATAATGAATCTGGACGCCACGCTCACAGCCCTGGCCGACCCGACCCGGCGCGCCATCCTCGCCCGGCTGACCCTCGGCGAGGCGCGGGTCACCGAGCTGGCCCGGCCGTTCGAGCTGTCGCTCAACGCCGTCTCCAAACACATCCGCATGCTGGAGCGCGGCGGGCTGGTGCGGCGGCGCAGGGCAGGGCGGGAGCATCTGCTGACCCTCGATCCCGTGGCGCTGGACGGGGCGGCGGACTGGATCGCCGGCCAGAAGGCGGCTTGGTCCGCCCGACTTCAGCTGCTCGACGACATCCTGCGAGAGGAAGACGCCCGATGACCAGGCTCGTCAGACTGACCGTCAGCCATACCTACAGCTCGCCCGCCGAGCGGGTGTTCGACGCCTGGCTCGATCCGGGCATGGCCGGGCGATTTCTGTTTGCCACCCCGGGCGGCGAGATGATCAAGGTGGAGATCGACCCGGTGGTGGGCGGGATGTTCAACTTCACCGAACGGCGCGGCGATATCGACGCCGAGCATGTCGGCGAATACCTGGAGATCGAGCGGCCGCGGCGGCTGGTCTTCGAGTATGGCGTGCCGGCCTATTCGCCGGACCGAAGCCGGGTTGAGGTGGAGATTGAGGCCTTTGCCGAGGGTGGCTGCAGGCTGACCCTGACCGCCTGGGTCGAGCCGGAGTACGGGGAACGGACAGAGTACGGGTGGGTGACGATCCTGGCGAACCTGGACCCTGTCGTCGGCTGACGGTTGCGCGCGGACCGGGAGCAGCGCATCACTACCCGTGCGCTCGGCCTGGGGAGGGACGGATGCGGCCCCTGCTGTCGATACAGTATCTGCGCGCTCTGGCGGCGTTCTCGGTGGCGGCCTTTCACGCCTTCCAGTGGGCTCGGCTGGACTTCGACATCGGCGCGGCCGGGGTCGATATCTTCTTCGTCATCAGCGGTTTCATCATGTGGCGCACGACCGAGGGGACCGGCATCCGGCCGCTGGAGTTCCTGCGCCGGCGGGCGGTGCGGATCGCGCCGCTGTACTGGGTGGTAACGCTCGGCCTGACGGCGGCGGCGCTGATGTTTCCGTTGCGCTTTCCGGATGTGCAGCCGACCTGGTCGCACGTCCTGCAGTCACTGGCCTTCATCCAGCACCGCAATCCCGAGGGCCTGCCCTTCCCCGTCGTGTCGCTGGGCTGGACCCTCAATTATGAGGCCGTCTTCTACCTGATCTTCGCCGCCTGCCTGCTGGTTCCACAGTCGCGGCGGCTCCTGGTGCTGAGCTGCGCCCTGCTGGCGCTGGGGCTGGGCGGATTTTTCTATCCGCCGGCCTATATGATGCTGGCCAATCCGCTGATCCTCGAGTTCCTGGCCGGGGTGCTGTTGGCCAAGGTCATGACCACCGACTTTCGCCCGGGCAGCGCCGCCGGCTGGGGCATGCTGGCCATCGCCGTCGCCTGGTATATCGGCATGGCCCTGTTGCGCAGTGAATGGGACCTGTGGCGGCCGCTGTTCTGGGGCTTTCCGGCCCTGCTGATCGTCGCCGGCCTGACCGCCGTCGAGGCCGAGGGCGGCCTGCCGCGCCTGCCGCCGATCCTGGCCATCGGCGACGCCAGCTACAGCCTTTACCTGACCCATCCGCTGGTCATCGGGGCGGTGGCGGTGCTGTTCGGGACCTGGCGGCCCTGGCTGTTCATTCCGTTTTCGCTGGGCCTAGCTTGTCTGGTCGGTTGGCTGTCCTGGCGGCTGTTCGAAAAGCCGGTGACGAGGGCCCTCAAAGGGCCGTTGATTGACGCGGCGTCGGGCGCCCATACTGCCCCCTAACACCGGGCGTCAGACTCGGTGATCTGCATTGGGAGAGATCGGGATGGGCGCCACTCGCGCAATCTGGGCCGCCGTGGCGGTCGCAAGCCTGGCGCTGGCCGCCTGTGGTGGGCCGAAGGGCGTGGACGGGGCGCGCATCGCCGCCGCCGACAGCAAGCCGGGCGAGTGGGTCACCCACGGCCGAACCTATTCCGAACAGCGGTTCAGTCCGCTGGACAAGGTAAACGCCTCCAACGTCGGCCAGCTGGGCCTGGCCTGGTCCTTTGACCTGCCGGAGAACCGCGGCATCGAGGCGACGCCGCTGGTCGCCGACGGGGTGATGTACACCACCAGCGCCTGGTCGGTGGTGCGCGCCTTCGACGCCAAGACCGGCAAACTGCTGTGGGAGCATGATCCCAAGGTTCCGCGCAGCACCGGGGTTAAGGCCTGCTGCGACAGCGTCAACCGGGGCGTCGCCCTGTGGGGTGGCCGCGTGTACTACGGCACCCTCGACGGGCGCCTGGAGGCCCTGGATGCGAAGACCGGCAAGGTCGCCTGGTCCAAGCTGACCGTCGATCCGTCCAAGCCCTACACCATCACCGGCGCGCCGCGCGTCGTGAAGGGCAAGGTGCTGATCGGCAACGGCGGCGCCGAGCTGGGCGTGCGCGGCTATCTGTCGGCCTACGACGCCGAGACCGGCGACATGGCCTGGCGGTTCTACACCGTTCCCGGCGAGAAGGAGACCGACGGCGTCGCCAGCGACAAGGCGATGAAGGAGGTCGCCCGCAAGACCTGGAACGGCGAGTTCTGGAAGGTCGGAGGCGGCGGCACGGTCTGGGACTCGATGGCCTATGACCCCGAGCTCGACCTGCTCTATATCGGGGTCGGCAACGGCTCGCCCTGGAATCGCGACATCCGCAGCCCCGGCGGCGGCGACAATCTGTTCCTGTCCTCGATCGTCGCCCTGCGGCCCGAGACCGGCGAATACGTCTGGCACTACCAGACCACGCCTGGCGAGACCTGGGACTACACCGCCACCCAGCACATCGTGCTGGCCGAGCTGACTATCGGCGGCAAGCCGCGCAAGGTGCTGATGCAGGCGCCGAAGAACGGCTTTTTCTATGTGCTGGACCGAACCGACGGAAAGCTGATCTCGGCCGAGAAGTATGTCGCCGGGGTCAACTGGGCGACCGGCGTCGACAAGGTCACCGGCCGGCCGATCGAGGCGCCGGGGGCGCGCTACGAGAAGGCCATCCACCTCTCCAACCCGGGGCCTCTAGGGGCCCACAACTGGCACCCGATGGCCTTCAGCCCGAAGACAGGCCTGGTCTACATCCCGGCCCAGGAAATTCCCTTTCCCTACATGCAGCCCGGCGGCGACAAGACCAACTTCCGGTATCGGCCGCAGGGCTGGAACGTCGGCATCGACTTCCTGGTCGCTGGCCTGCCTGACGACGAGGCGCAGCTGAAGGCCATCAAGGCCTCGCTGAAGGGCCGGCTGGTGGCCTGGGATCCGGTGACCCAGACCGAGAAGTGGTCGGTCGAGCACGACGGGCCGTGGAACGGAGGCGTGCTGGCCACGGCCGGCGGGCTGGTCTTCCAAGGCAGCGCCACCGGCGAGTTCGCGGCCTATGACGCCGGCAATGGCAAGAAGCTGTGGGGGTTCGACACCCAGACCGGCGTCGTCGCGCCCTCGATGACCTATGAGATCGACGGCGAGCAGTATGTCGCCTTGATGGCCGGCTACGGCGGCGGTTTTGCGGTCTCGGCCGGGGCCGGGGTCGATGCGCGCTCGGAAGGCCCGCGCCGGCTGCTGGTCTTCAAGCTGGGCGGCAAGAACAGGCTGCCGGCCCGCCCGGTATCCGAAAAGACGCCGCTGCAGCTGCCCGTGACGCCCGGCACGCCGCAACAGATCGCCAGCGGCACGGCGGTGTACGCCGCCAACTGCGGCGTCTGTCATGGGACCAGCGGGGTCTCCAACTTCTCGATCCCGGACCTGCGCTACTCGCCGACCATCACCGATGCGGCCATCTTCAAGAGCATCGTCATCGACGGCGACCGCAAGGAGCAGGGCATGGTGTCGTTCGCCAGCCTGGTGACCGTCGATGAGGCCGAGTCGGTGCGCCAGTACCTGATCGATCTGGCGCGGCGTCAGCAGGGCAAGCAGAAGGCGGCGGCAGCAAAGTAGGCGGGAGCCTGGCTTTCAGTGCGGGTCTGCCAGATTGTGCAGGTCGCCGGGAAGCGTCGGGAAGGCTTCGTCCCACCGGCGCCGGGCGATCTGATGCGCCTGGCGTTCGGCGCGGGCGGCCAGGAATTCCTGCAGCATGGCCAGCCAGCCGAACGGAACGTCCTTATGCTGTCTATTGAGCTCTTCCATGATCTTTCTTTCGTCCAATGTCTTTGTGGGCAGGGAAAGATCGTGGATTGAGGGCCTGCTGACAAAGCGGTCCTCCTGCTCTATGCATTAGTGCAGCTTATGCCAGATGTTCTCGCCACCCTGCCGCTCAGCGCCATCCGCGTCTTCGAGGCCGCCGCCCGCCTGAAGAGCTTCACCCGCGCGGCCGAGGAACTGGGCATCACCCAGGCGGCGGTCAGCTGGCAGGTGAAGGCGTTGGAGAAGCGGCTCGATCAGGCCCTTTTCAAGCGGTTGCCGCGCGAAGTCGTGCTGACCCCGCCCGGCGAGCGGCTGTCGCGGGCGGCGAGCGAGGCGGTCAACCTGCTGCGGGTGGCGTTCTCCGACCTTACCGAGACCGGCGAGGGAGTGCTGGCCATCACCACCCTGAACAGCCTGGCGACCCATTGGCTGGCGCCGCGCATCGGGGCTTTCCAGGTGGCGCATCCCAGGCTGGCCGTGCGGATGGACACCAGCAACCGCCTGGTCGACCTGGCCCATGACAATGTCGATGTCGGGGTCCGGGCGGGGGCCGGCGACTGGCCGGGCATGGAGAGCCACTTCCTGTTTCCGACCGTCCAGACGCCGCTCTGCACGCCTCGGATGCGGGAGGCGCTGGGCGGCCTGGCCCGGCCGGAGGATCTGCTGGAGGCGCCGCGCATCGGTTCCGACGCGGAATGGTCGACCTGGTTTTGCGCGGCTGGGGTGACGCCGGCGCAGGGGCCGACGGCGCCGACCCGGTTGATGGCCGACACCCAGACCCTGGAGGTCGCCTCGGCGTTGGGCGGCCAGGGCGTGGCGTTGGGCTCGCCGATCCTGTTCTCGGCGGAGATCGCGGCCGGCCGACTGGTGCGGCCCTTCGAGGCGGTCATGCCGCTGGGCCACGGCTATTGGCTGGTCTATCCCAAGGAGCGGCGGCGCTCGCCGAAGATCGTCGCCTTCCGCGACTGGCTGCTGGCCCAGGCGGCGCCATTCCGGGATTGAGCGGGAATCTCCTTCGCCCCGGGCGGCGCGCGCGCTAGATCAGCCGGAATGCTCCAGGATATTCCCCCGACCGTAGACCGCGTCGTCGTCGAAGCCGCCCGGCTGGCGCCCTCGCCCGCCGACGCCGTCTTTTCGGTGGTGCGCATCGACGAGGCCATCGCCACCGCCCCGCGGCTCGACGAGGCCCTGACCAGCGTGCCGGGCGTGCAGCTGTTCCGGCGCACCTCCAGCGTGGCGGCCAACCCGACGACGCAGGGGCTGTCGGTGCGCTCCATCGCCGGCTCGGGCGCCGGGCGGGCGTTGGTGACCCTCGATGGGGCGCCGCAGAACGATCCGTTCGGTGGTTGGGTGATCTGGTCGGGCCTGCCGCCGGTCAGCATCGAGGGGGCTCTGATCGTGCGCGGAGCCGGAGCAGGGCCCTATGGGGCCGGAGCGCTGACGGGCGTGGTGCAGCTGGCCGAGCGAACCAGCGTGCCGGCGCACGGCGAGTATGAGGTGTTTATCGGTGAGCGCGAAAGCTACGGCGCGCAGGGGGCCTTCGCGGTCGGCGATGTCTTCCTGGCCGGCGCCTGGCAGCAAACCGCAGGCTGGACGCCAGTGCGGGCCGGCCGTGGCGCGGCGGACGAGCCGCTGGCTTATGAGGCGATGTCGGGCGTCGTGCGCTACGCGCCGAGCCTTGGCGGCGTCGATCTGGCGCTGCGCGCCTCGGCCTACGAGGAGAAGCGCGACAGCGGCCTGTCCGGGGCCAGTTCGCGGGCCACCGGGGCGTCGGCGTCGCTGGCCGTGGCGGGGCGTTCGCCGGGGCTGGGAACCGAGTGGCGGGTGCAGCTGTGGAGCAGGGTCTCCGACCTTGAGAACAGCTCGGTCGCCGTGGCCGCGGGTCGGACGACGACGACGCCGGCCAACGAGCAGTATGCCACCCCGGCCGTTGGCGTCGGGATCAACGCCGCCCTGCGCATGGATCGCGGGTCAGGGGGCTGGGAGGTCGGCGGCGACTTCCGCTACGCCGACGGCGAGACGCGGGAGCATTTCCGCTTCATGGCCGGCGCCTTCACCCGAGGGCGGCTCGCCGGCGGGTCGCAGACGGTCGGCGGCCTCTACGGCGAGGCCTGGCGGGACTTCGGGGCTTGGCGGCTGACCGGCGGCGGGCGGATCGATCACTGGGCCAGTTTCGACGGCAGCCGGCGTGAGCGCAATCTGGCCGGGGGCGCCCCGACCTTGAGCCTCACCCCTGATGACGCCGACGGCTGGCAGCCGACGGCCCGGCTGGGGGTGCGCCGGGACGGGCCGCTGGTGTTCCGCGCCGCCACCTACGCCGGCTTCCGGCCGCCGACGCTCAACGAGCTGCATCGGCCGTTCCGGGTCGGTAACGACGTCACCGAGGCCAATGCGGGCCTGGAGCCGGAGGTGCTGTACGGCGCGGAGCTTGGGCTGGGCGGGGAGGGTAGCTGGCGCTGGAGCGCTACGCTGTTCACCAGCCGGCTGGAAGGGGCGGTGACCAACGTCACCATTGGCGTCGGGCCGGGGGTGTTTCCAGTGGCCGGCTTCATCCCGGCCGGCGGCGTGCTGCGCCAGCGTCAGAACGCTGGCGACATCGATGCGGTCGGGGTCGAGGCCGAGGTGTCACGACAGTGGGGGGAGGGGTTCGGTTTCCGCCTGGCCGGGGCTTGGACCGACGCGGAGGTGGACGGCGGCAGCGTCGCGCCGCAGCTGACCGGCCTGCGCCCGGCCCAGACCCCAAAGGTCAGCGCCACGGCCGACCTGACCTGGCGGGTCGCCCCGCCGCTCAAGCTGATGGTCCAGGTCCGCTATGAGGGCCAGCGCTGGGAGGACGACCTCAACAGCCGCTCGCTGGGGGCGGCGACGACCCTCGACCTGCGGGCCGACTGGCGGCTGTCTGGCCAGGCGAGCCTGTGGCTGGCGCTGGACAACGCCACGGACGAGGCGGTCGAAACCGGTCAGACGGGCGATGGCATCGAGAGCTTCGACGCGCCCCGCACCCTGCGCGTCGGCTTGAAGTTCACGCCCTGATGGCTCCGGCGCGAGAGGGCTACTGGCGGCGATGACAGGTCTTCGTGGCAGGACAGTGCGGGTGGCCGGCGCGGGGGTGCTGGGTCTGTCCATCGCGGCCGAACTGGGCAAGGCCGGAGCCACGGTGACGGTCTTCGATCCGGCCCCCGAAGCCAGCGCTTCGACGGTGGCCGCCGGCATGCTGGCCCCGGCCTTCGAGACGGCGCTTGATCCGGCTTCGGCGGGCCATCTGCCATTGCTGCGGGCAGCGCGGAACATGTGGCCGAGGTTTGCGGCGCGCATGGGCATTCCCGTCGACCAGAGCGGCGCCCTCTATGTCGGGGAGCGGCGCGAAGCCATCGCGGCTGAGTTCAAGCGCCAGGGCATTGCCCATGAGCTGCGCCCCGATGGCCTGTTCACGGACGAGGACCTCAGGATCGAGCCGGCCCTGGCCCTGTCGCGGCTGCGGACGGTCGCGGCGGGTTATGGCGTGGCCTTTTCGGCAGAGCGGATCGAGGCGTCGTCGGACGGGTCCGACACCGTCGCCGCCACGGGCTGGTCGCGCGTGAACTGGGCCCCGGAAAGCAGCGCGGTTTCTGGCATCAAGGGGCAGATCATCAGGACTTTGGGGCCGCCGCGTACAGGGCCGGTGCTGCGCCAGGACGCCGGCTATGTGGCTCCCTCGCCGGGCGGCGCCTTGGTCGGGGCGACCATGCAGCCTGGCGCAACGGATCTGGCCCCCGACGCGGCCGTCTATAATCTGCTGGCCAAGGTTCTGCCGGCCCAGATGGGAGCCCGCGCCTTCAAGGGCGAGGTGCGGGTCGGCATTCGCGGCGCGACGCCGGACGGACTGCCGCTAGTCGGGCCCAGCGCCGCGCCCGGAGTCTGGCTGGCCATGGGCGCGCGGCGCAACGGCTGGCTGCTGGCGCCGCTTGTGGCGGCGATGATGCGGGCGTATCTCGCCGGCGAGGATACGGGCCCCTGGACGGCGATGCTGGATGCGCGCCGGTTTTCGGGCTCACAAGCAAACATGGCGGAGGATTGATGTCGGGGTTCTGGCTGACCGAGGAACAGGAAGCGATCCGCGAGGGCGTCACCAAGGTGATGGCCGACTTCGGCGACGAATACTGGCGCGGCGCCGACGAGACGGGCCGTTTTCCGGAGGAGTTCGTCGCGGCCATGGCCGACGGCGGCTGGCTGGGCGTGGCCATGCCGGAGGAGTTCGGCGGGTCTGGCCTGGGGCTGACCGAAGCGGCCATCGTCATGCAGACGGTGGCGCAGTCCGGCGCCGCCTTCACCGGGGCCAGCGCCGTGCACCTGAACATCTTCGGCCTGATGCCGGTGGTGAAGTTCGGGACCAAAGAGCAGCAGCAGCGGCACCTGCCGCGGGTCATCAGTGGCCAGGACAAGGCCTGTTTCGCGGTCACCGAGCCCAACAGTGGCCTGGACACCGCCAGCCTGGAGACCCGGGCCGAGAAGCACGGCAACGGCTATCGGATCAACGGCCGGAAAATCTGGACGACCATGGCTCAGCGAGCCAACAAGATCCTGTTGATCGCCCGCACCACGCCCAAGGACCAGACGGCCAAGCCGATGCAGGGCCTCAGCCTGTTCTACACCGACTTCGACCGGGCCCGGATCGACGCCAAGCCGATCCCCAAGATGGGCCGAAAAGCTGTTGAATGTAATATGCTTTTCATCGAGGACCTGCAGGTTCCGGCCGAGGATCTGATCGGCGAGGAGGGCAAGGGCTTCCAGTACCTGCTGGCGGGCTTAAATCCCGAGCGGGTTCTGTTCGGCGTCGAGGCGGTCGGCATCGGCCGCGCCGCCCTGGCCAAGGCCGCGACCTATGCCAAGGAGCGGATCGTGTTCGGCCGGCCGATCGGCCAGAACCAGGGGGTGCAGCATCCCCTGGCCAAGTGCTGGGCTGAACTCGAGGCCGCCAACCTGCTGGCCTTCAAGGCCGCCGCCCTCTACGACGCCGGCCGCGACTGCGGGGCCGAGGCCAACGCCGCGAAATACCTGGGCGCCGAGGCCGGCTTTCGGGCCGCCGAAGCCGCCGTGCTGGCGCACGGCGGCATGGGCTACGCCAGGGAGTACGATGTCGAGCGATACATGCGCGAAGCCATGATCGCCCGCATCGCACCGGTCAGCCGCGAGATGATCCTCAACTTCATCGCCGAGCGCGTGCTGCACCTGCCGAAGAGCTACTGAGATCAGTCCTCGAGCTTGAAGGACATAGGGATGCGGACGCTGGCCCCGTCGACCGCCTGACCGTCGACCGTCTGGGGCCTCATCTTGAAGTGCTTGGTGACCTTCAGCGCCGCCGTGCCAAAACCGTATTCGGATGGCGTCTCACTAAGCACCGTGCAGTCCCGGACCGCGCCGATGGCTGTCACCTTGCAGCTTAAGGTCGCCGTGCCCGAGATATTGCCGCGAAGCGCTCGGTCCGGGAAGGCGTTGCTCATCTGGGCGGGTGTCGGCTTGCGCAGCCAATCGGGCCGGCCGATCATCGCCGGTTTGGGTTGGGGCGGCGTGACCACCTCGCCGTCGAGATTAATCGGCGGCTCGCGCAGACCTTCAGCGAGCACGATGGGTTTGGGATCCGCTATCAGGGGATCAACGTCCATCTCTGCGGGGGGAGCGACAGGGTCATGGAACCGGACCGCAGACTTGGTCTTCAGCTGAGGTTCGGGTTCCACGACGGGCTTCTTGGGCGGCGGCGGTGGAATTTCGAAGAGCCCACCGTCGATGCGGCCAGGATCGACCCGTTCGGCCGGCATCACGAACTTTTTGTAGGCTAGGTAGGCGCCAACGCCCCCGTGGACGGCGACTGATAGGCTCAGCGCGACGATGAAGGTTGTGCTGAGGCGTTTCGGAGCGCCCGACCCGCCGGAGATGGGAAAGGGGTGGTCGGAGAAGGTGGCGACGGTCATGTCATTCCCCTTGCGAACGGACGATCCGGGATGGATCTGGAATGACGCATGTAAGCCATATGAGTTGACGCGTGTAAAGTCACAAAAACGACAAACGTACATTCATTATGGTGGTGAGGCTTAGTCGTGGTTAATCAGGTCTTAACCGATGCGGCCCAAACAGCGTGTCATGGCGGTAGAGTCCATCAGAGGGGTCGTCGAGTCGGCGATCCAGCGTGCGTCCGAAGCTACGGGCGTCGATTTCAGCTTCCTGCTCGGCACCGCCAAGCGGGAGAGCGGACTGAAGCCCCATGCCAAGGCCCCGACCTCATCGGCCGCCGGCCTGTTCCAGTTCATTGAGCAGACCTGGCTGTCGACCCTCAAGCGCCATGGCAGCAAGTATGGCTACGCCCGCTACGCCGACCTGATCACTCAAGGCTCCGACGGCCGCTACCGGGTCGGCACGCCGGAGGCGCGGGCGGCGGTGATGAACCTGCGCTATGATGCCCGGGCCTCGTCGCTGATGGCCGGGGAGCTGACCAGTGACCATGCCGATTACCTGCGCGGCCGCATCGGCCGGTCGGCGACGGCGGGCGAGCTCTATGCGGCGCACTTCCTGGGGCCGAAGGGCTCGGCCCGGCTGATCGAGGCGGCGCGGAGCCAGCCGGGGGTGAGCGCCGCTGGCCTGTTCCCCGATGCGGCGGCGGCCAATCGGACGTTGTTCTACAAGTCGGGACGGCCCGTGACAGTGGCCGAGCTCTACAACAACCTGACCGCCACCGGCGGCCAGGCTTCGGCCCTGCGGGAAAAGACGCCGGAGCGTGACCAGGGTTTCCTGCAATACGCCGCCCGGCGCGGCGACCGGCAGGCGGAGGAGGACGCGCTGGTAGCGCTGATCCTGCGTGGCTCGCAAGGGGCCGACGGCCGCGGTGGCGGTTCAGGCCTGGCCGGTTCGGTCTTCTCCTCGGAGATGCTGCGGGTGCTGTCGGACTCTCGCTGAAGCTAGCCCGCAAGGCGAATGGGATTAACGGGCCGGCCCTTGAGCGGCTAGGTTGGCCGAAGTTGCATGGGCAGGGGCCTTCGATGACGGTTGAAGTGCTGCTCATGAACCGGACGGCGGTCGCCATGGCGGCCGACAGCGCCGTGACCATCACCTCCGACCAGCCGCCCTATCAGATCAGCCAGACCGGCGTGGTGAAGACCTTCGTGCTCAACGGGCGCACGCCCAGCGGCATGATGATATTCTCCTCAGCCGAGTTCTGCGGCTGTCCGTGGAACACGGTCGTCGATCACATGCGTGGCCAGGGGCTGGGCGGCGAGACGACCCTGGCCGACACGGTGGCCAGCTTCATGGCCCGGCTGAACGGCCTGTGCGATTCCGACCTGGTCGAGGCCGGCGACGGGGTGATGACCTTTCGCATCTTCGCGGTGCAGACGGTGGCCGATTTCCAGCGACTCGCCGGCCAGATCACCGATGCCCGGCCTTCCCTGGCGCCGGCCGCCATTCTCGACGAGGCGCTGGATCAGCTGGAGCATGAGGTCGGCAATGAGGCGGCCTGGGTCGATGACAAGCTGACCTATGTGCCGCGCGAGCGGATCGGGGCCGAGACGCCGCGGCTAAAAGTCATAATCGACGAAAACCTCGGCCCGATCATCGGCCTGGCGCTGGACGCCATCTTCGAGGGTGTCGAGGTTGGCCCTGCGCAGCGACTGCGGCTGGCCGGGGCGGTGCGCACCGGGCTGTTGACGACCTGGATGCCGGGCGGGGCCCGTTACACCGGGGTGGTCATCGCCGGCTTCGGGGCCGACGAGGTGTCGCCAGCCTATATCGAACTGCATGTCCTGGGGCTGATCGGCGATCTCCTGAAATACCGCATCGGCGACGCGGCGCGGGTCGGGCGGGACAATCCGGTCGTGGTGCGGTCGTTCGCCCAGAACGGAGCGGTGGACCGGTTCCTCTACGGGGCGGATGAGGAGTTCACCTCGGAGGCCTTCCGGCGGGTGGCGATTCTGACCATGGGTGAGATCGAGCGACTAAGGACCGATGCCGGCAAGACCGGAGACGCCGACTTCTGGGGCGAGATCGACCGGGCGGTGATGCAGTCGGCGCTGCTCGGCCTCTATTCGACGCGGCTGAGCTGGCGCGAGGCGATCGAGGCCAGTTTCGACCAGAAGGTGCGGACGGCCAGTGTCGGGCCGCTGGGCGATCTGGCCGGGCAACTCCTATCGCTGCCGCTGACCGAGTCGGAGATGATGGGGAACATGACCGTGGCGCGTCCGTTCTCGATTCTGCGGATGTCGAAGGCCGGCGCGGTCCTCAGCCACCCTACGGAGCCTGGACGATGACCACCAAACGCCTCGCCCCCGTCGCCACCGTCAACGCTGCCGAACGGGCCGCCGACCATGCCCGGGCCGAGACCATCGCCGCGCGGCCCAATCCGCCGGCGATGGCCCAGACGCTGCTCAACCAGACGGGGCAGGTCGGTTCGGCCGAACAGGTGGCCAGGGGGGCGGAGATGCGGCCGCTGGCCGATCCGGCCGGACGCATTCCGCCTGACAAAGCCTAAGGCGTCTTGCGCGGCCAGGCCTGAAGGCCGACCAACAGCAGGCAGACAATCAGGAGCACGCTGTACTCGGCCCCGTTGCGGCCGGCGCCGACGACAAACCAGCCATGCGGCGCGTGCACCAGGACTATGCCCATGACGTAGATGAAGACGTAGCCAAGGGTCAGGGGCAGGACCAGGCGACCCCAGGCCAGCAGGGGCGCGCCGAGAATTTCATAGGCGGTGATCGCCGAGGCGATCCAGAATCCCAGAGGAAACCCCGAAATCTCCAGAAAGCCGCCGAATGGCGCGACGCCGTCGTCGAGCAGCCGGGTCCAGCCGTGGATGGCGAGGAACAGGGCCAGCACGTAGCGCAGGACGGTCAGGGCGAGGACGGCGCGACCGGGATCGGGCGCGGCGGGCCGCAGCAGACTCACGCGACGGCTCCGCTTGCCCTGAGGGCGGCGATGTCGGCGGCGGAGTAGCCCAGTTCGGCGAGCACCGCGTCGGTGTGTTCGCCCAGCTTCGGGGCGGGCCCGCGCGGACCGTCCTCAGCGCCCGGGAAGCGGGCCGGGGAGGCGGGGCTTTTGTGAAAGCCGCCGTTGCCGTCCGGGATATCGACGAAGCAGCCGGCGGCGATGGCCTGTTCGTCCACCACCACCTCGCGGGGGGTCTGCACCGGCGCCCAGGTCAGGTCCTCGGCGTCGAAGCGGACGGTCAGTTCCTCCTGGGTCATGGCCCCGATGGCCTCGTCGATCAGGGTGACCAGGGCCTCGCCGTTGAGGCGACGGTCGCGGTTCTTGGCGAAGCGCGGGTCGTCCACCCATTCGGGATGGCCGATGGCCTTGGCGATCTGCGGCCAGTCGGTGCCACCGGTGCGGACCAGGAGGCAGATCCAGCGGCCGTCCGAGGTCTTGAAGAAGTTGGCCAAGGGGTTAACCGCCGCGTGGCGCGGGCGGGTCGAGGCCAGTTTCCCGAAGCGCAGCTGGATCGCCATGTCCGAGCCGATCGAATAGACGCCGGTGCGTAAGAGGCTGGTTTCGACCAGCCGGCCGACGCCGGTCGTCTGCCGCTCGAACACCGCCGCCAGGATGGCCGAGACGGTGGCCATGGAGGTGATGTGGTCGCCCATGGCGGTGCGGATCGGAAAGGGCTCGACCCCCTTGGGCGTGGTGATGGCGGCGACGCCGGAGCGGGACCAGAAGCTGGCCACGTCCATGCCGGCCTTGTCGATGTCGGGCCCTTCGAGGCCGTAGCCGGTCAGGCTGGCGTAGACCAGGCGGGGGTTTTCCTTCTTCAGGCTTTCATAGTCGAAACCGGAGCGGGACAGGGAGCCGGGACGGTTGTTGGTCAGGAAGACGTCGGCCTCGCGGACCAGCTTGAGGGCGGCCTCGCGGCCCTCCGGCTTGCTGATGTCGAGGACGACGCCGCGCTTGCCGCGGTTGTCCATGTCAAAGACCGGGTTGTCCTCGCCGGTGTCGAAGGCGTCAAAGAACATCCGCATCGGATCGCCCTTGGGCGACTCGATCTTGATCACCGTTGCGCCCCAGTCGGCCATGATGGCGGCCGCCCCAGGGGCGGCGATGTAGGTGGCCAGCTCGACGACCTTGAGACCTTCCAGCACGAACGCTCTCCCTTGTTTGGCCCATCATGGCCGGGGGAGAGATGCGAGGGAAGGTTGCCCCGAGGTTAGCCGACGGCGAAGGCCGATATATCCCGGCCGGCGGCCAGGTCCCGACCCTTTGCCGCCGCGTCGGCAACCGCGCGGGCGACGCCGGCAACGGTGACGGGTTTGCGCAGTACGGCATCGGCCCCGGCGCCGAGGCAGTCGCGGGCTTCATCAGCGTCGCCGCCAATGACGGCGATGATCGGCATGGCCCCGGCTGCGCCCTCAAGTTCGCGCAGGGCGGCGGCGGTGTGGGCCCCGTCGAGACCGGGCATGCGACCGTCGAGCATGACTAGGTCGAAGTCGCAGGCGCTGGCCAGTTCGACTGCCCGCCTGCCGTTCTGGGCATGGACGACCTGGTGGCCGAGCTGTTCGAGGATGGCGCGCAGCATGGCGGCATTGAGAGCGTCGTCCTCGGCGACCAACACCCGCATGGCGCGTTTGGAGGGGGCGATGGGGCTGCGAGACGTCGATTCATCGGCCTCGGTCGGCGAAACGGCGGCAGGATTCCAGGGAAGTTCGAAGGTGAAGCAGCTGCCAACGCCAACGGCGCTCCGGCCTTTCAGCTCGCCGCCCATCAGCGAGGCCAGCTGGCGGGAGAGTGAGAGGCCAAGGCCGGCGCCGGGCACACCGGCGCCGGTGCGCTCCACGCGGCGGAAGGGTTCGAAAGCCAGCTCCAGCTCTTCCGTCGACAGGCCGGGGCCGGTGTCGGCGATGGCGATGACCACGCGACCCTGTTCGTCGAACGACAGGCGCACCTCGATACGGCCGCGCAGGGTGTACTTCACGGCGTTGCCGATCAGGTTGGACAGCACCTGACGGGCGCGGGTGACGTCGCCGACGACGGCGCCGCGCGCGGCTTCCAGGTCGGGCTCGACGTGGACGGCCAGTTCGACGCTCTTGGCGGCGGCATGGGGGCGGCTGAGGAGGACCAGTTCGCGGGCAAGGCGGACCGGGTCGAAGGGCGCCCGGTCCATGGCCAGGCGGCCGGCCTCGGCGGTCTCCGAATCGAGGGTGGCGTTAAGCACGGCAATCAGTTCGTTGGCGGCGGTGAGGGCGGCGCCCAGCTGTTCGCGGCTCGGGGCGGCGCGGCCGCCTTGGCCGGCGGCGGCGGCCAGCACATGGGTGACGCCGTTCAGGCCGTTGCGGATTTCGTGGCTGAGGGTCGAGACGATGTCAGACTTGGAGCGGGCCAGCTTCTGGGCCCGTTCCAGGGTCTCGCCGCGCTCGACGATCAGCAGTTCGCGTTCGGCGGCCAGGGAGAATTGCTGGCGCATCATGCGGTTGAGAATCAGGCAGAGAGCCATGGCCAGGGCCATGGCGCCCCAGACGGCCAGGCCCTGGTCGCGACTGCCTTCATGGCTGAATAGGGCGATGAGCGGTCCGGCGGCGGCGACCGGGGCGACGATCAGCAGAGAGGGCAGCAGCGGCGAGCTGAAGAAGAAGCAGACGATGGCCCCGGCGGCGGCCATTAGCAGCAGGGGCTCGCGGGCCGGACCCGCGCCGTCGGCGAGGGCGGCGACCTGGGCGACGGCGCCAGCCCACAGCAGGCCCGAGAGGATGTGGATACGCATGCGGCGGGCGACGGGGACTTCGGGGGTCAGCCGCATCCAGTTGACCACGGCGTAGAAGGCCCCCCAGTTGAGGGCGAAGATGGCGAAGCTTGCCGCCATCCACATGGAATTTTCGGCAAACGAGCCAGCCCAGACGAAGACCGGCAGGCTGACGGCGAAGCAGGCCAGGGCGTAGGGCATCAGACGGCGCTGGGCGTCCAGGCACTGGGCCATGAAACTGGCGCCACCTCGCAAGGCGAGGTCCGTCTGGACGGTTTCAAACACGTGGAATTCCCCGCTTGCTGCTGGCGCACAATAGGCGCGGCAAGGTTTGCGAGCCGTTACGCGTCAACGTTAATCCACAGGTCTGTTTGCAAGGGCTCGTTAAGGCTAACCCGGCATTATCGTTTACCGACTCCGGGACCTTGAGACAGCACAGATGACCACGACGCGGGCCTCTCTGACCGACATCGACGTGCGCACCCTGCTCAAAGGGGCGACGGCGGACGAACGGGCCCTGGCGGCCCACAAGCTGTGCCGGGCCATGGACCGCGAGGCGTTGACCGCGGACGAGCGGGCCAAGGCGGCCGACATCCTGCGGGTGATGGCGGCCGACGCCACCGAGCTGGTGCGCCGGGCGCTGGCGGTGACCCTGAAATCCTCACCGCTGGTGCCGCGCGACGTGGCCATGAAGCTGGCCCGGGATGTCGAGAGCATCTGCCTGCCGATGCTGAATTTTTCGCCGGCCTTTTCCGACGACGACCTGTCGGAGATCGTGCGGCTGGGTGGTCCCGTTCGCCAGGTGGCCATCGCCAAGCGGCCGGAGATTTCCGAAAAGGTGACCGCGGCTATCGTCGAGCACGGCGCTGAGACGGCGGTCGAGACGGCGGCGGCCAATGACAACGCCAACTTCTCCGAACGAACCCTGACCCGCGCCCTGCAACGCTTCGAGAAGTCGGAGAAGGTGTTGGCGGCAGTTGCCTATCGCCATGCGCTGCCCGCCTCGGTGACCGAGAAGCTGATCGACCTGGTCGGAGACCAAGTGCGCGAGCACCTGCTGAGCTATCACTCGGTGTCGCCCGAACTGGCCCTGCAGATCGCCATTGGGACCAAGGAGCGGGCCATCGTCGACCTGGTCGACCAGGCCGGCCGCACCGCCGATCCCAAAGCCTTCGCCGCCCATCTCAACCGGGCCAAACGGTTGACCGCCAGCCTGCTGCTGCGGGCCCTGGCCCACGGCCACATGAATTTCTTCGAGTGCGGCGTGGCCGAGCTGGCCGGGGTGCCGCACCACCGCACCTGGCTGATGATCCACGACGCTGGCTCGCTGGGCCTGCGGGCCATCTATGAGCGGGCCGGGCTGCCGGCGCGGCTGTACTCGGCCTTCCGGGTGGCGGTCGACACCTACCACACCATGGACTTCGACGGCGGCCACCGGGACCGTGAGCGCTTCCAGGAGCGGATGCTGCAGCGCTTCCTGACCCAGGCCCATACGACCCAGCGCGATGACGTCGACTACATGCTCGACAAGCTCGACAAACTGGCCGCCGACCGGCTGCGGCCGCGGCGGCAGCTCGGCGCCGCTTGATCCATGCTCACCGAGCAACACGGCGACCTGACCCTGATCGCCGCGATGGCAGAACTGCTCGACGCTGAAGACCTTGGCGGCGACACTTTGGTCAGCCTGCTGGGCCTGCCGGCGCCGGAAAGCTGGCCGCCGGAGCACAATGACCAGGACACTCGAAACTGGACGCGGGAGATGATGGCTCGCCATCCGGACGAGCCCGGCTACGGCTTCTGGTACAAAGTGGCCGATGGCATACTGGCCGGCATTTGCAGCTTCAAGGGGCCGCCGGACGCTGGTGGGGTGGTGGAGATCGGCTACTCGGTCATCGAAGCCATGCAACGCCGAGGCCTCGCGACCCGGGCCGCACGGGTGCTGGTCGAGCGGGCATTTCGCGATCCGCGGGTAAAATCGGTGGCGGCGGAAACCTTACCGCCGCTGATCGCTTCCCAGACCGTTCTGTCGCGACGCGGCTTCGCGCTGGCCGACCGGCGGGTCGATCCCGAAGAGGGGGAAATCTGGCGGTATCTGGTGGCGCGAGCCTGACCCAGCATTCGGTGGCCGGCGTCCACCCGAAGGAGTCTCGTTATGGCGTTCAGGGATGTCCGCTTCGTGCACGTCAGAATCGCCGCCAGCCTGAGCACGAAGTGTTGGTGTCGGCCGATCTTCGCCGATTGAAGGGGCTGATCGAAGGCGAGGCGTGATGCGCGGTGACGGCAGGGCGCCGTTGGGTCAGGCTTGCGAGCGCGCGAGCAGGCGCTCATCCTGCAGCGATGTCAGACAAGCCCCCCGTCGCCATCCGCCCGGCCGCCACCATCCTGTTGATGCGGGACGACCCCATGTTCGAAGTGCTGATGGTCAAGCGGCATCACCAGATCGACTTCGCCTCGGGGGCCCTGGTGTTTCCGGGTGGCAAGACACACGACGGCGACCACGATCCGGCTTGGGCCGACTGGTGCGTCGCCTGGGAGGCGGTGGAGGCCGACCAGCGGCCACTGCGCATCTGCGCCATCCGCGAGGCCTATGAGGAGACCGGCATCATCCTCGGCCGTTATGAGAGCGGCGAGCTGTTCCATGGCGACGACTGGGCTGCCTCGGTGCGGGGCGAGGTCGATCGCGGCGAGCGGGCCTTCATGGACGTGGTGCGGCGGCTTGGGCTGCGGCTGGACCTCAGCATCCTGACGGTATTCGCGCGCTGGATCACGCCGGACATGATGCCCAAGCGGTTCGACACCTGGTTCTATCTGGCGACGGCGAGCGACGAGCAACTGGCCTCCTGCGACGGGCGCGAGACGGTGGACGCCGAATGGATCCCGCCGCTGGAGGCGTTGCGGCTGGAGCAGGCGGGTGAGCGGACGATCATCTTCCCGACGCGGATGAACCTGCAGCTGCTGGGCGAGGCGGCGAGCGCCGAGGACGCGACGGCGCGGGCCGAGGGGCGGACGCTGGTGACGGTGCTGCCGAAGATCGAGCAGCGCGAGGGCGGCGGGGTATTGGTCATTCCGCCGGAGGCCGGGTACGGGGCGGTGGAAGAGCCGCTGTCGGCGGTTCGCTGAGCGGACGAAAAGGACCACTCATGAAAAAACCCCGGCCGGGGCCGGGGTTTCACTAAGCGCGGGGGAGGGAACCCGGGCCTACTCCGCGGGGGCGATCTCGGCCACGCGGCGTTCGAGTTCGGTGATCAGGATCTTGCCGACCGGATGGGTGTCGGTCTTGATGTCGTCGCGGACTGCGGCCCGGATCGCGTCGATGTGAGCGTCGATCAGGAAGATCGGGGCGGACTGGCGGCTGTCCGGTTCGTCGATCAACTTGCACAGAGATGCGGCGATCCGGGTAACCAGCGGGAATTCGTAGGTTGCGCCTAGACCTTTGAGATCATGGGCCCGGAAGTAGAGGCTCTCGGCCGTTTCAGCATTCATGCCGGAAACCCGAATGGCCTGGCGTGAGGCCTCGAGCTTGGTCAGCTCGTCCTGCATCCATTCGGAGAAGTTGCCGGAAAGAGACTTGAGGGCCGCCTCCGCCTTGGCGATCGCCGCGGCGTCGATGCCACCGAACCTGCCCCCGCCAAGCCGAAGCTTGAGGGTGTTCGGCGCGTTGATGACCTGTACGGGGTTGTTGCTGCTCACGCGCGCCTCTCCAGTTGGCGTTTACCAGCCCAAATCTACGAGTCTTGAGTTAACAACACGTGAGACACCGGTTGCACTTGGGCCGGGTGCGGCAATGTGACTTAAGCGGGTAAAAATAGAGTTGCGAGGCCCGTTAAGCCTACCGGAGGTCGTGAGCGAGGCGCTATCCGCTGAACTGTTCTGCCAGCACCCGTTCTTCCAGGCTGCGCCCGGCGTCGAACATCATCGCCATGCTGACGCTGCGGTCTTCGCCAATGTGGACTTCCACGATGTCGCGGACCTCGAAGTTGTCGGCGACGGCGCTGACCGGGCGCTTGTCGGCTTCCAGCACCTCAATGGTCACCCGGGCGGTGTGGGAGAGCAATGCGCCGCGCCAGCGTCGGGGGCGGAAAGCGCTGATCGGAGTGAGGGCCAGAACCTTGGCGTCGATGGGAACGATGGGCCCGTAAGCCGAGAGATTGTAGGCGGTGGAACCGGCCGGGGTGGCGACCAGCACACCGTCGCAGACCAGCTCGGCCATCCGCACCTTGCCGTCGATGGAGATGCGCAGCTTGGCGGTCTGGCGCGTCTGGCGTAGCATCGAGACCTCGTTGAGGGCCATGGCGCGATGCTGGCGGCGGTGGCTGTCGATGGCGACCATGGTCAACGGGTGGATGACGGCGCGTTCGGCGGAATTGATCCGGTCGATCAGGCCCTCCTCGCTGTACTCGTTCATCAGGAAACCGACCGAGCCGCGGTTCATGCCGTAGATCGGCTTCTGCAGGGCCATTGTGCGGTGCAGGGTTTCGAGCATGAAACCGTCGCCGCCGAGGGCGACAATAACCTGGGCCTCGCTCTCCGGAACGGAGCCGTAGCGGGCGACCAGGGCGGCCATACCCTCCTGAGCTTCGGGCCTGTCGCTGGCGGCGAAGGCTAGGCGGGTCAGGGCGGGTTTGGCGTCAAACATCGGGGGGAGAAAGGCCCGACCGATCGCCGGTTGTCAAACGATCGCGACGGCCTGTCGAAAGGCCATGCCGGCAATGTCCTTGTCGAACGGGCCGAAGGCGCCAACCGCGCGGCGTGTGCCATCGGCCCCGCCGGCCGGGTTGCCGCCGTTCAGCTCGCGCACTTGGTCGAGAATGGCCGGGAAGGCGCCCTTGTCGATGCCGACTGCCACACAGGCCAGGGCCAGCAGTTCCGGCCGGTCGCTGTCGATGGCGCGGCGAATGTGGTCGGCTTGGAAGCCGCCGAGGGTTGAGAGGGCTGTGACGAAGATGTTCAGCTTCCGCTCGCGCAGCATGCGCAGCAGGAAGCCAGGGCGAAGCTGGCCGGCGTCGTGCAGTTTGTCGACCAGGCGGCGCTCATTCTCGGCCTCGTCCTGCCATGCCATGGTGTTGAGGGTTTGCCCAGCGCTGGGGATGGCGTGAGCTTCGCGGACAGCTTCGGCCAGAGCCGCGTCTATGGCCCCTGGCTCGAGGCGGAATCTTTCAGTCAGGGATCCGCGCAGCGACTGGCCGACCCAGAGGTAGAGCCGCAGGGCCAGGTCGGACGACAGGCGCGGGTGGCGGGCCAGCGGCGAGCGCAGGGCGGCGTGGCGGCGGCTGCTCTCGACCAGGCGGGTCATGCCCTCGTCGCTGACCGCGGCGCTGTCGTTGGCGGCCAGCGCGGTCAGCACGGCCGGCTCGTCCTTGGCCAGGATAGCCTCGACGACGGTGGAGGTGAGCTTGCCGCGGCGGGCGATGGCGATCTGGTGGTCAAGCGTGGCCTCGACCAGGATGCGGATCAGGTCATGGTCCTGCAGCACCGGGCTGTTGGCGATGATCGGGGCGGCGACGGCGATGTCGTCGAGTGCCAGGACGTTGATGAGGGCTGGCGGGGCCCAGGCAGCCGTGGAGAGTTTTTCCGACAGGCGAATACGGATTTCGGTTTCCGCCTCGGCTACCAGCTGCATGAAGATGGAGCCAAGCAGGCCCTGGACGCTGTTGGTGTCGATGACGTCGGAGGCGGCGTTGCAGAGGCCGATGATGCTTTCGAGCAGGCGCTCGCGGGCGGCCGGCGCACGGTTGCGGGCCAGGTCGAGCAGGTCGGCAGTCTGGGCGGCTAACGCCACGGGCATCTCCGAATCGATGCGGTGATCTTCACCGTGACCGGCGGGCGTGAAAACATGCTTAAAACCGGATGCGAGTCTTCAGAACTCGGATGGGAGAGACGCGGCATGACGGGCAAGGTGATCCTCGCACTGGACCAGGGCACGACCAGCACCCGGGCGATCGTCTTCGATACGGCGGGCAAGCCGTTGGCCGAGGCCAGCCGGCCGCTGCGGCAGAGCTATCCGGCCGATGGCTGGGTGGAGCATGACGCCGACGAGATCTGGACGGCGGCCCAGGCGGTGTTGCGGGAAGCCCTGGCCCAGTCCGGGCGGACGGCGGGCGATGTGGCGGCCATCGGCATCACCAACCAACGTGAGACGGTGGTGGTCTGGGACCGCACGACCGGGCGGCCGATCCACCCGGCCATCGTCTGGCAGGACCGGCGAACGGCCGAGGCCTGCGAGGCGCTGGTGCGGGCGGGCGTGGAACCAAGGGTGACGCAGGTCACCGGGTTGCTGCTCGATCCCTATTTTTCGGCGACCAAGATCGCCTGGCTGCTGGACAAGGTTCCTGGGGCGCGGAAGCTGGCCGAGGCCGGGGAGCTGCTGGCAGGGACGATGGATACCTGGTGCATCTGGAAGCTGACCGGCGGGGCCGTGCATGCCACCGACGCCACCAACGCCAGCCGGACCCTGCTGTTCGATATCGAAGCGCAGGCCTGGTCGGATGAAATGCTGGAGATGTTCGAGGTGCCGGCCGCCCTGCTGCCGACGGTGCTCGATTGCGCCGACAACTATGGGGAAACGACGGCGGAGCTGCTGGGGGCCGCCGTGCCGATCCGGGGCGTCGCCGGCGACCAGCAGGCGGCGCTGATGGGGCAGGGGTGCATTCGGGCCGGAGAGATGAAGGCGACCTACGGGACGGGCTGCTTCATGCTGCTCAACACCGGCGAGGCGCGGCCGGTGTCCCGCTCTCGGCTGCTGACCACGGTGGCGGCAAGGGTCGGCGGTCGGGTGACCTATGCGCTGGAAGGCTCGATCTTCGTGGCCGGGGCGGCGATCCAGTGGCTGGGCGAGGGGCTGGGGATGACAGGCGGACCTCGAGCGGCCGAGGCCTTGGCAAGGACGGCGAAAGCGGGGAGCGGCGTGGTCGTGGTGCCGGCGTTTACGGGCCTGGGCGCGCCCTGGTGGGACGCCGAGGCGCGGGGAGCCATCTTCGGGCTGACGCGGGATGCCGGGCTGGCCGAAATCGCGGCGGCGACCTTCGATGCCTGCGCCCTGCAGACGCGAGACCTGATCGAGGCCATGCAGGCCGATGCGGCCGAGGCGTTCGGGGCGGGGGCGGAGCTGCGGATCGACGGCGGGATGTCGCGCAGCGCCTGGTTTTCGCAGCGGCTGGCGGATTTGACGAACCTGCCGGTATTCCGGGTGAACTATGAGGAGACCACGGCACTGGGGGCGGCCTTGTTCGCTGGCGTCGGGGCAGGGGTCTTCGCGGATGTCGAGGAGGCGGCCAAGGCGCGGCCGGGCGGCGAGCGGTTGACCAGCGCCATCGACGATCACGCCCGGGAGAGCGCCTATGCGCGGTGGCTGGATGCGGTGGCGCAGGTGCGGGGGACGGTCTGAGCCTCAATCCCGGTCGTGACGCAAACCTTGACGCCGCCCCCTCCCGGCGCGACGTTCCAAACAACAGTTCAAATCGGGAAGGAACACCGCCATGGCCGATGGTTCGACGCCAGCGTCGTCGCTGAAGGACAAGGTCTCCGCCGAGGAGTGGAAGGCGCGGGTCGATCTGGCGGCGCTTTACCGCCTGGTGGCGCTGCACGGGTGGGACGACATGATCTTCACCCACATCTCGGCCCGCATCCCGGGACCGGAGCACCACTTCCTGATCAATCCCTATGGCCAGTTCTTCGATGAGATCACCGCCTCCTCGCTGGTCAAGATCGACCTGAACGGCGTGGTGCAGCAGGAGACGCAGTACTTCATCAATCCGGCGGGCTTCACCATCCACTCGGCGGTGCACGCGGCCCGCGAGGATGCCCAGTTCGTCATGCACCTGCATTCGGATCAGGGCGTCGCGGTCTCGGCACAGAGGGAGGGCCTGTTGCCGCTCAGCCAGCATGCGCTGATCGTGCTGCCCCAACTGGCCTATCACGACTACGAAGGGATCGCCCTGAACCTCGACGAGCGGGAGCGGCTGGTGGCCGACCTAGGCGCCACCAAGCGGCTGATGATGCTGCGTAACCACGGCACCCTGGCGGTCGGGTCGACCGCGGCGGAATGCTGGCTGGGGATGTTCTACCTTGAGCGCGCATGCGCCCAGCAGGTGATGGCCTTGAGTGTCGGGCGCGATCACGTGCTCTATGCGCCGGAAGCCTCGCAGGCCGAAGTCCGTGGTCAGATGGGCAACGGCATGGGGCCTATCGGCAATTTGGCCTGGCCGGGTTGCCTGCGGCAACTGGATCGCGGATCGCCCGGCTACGACGCCTGATCTGGCGTCACTGGTCGCTGAACGAACTTGATGAAGGCGTCCGCAGGTTTGGTGGACGCCTTTGTCTTGAATAAATTTGTTTCAGGCCGCCGGGGTGCGTAGCGTTGAAAAACCGGCTGCGGACAGGCATTCCGACGTCGATTGTTTCAAGGTTGCTACAGGCCGGACACGCCCTCGGAACGGGAAGCGGCTTTACAGGCCAAGTCCTCGATCCAGATAGCGCGTTCAACGACCGCTCGATGCGAGCGCCCGGGAGTGATTTGTGGTCCGTCGTCATTTCTTCCTGATCGCCGCCGGCGCGGTGTTGCTGCTCATGGTGTTGCTGGGCGGGCTGAAGATGGCGGCCGGCGATTCCGGGGCGAAGGGCAAGGGTCCGGGCGGGCCCGGTGGGCGGGCGGCCAGCGTCGCGCCGGTGGTGGTGACCAACCGGCCGTTCGCCGACAGGATCTCGGTGCTCGGCGTGGCCAAGGGCCGCCAGTCGGTGACCATCACCTCCGACGCGGCCGAACTGGTCACCGCCGTGCATTTCCGCGACGGCCAGAGGGTGTCGCGCGGCCAGATCCTGGTCACCCTTAAGGCCACAGAACAGGACGCGGGTGTGGCGGAGGCGCAGGCCCGGGAGAACCAGGCGCAGCGCGACTACGTCCGCTGGAAAACACTGGCCGACAGGGGCATCGCCCCGCGCGCCACGGCCGAACAGTATCTGGCGGCGCTCGAAACCGCCCGGGCCAGCACCGGCGCCGCCCGGGCCCGCAAGGGTGACCGGGTGATCCGGGCGCCGTTCGCCGGCGTGGTGGGCTTGAGCGACATCGCGCCGGGGGCCTTGATCAGCCCGGGATCACCGATCGTCAGCCTGGATGACCTCAGCCTGATCCGCGTCGATTTCGATGTGCCAGACCGCTATCTCGCCGTGCTGCGGCCGGGCGCGCCGATCGTGGCCACGCCGGACGCCTATCCGGACCAGAGTTTCAGCGGGCGGATCGCCCAGATCGACACCCGCATCGACACCGCCACCCGCGCCGTCACCGCCCGCGCCGAGTTCGCCAACGGTGGCGGCGCCATCAAGCCCGGCATGATGATGCGGGTGGGTGTCGAGCACGGCCAGCGCAACGCCCTGTCGGTTCCCGAAAGCGCCGTGCAGTACGTGGGCGACCAGGCCTTCGTCTTTGTCATCACCCCGCGCGAAAAAGGGGCGGTGGCCCGCAAGGTTCTGGTCGCCCCCGGCTCCAGCGAGGGCGGGTTCGTCGAACTGCGCGAGGGTGTCAAGGCGGGCGACAAGGTGGTGGCCGACGGCCTGAATCGCCTGCAGGACGGCCAGCAGGTGCGGCTACCCGGCAAAGGTGGGCCTGGGGGTAAGGGCGGGGCCCGCGCCCAAGGTGGCGCACCCAAGGGCAAGAGCTGATGCTCTCCGACCTTTCCGTTCGCCGGCCGATCTTCGCCGCCGTCGCGGCGATCATCCTCTGCGTCATTGGCCTGGCGGCCTTCGCCGCCCTGCCGATCCGGGAACTTCCCAACGTCGATCCGCCGGTGGTGTCGATCTCGACCACCTATCGCGGGGCCTCGGCCGAAGTCATCGAGGAGCGGATCACCCAGGTGATCGAGCGCCAGGTCTCCGGCGTGCAGGGCATCGACCGGGTCAACAGCTCCAGCCGCGACGGCACGAGCCGGGTCAACATCACCTTCACCCTGGACACCAACCTGGAGACCGCCGCCAACGACGTGCGCGACGCCGTCTCCAGGGTGACCGCCCAGTTGCCCGACCAGGCCGACCCGCCGCAGATCGCCAAGGCCACGGCGGACGGCTCGCCGATCATCATCCTCAATATGACCTCGACGACGCAGACGCCGATCGAGATGGCCGACTATGCCGACCGCTATCTGGTCGAGCGACTGTCGACGATTCCGGGCGTGGCCCAGGTCGGGCTGGCCGGGGCGCAGCTGTATTCGATGCGAATCTGGCTGGACGCCGACGCCATGGCGGCGCGGGGCCTGACCGTCGATGACGTCGAGACGGCGCTGAACAGCCAGAACGTCGAGCTGCCGGCCGGTTCGCTGGAGAGCCAGAGCAAGGACTTCACCATCCGGGTGAACCGCGGCTACTCGCGCCCCGAGGACTTCGCCAAGCTGCCGGTCCGGGCGGGAGCGGCGGGAGGTCAGGCGGGCGGTTCGGTGGCCGGGGTCGCGGGGGCGACCTCGACCGGGGCCAACAGTGGCCAGGTCACCAGCGCCGGCATCGACAACCCGGCCTATGTCACCCGGCTGGGCGACATCGCCCGGATCGAAGAGGGCGCCGACGAGCGGCGTCGGCTGTTCCGGGGCAACGGCATCGCCCAGATCGGCATGGCCCTGACCCGCCAGTCGCAGGCCAATGACCTGAAGATCGCCAAACTGGCGCGGGAAGAGGTCGCCAGGATCAACGAAACCCTGCCGGCCGGCACCGACCTGATCATCGCCGTCGACAGCTCGGAATTTACCTCCGAGGCCATCCACGAGGTGTGGGTGACGATGGGCATCGCCCTGTTCCTGGTGGCGCTGGTCAACTTCATCTTTCTGGGCAGCTGGCGGGCGGCGATCATTCCGTCGGTGGTGGCGCCGATCTGCCTGCTGTCGACCTTCATCATCCTGGCCCCGATGGGCTTTTCGCTGAACCTTTTGACCCTGCTGGCCCTGGTGCTGAGCATCGGTCTGGTGGTCGATGACGCCATCGTCGTGGTCGAGAACATCCAGCGCAGGGTGGACCACGGCGAGCCGCCGGTTGTGGCGGCCATGCGGGGAACCCGGCAGGTGTTCTTCGCCGTGGTGGCGACGACCATCGTGCTGATCAGCGTGTTCGCGCCGCTGATGTTCCTGCCCGGCTACATTGGCAGGCTGTTCGTCGAGCTGGCCGTGGCCATCGCCTCGGCCGTGGCATTCTCGGCGCTGTTGGCCCTCAGCCTGTCGCCGATGATGGCGTCGAAGCTCCTGCGGCCGGCCCACGGCGAAGGCTGGCTGGCGCGCAAGGTTGACGCCGGCATGACCCGGCTGCGGACCAGCTATCACGACAGCCTCGACATGCTGCTGGGCTGGCGGGCGGCCAGTATCGGGGCTGGGGTGCTGGTGGTGGTGCTGATGGGGCTGGCGGCGCTGCTGTTCACCACCATCCCGCAAGAACTGGTGCCCAACGAGGATCGCGGGCGCGTCGATGTCAGCATCAGCGGGCCGGAAGGCGCCGGCTACGAATACACCCTCAAGGCCGCCTATGCGGTCGAGAAGCAGCTCAAGCAGTACCACGACCAGGGCGAGGCCGAGCGCTACATCATCAGTGTGCCGCGCTTCGGTCAGAGCCAGTTCAATACCGGCAACGGCGTGCTGGTGATGAAGGGCTGGGGCGAGCGCAAGAAGACCTCCGACGAGGTTGCGGCCGAGCTCAACAAGTCCCTGAGCCGGATCACCGGCGTGCGGGCCGTGGCCAGCGTGCGCGGGCCGTTCCAGCGGGGCGGGCCGGGCGGCGGCGGAGGTGGCGGCAACGTCGACCTGATCGCGCTCGGCAACGACTACGCGGAGATCAACCGTTGGCTGCAGCCGCTGTTGGAAGCGACCGAGGGCAACCCGGGCTTTGCGCGGCCGCGCATCGACTATGAGCCCAACGCGCCGCGCCTGTCTGTGGATATCGACCGTGACAAGGCGGCCGCCGTCGGGGTCTCGGCCCAGTCGGTGGGCCGGGTGCTGGAGACCATGTTCGGTTCCCGCAGGGTCGGCACCTACATCAAGAACGGCCAGGAATATAACGTCATCGTCCAGACCGAGCTGGATCGGCGGCGGACCATCGACGACCTCAACACCCTGTATGTGAGGTCGGGGTCGGGCGCCCTCGTGCCGCTGTCGAGCGTGGTCAACACCAAGGTGCGGGGCGACATCCCGGACCGGCCGCGGGTCGATCGCCTGCGGGCCATCACCCTGACGGCGCAACTCAACCCGGGCTACACCGTGGCCGACGCCATCGACTTTCTCAAAGCGGAGTCCGCCAAGCAGGAGAGCTCGGCGGTGACCATAACCTGGGGCGGCCAGGCGCGGGACTTCCTGGAGGCGTCGGGGGCCGTGGGCCTGGCGTTCGGCCTGGCCCTATTGCTGGTCTTCCTGGTGCTGGCGGCGCAGTTCGAGAGCTGGATTCACCCGGCGGTGATCATGCTGACGGTGCCGCTGGCGGCGTTGGGCGGGCTCTTTGGCCTGCTGATCACCGGCTCAACGATCAACACCTACAGTCAAATCGGGCTGGTTATCCTGATTGGCATCGCGGCCAAGAACGGCATCCTGATCGTCGAGTTCGCCAACCAGATGCGCGACCAGGGCCGAAGTATCCGCGAGGCGGTGATCGAGGCCGCGAGCCTGCGCCTGCGGCCGATCATCATGACCAGCATC
Source organism: Caulobacter sp. (assembly GCA_046595895.1). Classification (GTDB taxonomy): domain Bacteria; phylum Pseudomonadota; class Alphaproteobacteria; order Caulobacterales; family Caulobacteraceae; genus Caulobacter. The sequence goes on along the minus strand of JBKJSF010000026.1, from coordinate 11,104 downwards.
TCGGCCGCCTTCGGCGCCTTGCCGCTGATCCTCTGGCAGGGCGCCGGGGCTGAGAGCCGCCAGACCATCGGGGTGGTGATCTTCTTCGGGGTCCTGGTCTCGACCGTACTGACCCTGTTCATCGTGCCGGTGTTCTACAACCTGCTGGCCCGCTTCACGAAGTCGCCGGAGTATACCGCCAGGCAGATCGAGGCCTTCGAGGAGGAAGAGGAAGGCCTCAAGAAGGCGGCGGAGTAGATCAGTCGGGGCTGCGCAGCCGTTCGAGGATCTGGGCGTCGGTTCGGCGCAGCGCCAGGGTGACGACGGCAGCGAGGACGGCCGGGACCGCGGCCCATAGCATCTGGGCCGCGGCCAGGAATGTCGCCCCGGCGATCAGGGCGCCAACGATCAGGATCGGGATGACCAGAAGCCAGTGGACATTGCCGCGGCGGCGGAAGTCGGCCCGGCGGCCGGGGCGTTGATACCAGATGTTGAGCATGCCGCTCGCCCAGGCCGAGGCGAAGGCGCCGACGGCGGCCACCAGTCCGGTCCAGGGCGACCAGAAGCCGACCGCCAGGATCGGCAGCACGACCAGGACGATGGTCGGGATCAGGCCGGCCCAGAGCTTGGCGCGGGTGATCACGGACATTGCCGTCGGCGAGGCGACCAGCAGGTCTGGCGAATCCTCGGCCGAGACGGTGATCCAGGTGAAGCTCGATGACAGCTGGCCGGCCATCAGGGCCAGGGCCGCCGCCCCGCCCGGCAGCAGTAGGCTGTGGCCCTCGCTGGCGTTGCGCACGAACAGGAAGGCCAGAGGCAGCATGTAGAAGACCCGCAGCAGCACCTGGCTGAACAGGGCGACGTCACGCAGCAGCAGGCGCAGCTCCTTGCGCAGGGTGGCGGCGAAGGCCCCGGCCGCGAAAGCGCCGTTACGGCCGGCCTTGCGCCTGGAGGCGTCGCTGCCAACCGCGCTGGCGGCGTCGCGGGCGAAGCGGCGGCCAAGGCCCTGGGTGACCAACAGGAAGAACGCCAGGCAGACCGCGACGATGATCAACAGGGGGATGGGTTCGCCGAGGCTGGCGCGGGCGACGAGGTCGGCGTGGGGCGGCAGCGGCAGCGCCGCTTCGCCTGTGATGTAAGGGCGGATCCAGCCCATGCGGCTGTAGCCGGGGTCGACGCCGCGCATCAGGTTGGGCAGCTGAAAGGCCAGGAAGACGCTGGCCCCGATCAGGGCGGACAGCACCTGGGCCAGGGTGCGGGTCCGGCGCGGCCCGAGGACGCGGAAGAGGGCGGTGGTCAGCAGGAGCCCGACGGCGCTGGACAGCAGGCCCAGGGACAGCAGCACCGGAATGACCCCCAGCACCCCCGGGGCGCCGAGGATGGCGATCGGGACGACCAGTCCGACGCCGATGAACAGCCAGAAGATGGTGACACTGAAGGCGATGCCGGCGAAGCGGACGGCGAGAATCTTGCGCGGCGGCAGGGGCGAGGAGAACAGCAGGTCGAGGTCGTCGCGCAGGTAGAGCACCTGGGCGGCGCGGGCCAGGGTCGAGGACGCCATGATGCTGAACATCACCAGTACGGCCAGGTCGACGATGGTCACCAGCATCGGGGTGACTGGAATGCCGAACTCCCGCACCAGGAAGCCGAGACCAACGCCGCAGGCGACTAGCGCGGCCATGAAGACGGCCAGCATGATCAGCTGGAAGACCCGCGCCTTGTCGCGCTGCATCTCGCGCGTCAGCATGCGCAGCTCGTGAAGGGCCAGCCAGACGGTGGAGCCAGGCTTGGCGATCACGGAGCGACGCTCATCGCGGCAGGCTCCGTCAGCTGCAGGAAGAGGTCCTCAAGGCTGGCGTTGCCGCTGCCGCCGCGCGCCCGAAGCTCCTCGAGGCTGCCCTCGGCCAGCAGCCGTCCGCCCTGGATGATGCCGATGCGGTCCGCCATGCGTTCGGCGACCTCAAGGATGTGGGTGGTCAGGATCACCGTGCCGCCCTGGCGCACCCGCTCGGTCAGCACGTCCTTGACCTGGCGGGCCATTGCGGCGTCGAGGCCGGTCAGCGGCTCATCGAGCATCAGCAGCTTGGGATCGTGGATCAGGGCGCCGGCCAGCGCCGTCTTCTGCTTCATGCCGCGGGAGAAGCCCTCGCACCGCTGGGCCCGCTCTTCCCAGAGGCCGAGCCATTTGAGCAGTTCCTCGGCCTTGGTGCGGGCGGTCTTGCCGTCGACGCCCCAGAGGCCGGCGACGAACTCCAGGTACTCCATCGGGTTGAGCCGGTCGTAGAGCATCGGCTCGTCGGGGGCCCAGGCGATGATCGCCTTGGCGGCGGCCGGATCGCGCAGGGCGTCGATGCCGAACACACTGATCGCGCCGCTAGTCGGGGCCAGCAGGCCGGCGACCATACGCAGGGTGGTGGTCTTGCCGGCCCCGTTGGGCCCGAGCAGGGCGTAGAGCTCGCCGGATCGCACCGTCAGGTCCAGGTCGGCGACGGCCGCCTTGCCGCCAAAGGTCTTGTTCAGGCGGCTCAGCACTAGGGCGTCGTTCACGGGGAATGGATATCCGGAGGGGGGAATAGGGATTGTTATGGCAAAGGCTTGCTTGACCCTCAATGCGATATCGGCGAGCGAGCGAGCGAGCGAGGAAGAGGGAGGCAAACGGTAGCCATCTCCCGCGCACCGCCCTACAAGGGCCAACTCTTGTCGCCGCTCAAGGTTTTCAGGGCATGGATGACGCTTCGTTGAGCCCCGCCAGTCAGGATATCGCGCTGCTGCGCCGGCTTGAAGAACGCATTCTCTGGCTGTCCAGCTGGACGATCCACAACGCCAACCATCTGCGCGACAGCCGCGACGGGCTGAAAGTCGGTGGTCACCAGGCCTCCTGCGCCTCGATGACCACCCTGATGACGGCGCTCTATTTCCGGGCCCTGCGGCCGCAGGACCGGGTGGCGGTGAAGCCGCACGCGAGCCCGGTGTTCCACGCCATCCAGCATCTGTTCGGCCGACAGACGCTTGACCAGCTGCAGCGCTTCCGCTCGCTCGGCGGGGCCCAGTCCTATCCGTCGCGGACCAAGGACATCGACGACGTCGACTTCTCCACCGGCTCTGTCGGCCTCGGCGTGGCGATGACCGCCTTCGCCAGCCTGACGCAGGACTATCTGGCGGCTCGGGGGGCGGTGAAGCCGGACGCCATGGGGCGGATGATCTCGCTGCTGGGCGACGCCGAGCTGGACGAAGGCAACATCTATGAGTGCCTGATCGAGGCCTGCAAACACGACCTGCGCAACACGTGGTGGATCGTAGACTACAACCGCCAGAGCCTGGATGCGACGACCTCCGACCGGATGTTCACCCGCTATGGCGAGATCTTCGAGGCCGCCGGCTGGCGGGTCGAGACGCTGAAGTGGTCCAAGCGCCAGCTGACCGCCTTCGCCCGGCCCGGCGGCAAGGCGCTGAAAGCCTGGATCGAGACGGCGCCGAACGATCTCTATTCGGCCCTGACCTACCAGGGCGGCAAGGCCTGGCGCGAGCGACTGAGCGCCGACTTAGCCGGCGACAAGCAGGCCCTGAAGCTGATCGAGGGCTACAGCGACGACGACCTGGCGATGGTCATGACCGAACTGGGCGGCCACTGCCTGGAAACCATCCTGGAGGCCTTCGAGCGGGCGGCCGAGGACGATGCGCCGCGCTTCTTCATCGCCTACACAGTTAAAGGCTGGCGGCTGCCGTTCCAGGGCCACAAGGACAACCATTCCGGCCTGATGACCCCGACCCAGATCGGCGAACTTCGGGGTCGCCTGGGCGTCATCGAGGGCGAGGAGTGGGACATCTTCTCCGGCCTTGGCGACAACGAACGCACAGCCCTGCGCCACACCGTCGAGACGGCGCCGTTCGCGGCGCGCAAGGACGGCCGTAAGGTAGCGGCGACCGTGGCCTTGCCGTCGGCCGACGAGCTCTTGCTGGCCGTTGAGGGCGGCGGCGATCAATCGACCCAGGCCGCCTTCGGCAAGGTGATGTTCGAGATCGCCAAGCGGACGGACGATTTTTCCGGGCGGGTCGTGACCACCTCGCCGGACGTGACGGTGTCGACCAACCTCGGCGGCTTCGTGAACCGGCGCGGCGTCTTCCACCGGCGGGCGCATGAGGACGTATTCAAGAACCGGCGCATTCCCTCGGCCCAGGTCTGGACGATGGCGGAGACCGGCCAGCACGTCGAACTGGGGATCGCCGAGAACAACCTGTTCATCGCCTTGGCGGCGCTGGGGCTGTCGTCATCGGTGTTCGGGGAGCGTCTGTTTCCGGTCGGCACCCTGTACGACCCCTTCATCGCCCGCGGCCTCGATGCCCTGAACTACGCCTGCTACCAGGACGCCCGCTTCCTGCTGGTGGCGACGCCCAGCGGCCTGACGCTGGCGCCGGAGGGCGGGGCCCACCAGTCGATCGGCACGCCGCTGATCGGCATGAGCCAGCCGGGTCTGGACAGCTATGAGCCGGCCTTCGCCGACGAGACGGCGGTGTTGATGGCCCATGCCTTCGACCGCATTCAGCGCGAGGACGGCGGCTCGACCTATCTGCGGCTATCGACCCGCAGTCTGGCGCAGCCGACGCGGAGCGACGACGCCTGGCGGTTGGGCGTCATCCAGGGCGCCTACTGGATGAAGCCGCCGGCGCCCGGCGCGCGCATGGCCCTGGTCTACAGCGGCGCCATCGCGCCCGAGGCCCTGGCCGCGTTCGAGGCCATCTGTGAGGACATGCCCGAGGCCGGGCTGCTGGCGGTGACCTCCCCGGACGTGCTGCATGCCGACTGGACCGCCGCCGGCCGGGCCCGCTGGACGGGCGGCGAGGCGCGCGCGGCGACCGCCGAACGTCTGCTGGAGCCGCTGGCCGCCGATGCGGTGCTGGTGACGGTGCTTGACGGCTCGCCGGCGGCGCTGTCCTGGCTGGGCTCGGTGCGGGGCCAGCGGGTGCGGGCGCTCGGCATGGAGAGCTTCGGTCAGTCGGGCGATCTGCCGGATCTCTACGCCAAGTATCGGCTCGATGCGGACGCCATCGTCGATGCCTGCGCGGATTTGCTGGTTTAGGTTGGGTCCATCCTGAGGATCAGCCCGTCGGGCCCGAAGGCAAATACATGGGTGACCCTGTCGTTGCCCCAATCGCCGCCCTCGGGGGTCTTCATGGTCCGGGCGACGGTGACCGCCAGGCGGCCGTCGGGCAGTTCGTCGAAGCCGAGGGGAGTGACCTCGGTGAGGACCAACCTGAACTGATCGGTCCAGTAGGCGCCGACGGCGTCTGGTCCCTTCAGTGGCTGGCCGTTGAGAAGGTCCGTCCATTCGACTTGCGGATCGAGAGCCGCCACCAAGGTCGGAACATCACGCCGGTTATAGGCGTCGTAAAGGACCTCGAGCGCCGCCCTTCGCGTCTGTATTCCGCTCTTCTTCGGGGCTGGCATGGATCTATTCGCTCAATCGGTCCAACCGGACGATCAGGCCGTCTCGGAAGCTGAACCTGTAGTCCACGGGTCCATCATGCCACAGGGCGCCGTCGAGGCTGGTCACATGCTGATGAATGCGCACGTCCATCGTTCCGTCGGGCCGGGGATGAAAGGCCGTCGGGGTGCTCTCTCCGCCGACCATGCCGAAGGCGCGAATGTAGTAGGCGCGCACGGCATCGGGCCCGTGGAGGCGGCGATCATCGTTGAGCTGATCGGGGAAGTCGACGTCCGGATGCAGGAGGGCCATGAACTCCTCGACGTTCCTGGCGTCGAGGGCCTTGTAGAACCGCAGCAGGAGGGTTCTCCGCGCGTCCATGGCGTTGTGGCTAGTCTCCTGGCTTGTAGCCTGTCTCAACCTTCAGATAAGCGATCAGATCCCGGCGCTTGTCCGGGTCTTTCAGTCCGACGAAAGTCATCCGGTTGCCCGGCAGCGCCCCCTTGGGATCGGCCAGCCAGGCGTCGAGTTTCTCGGCGTCCCATCTGTAGCCGGCGGCCTTGACGGCGTCGGAATACTTGAACCCCTCGTGAGTCCCGGCCACGCGGCCGAAGACGCCGTAGAGGTTGGGTCCGGTGGTGTTGGGGCCGCCGGGCGTGATGGTGTGGCAGGAGCGACAGAGGGCAAAGGTGGACTTGCCATTCTCCAGGTTGCCGCTGTTGTAGGGGGCCGGCAGGCTGGCCAGGGCGGCCTGCTTCTCGGCGTCGGTCAGCTTGGGCGGCGCGGGCGTGGCCGGGGCGCCCGGCGTGGCCGCGTCCACCTTTTCCGGCTCCGCGGCGGGTCCGCAGGCGACGGCAAGGGCGGCGAGGGCGACAATCCCTGAAACGACTAAAGCTGGACGCATTCGATATCCTTGGGCTCACGATTGAAATAGGCCTGTTGGACGCCGCTTTCAACGACATCACGATGTTATGTCAGTGGGGCTAATCGTCGCCGTCCGGCCGGCCACGCCCGGTCTTGATAGTTCCCCGTCGCGACTTGGCCGACAGCCGGCGTTCCTTCGAGGCCTTGGTAGGGCGAGTCGGTCGCCGCCGGGGAGGGGGCGGCTCGGCGGCCTTGGCGATCAGCGTCACCAGCCGGTCAATGGCGTCGGCTCGATTGCGTTCCTGGGTGCGAAACCGATTGGCGGTCAGCACGATCTCGCCATCGTTGGTCAGGCGGGAGCCGGCCAGCTTCTCCAGCCGCTCGCGGACATAGTCGTTCAGGGACGGGGAATTGCGCACGTCGAACCGCAGCTGGACCGCGGTCGCCACCTTGTTGACATTCTGGCCCCCGGGGCCGGACGCGCGGATGAAGCTGAGACCGATCTCGCTGTCGTCCAGGCTGATGGCGGGAGTGACGGGGATCATGGCGGCGTCAGATAGCCCGCGCCGCCATGATCCGCCAGAGGCTCAGCTGAAGGTGTCGGCCTCGCCGCGACCCTTGGGGTCGGGACCGAACCTGTTGGGTCCGGGGGTCCCGTCAAGCACTTCGAAGATCAGTAGAACGATGCCGCCGACCAGAGGAACGAAGCTGATTAAGATCCACCAGCCAGAGCGATCGGTGTCGTGCAGCCGCCGCACGGTAACGGCGATCGACGGGATCAGCGTTCCCAGCCCGAAGACGCCCAGGATCAGCAGGAGCAGGCCGGCGATGGGATTGATTTCGCCCGTGGTCTGCATATCGCCGCTGAAGGCGATAAGCGGCACGTAAAGGACTATCGAGACGATGATCAGAAACAGCGTGAACAGCCAGTATTCCGACCGGCGCGCGCGTCCCTGAAAGTCAGCGTACTTCCTGAGTGGTTGTAGCATCAGTTCCATAAGCAGCCCCTTTTTTACCCGAATTGGCCCCGACTTGAGGATAGCGCCGAGCCTGCCCGGCATTCGCCTGTCAGGCAACCATCGTTCTTCAGGCAAACAGGCTGGCGGTGTGCTCGGGCGGAGTCCGGGGATCGGGGCCGTGGCGGTTGGTCCCCTGGGTTCCCCGCAGCAGCATGAAGACGAACAGCACCAGGCCGCCGAACGGCGCGAGGGTGAGCAGGACGAGCCAGCCGGAGAGGTCCTGATCGTGCAGCCGGCGCACGGTGACGGCCAGCTCGGGGATCAACAGGGCGACATAAACCAGCGCTCCGATGAGCAGGATGAGCCCGCCAAAAACCCCCAGGGCGCTGGCGTCGCCGTCGGCATTGGGTCCGGAATCGCTGACTGTAAGGAAGCCGACCGGAATCAGGAGACCGATAAACAGAAGAACCCGGAACAGGAAGAACAGCCAGTATTCGGTGCGCGTGGCTCGACCGTAAAAGTCAGCGTACTTGCGCAGCGGCGCGAACATCATGTCCATGCCCAAGCCCTCCATCCCCGACACCAGCTTAGCGGATGTGGCCTGAGCTTCAACTCAATCGAAGACGCTGCTGACCGCCCGCTCCGACCGGTCCTTGCGAAGCGACACATAGGCGGCGGCCGGGATCGAGCCGAGCGCCAGGGGAATGGCGCCGATCAGGAAGATGTAGAGCGGCAGGCCGATGAGGATGATCGCCAGGATCACCCCGCCCGATGGCTCGCTGCCCTCACTCACGCCCGCGCCCGCGCCCGCGCCCGCGATGGCGCCGATGCCCGCCAGGGCCAGGACAAGATAGAGGACGACAATGGCTGCCAGGCACAGGCCATAGGCGGCCAGGTAGTAGCCGAACAGGGCCCAGCGATTGCCCTCGCCGGCCTTGAGGCTGTCGCCGAAAGCCGCGAACACGCCCTTGCCTTCCACCACCTGGGCGGCCGGCGCCAGGCCGAACAGGACGCCGAGGATCATGCCGGGCACGGCGAAGAAGCTCCAGCCGAGGAACAGCATCAGCCAGAGGAGCAGCAGCAGGCCCATCTGTGGAAACAGGTTGCGCCAACCGGCGTCCCAGCCGCTGCCGAAGCTGGCCTTCTGGCCCTGCAGCTCGCACCGGGCCGCGTGGCCGTTGACGGCGCTGGCGAAACTGGAGGTCAGAAGGGTGATGACCAGGGTGACGACGACGCTGATCGGGGAAGAGGTGTCGTCCTGGCCGGTCATCCGCCCGGCATTGAACGCCACGGTCGCTATGACCTGGGCGATAATCCCGATGATGCTGACCACCGCGATGCAGCCGCCGAGCGGCAACAGGTTTCGCCAGAACATCCCCACCGCGCGCGACAGGGTCTCGCCGACGCGAAACTCCGGAACATAGGCCATTGAACGCGAACTCCCCCGCTGACGGGGCAGCATACAGGCCGATTGTGTCCCCGTCAGAGCCTTCGTTTGGCGATGTTGACCGCCTGGTCGAGGGCCTGGAGATAGCGGGAGCGGTCCTCGCGGCCGAACGGCGGCGGCCCGCCGGTGATCTCGCCGGTCGAGCGGATGTGCTCCATGATCGAACGGGTGGCCAGGGCCGAGCCGATGCTGTCGGGGGTAAACGGCCGGCCGTTGGGCTTCAGCACCTGGGCGCCGGCCTTCAGGCAGAGATCGGCCAGGGGGATGTCGTTGGTGACCACGATGTCGCGCGGGCCGCAACGCTCGGCGATCCAGGCGTCGGCGACGTCGGGGCCGGCGTCGACGATGACCCGCTCGATCAGCGGCGAGGTGGGAATAAGCATGAAGCTGTTGGAGACCACGAAGGTCTTCAGGCCGTAGCGGCCGGCGACCTTGTAGGTCTCGTCCTTCACCGGGCAGGCGTCGGCGTCGATAAACAGGCGGATCGGGCTGGTCATGACCGCCCGTAAAGCAGGCCGCTTGGCGTTTGTCAGCCTCGCCGTTAAGGGAGAGGGAGCGCAAGGGAGTATCGAGTGGCCGGCCGCGTCCTGTTGAGGCTATCGGTGATCGCCCTCCTGCTGCTGGCCGGCTGCGGCTCCGGAGCGCCGCTGCTGGCGATTCCCGGGCTTGGCGACCCGAAGTCGGCGGACTGGTCGGCCCTGCCCCGGCTGCCCACCGAGGGCGGGGTGGTGTTCCGGGGCGTTCCCGGGGCCGGGTTCAACATCCACAACTACCTGCATCACGACGGAAAGCGGCTGCGCGTGATGTGGACGACCAATGCGGTCCATGAGGGCGAGGCAGGATCGCGCGTCGTCGAAGCCTTCAGCGAGGACGGCCTGAACTGGAGCGTGCCCTCGGCGGTGACTCCGGCGGCCCCGTACGGGCAGCGGTTCTTCGCCCGGGGCTACTGGCTGCGCGGCGATGGCGAGCTGATGGCTCTGGTCTCCCAGGACCGGGAGGGCGACTACTTCGGGCCCGACCTCAAGATGTTGGCTTTTGTCCCGGACGGGGCTGGGTGGCGGCTCAAGGGGCGGCTGACCCTGGGGACGATCATCAACTATCCGCCACGCCGCCTGGCGGGCGGCGACTGGCTGGAATCGACCCGGGCTTCCGATATGCGAGTCGGTTTTATCCGTGGGGGGGTGAGCGCCTGGGACGACTGGGCGCCGATCGCGGTTCCAGCGGCTGATCGGCGGCTGGAATGGCGGCTGTGGCCCGAAACGCCGGTCGAGCGACGCCCGGCCGGCGAGCAGTGGAAGTCGTGGATCCGCCTGCCTTTGCCGACCCTGGTCGCGCCGCGCCTGGACGAGCCGGTGTGGTGGGCGTTGCCCGATGGCAGGCTGCTGGCGCTGTTTCGCGACAACAGTCATGGCGGCAGGCTGTACCACGCCATGGGACGGGCGGATGGCGGCGGCTGGAGCAAGCCGGCCCCGAGCAACTTCCCGGACGCGACCAGCAAGATGGCGGGCCTGCGGCTGTCGAACGGCCTCTATGTGCTGGTCTCCAACCCCCGGCCCGTGCCGGCTTCGCGCAATCCGCTGGTGCTGTCGGTGTCGCGCGACGGGGAACGGTTCGTGGCCATGGCCATCCTGCGCGACGCGCCGACGACCCGGCGACTGTTCGGGCGGCGCAAGACGCCGGGCTACCAGTATCCCCAACTGCTTGAGCGGGAGGGGCGGCTGTACGTCGCCTATTCCCGCAACAAGGAGGATATCGAGGTTCTGCGGGTGCGGATGGAGGATATCGTCCGTCTGCTGCCAGACAGATGAAACCAATGTTCGATGTTAACGTTCGATTATCGTCCGCCCCGACTCGGGGCCATGGAGGGTCGTCGTGCGCAAGTTACTCAAGCGACTGGTCGCCAACGTCGATGCGATGATCTGGACGCTGAGGGCCGGGCCGCAACCCCGCCTCTGAACTGGTGCCGGCTGCAGGAATCGAACCCGCGACCTTCGGTTTACAAAACCGCTGCTCTACCATCTGAGCTAAGCCGGCTTCCGTAGCGATTTCAGTCGCTTAGGATTTCCGCTTTGAGCCTGTGTGTTTCGCAGGTCACACATAGGTCACAAAGCGGTGTGGTTCGGGTCTGATATCGCTTCCGGGGGCCTAGGCACAAGGGGTAGGGGCGTTCCCATTGTAGAGGGCCATCGAATGAACGGCCTCTTCCGTAGCTCGCCCGATATCAGCGAGCGCGGAAACCGGCATGGCAATGCCCTCCTTTTCGAGGACAAAGGCCATCTCGAAATAGAGATGAACACCCGAGTCAGGCCCACTTAGCCGCCCGATCGCCAAAACGTCGCCATCCTTCAGCGCCGTGTTCCACATGTGAGTATCAAGGGCGGGTGAGGTGAAAAAATCCGCCGTATTGTTCGCAAAATCCATCCGGAGCTCAA
>JBKJSF010000236.1:0-9776 GCA_046595895.1 Caulobacter sp. | reverse complement strand
GGAGTCAGATGCTGCGGCCGCGTTCCCATTCGGCGTTGGAGCGGTCCTGCCTCGCCCGCTGCTCGACAACACTGTTGAGGGCGTCGGTCGCCCTGTCATAGGCGTCCATGCCCGCCTGGGAGCGGAACAGGAACTTGCCGCCAGTCATCTCTGGCCGAGTGCGTTGCAGCGCGTCCAGAACGGCTTCTGATTTGACGTAGACGTCGGCCGACAGGTCCCAGACGCTGTCTTCGGCCGGGCGGCGGACCGCCAGCTCCTTGTTGTAGCGGCCCAGGGCCCTCACGCGGCTGGAGGGGCTTTTGATTTTGCCGATGATCGTCCGGCCCTCCTGTTGCCGCCGCAAGTCGAGCGCCCGGTAGCGGGCAATCATTTCGCCGCCCTCCGTCAGGCGGCTGCGGGTCTTGCGGAAGCCAGGATCCTTCGACAGCACGGCCGGGGTGATCAGCTCGGACGGGTTGTAGTTGTCCATCTCGGCAAGCATCGCCTTGCGGTCGGCGACAGAGGCCGCCGTATAGTGATCCCAGCCCTTCCGGACATCCGCCTTGGCCAGACCGTCGCCAACCACGCCAACGCCGGCGATCACGCTGGACACGAAGGCTGGCACGACGATCGCAAAGAGCAGGATGATCAGGAAATCGCGCACGCCGCCCCGGTCGCCGCTCTTGCGGCCGACGGCGAAAAACAGGGTCAGGGTCCCGGCTGCGGCCAGGCCCAGGGAGGCCAGGGAACTGACTCCCAGGATCATGATCCGGCCAGGATGGTCGAAGAAGCTGGCCAGGAGACCTAGCAGGGTGACGATCAAAACCGTGAGCCAGAGGGCGCGGGCCGTCGGCGGCTTTGGTTTGACCGTAATGAAAAGTGGCGCTTCGCTCATGGTCCCCCCAAAGGATACTCAGGCGGCGATGAGTCTGGCCTCCACCAGGTCACTTCGCGCCTTGCCCCGCCTTGCCTGCCAGTCGGCGGAGAGAATGCCAAGCAGCACCACGTCGCGGCGCCGGCCGTTCTTGAGGACGTGGCCGCGCAGATAACCTTCGCGGACGAAGCCGGCGGCGGTCTGCAGCTTCAGGGCGCCGTCATTGTCGGCCATGACCTCGGCCCAGACCTTGTCCAGGCCCATCTCGCAGAACGCCATGTCGAGGCCCAGCACCTGGGCGGCGCGGCCGACCCCGCGGCCCCGGCTTTGAGCGTCGCCGACGAACCAGTTCCAGCTGGCGCGCTGGTGGTGACTGGCCAGGCCGGTGAGGGTCATGAGCCCGGCTGGGCGGTCCTCGCGGGTGATCATCCAGCCGCGGCCGTCATGGCCAGCCAGCACCTCGGCGAACCAGCGCTGATGGGCGCCGCGATCGGGCACGGCGGCGTCGGACATCCAGCGATCGACCTCCGGCTCCTGGCGCCAGCGGTAGAGCTGTTCCTCGTCGCCGGGCTCCAGGTCGCGAAGGTCGATCATGGGGCCCGTCTAGGAAGGTTAGTTCTGGAACAGGCTGAGGACGATCTGCGGCGCCTGGTTTGCAATCGAAAGGGCCTGGGCGCCCAGCTGTTGCTGAACCTGCAGGGCCTGCAGTCGCGCCGATTCCTTGGCCAGGTCGGCGTCCACCAGGTTGCCGATGCCGCTGTTGAGCACGTCGGTCAGCTTGGAGATGAAGCTGTTGTGGGCTTCGATCTGCTTGGCCTGGGCGCCGATGTCGCCGAGCGCCTGGTTGACGTTGTTGATCGAGGCGTTGAGCTGCGTGAGGATGCCGGTCGCCAGGGTCGCGGTGGTGATCGAGGCGGTGCCGGCCACCGTCAGGATCGAGCCGCCCAGCGACAGGTTCTTCACCGACAGGGTGATGTAGGCGTTGGCGTCGGCATTGGCCAGGTAACGGATGTTGCTGGTCAGCGAGCCGTTGAGCAGGTTGGCGCCGTCGAAGTTGGCGTTGGTCAGGGCCTGGGTGATCTGTTTCAGCGTCGCCTTGAAGTCGGAGTCGAGCGCCTGGCGAGACTGGGTGTCGATGGAAGGGTCCATCGCCGCCACGACCTTTTCCTTGAGGGTGTTCAAGAGGTCCGAGACCGTCTCGCCGGCGGTGAGCGCCACGTCGGAGACCGAAGTCGCGCGATCCAGGCTCATCCTGACCGCTGACAGCGCCCCGATATCAGCGCGCTGCGCCTGGGCGATACCCCAGACCGAGGCATTGTCCTTGGCTCCTTGCACCTTCAGGCCGGTACTGATCCGACCCTGGACGCCTTCCATGGCGTCGTTGGTCTTGTTGAGGTTCTGAAGGGCAATCAGGGCCGCCTGATTGGTGTGCACGCCGATGGTCATGGACCGTCTCCAGGAGCGCCGTCCGGCGCGGGGCGGTCGCCGATTCGGCCGCCTGTTCCCGTTCAGGCTAGCGGAGCAACGGTGAGCGTATGGTTAACGGCGCAGAAACCACGTCGGCCGCCGTCGCGGTGCGACGTCGGTGAGGAAGATCGGCCGGCCAGCGAGGAGCCGGAAGATGGAGCGGTCAGTCTCGGGTATCGACCACCAGGCCCGGATTGTAATCCTCGGAGCTCATCGCCTTGAGGACGCTTTCACGGGGCAGTTGCTGGACAATCTCGCCGGTCCGGCGGTCGAGGGTCTTGTAGACAAAGGCGCCGGAGGCCTCGTCTTCCTCGATCACCAGACGGAGGTCGGCGTTCTGACCCTTGGGGGCCGGAGCCACGGACTCGGCGACGGGTTGAACCGGTTGCGCGATCCCCATGTTTTGAAAGAGGGGGGCGGCGACGGGTTCGGGGACGTTGCGGATATTGGCTATGCTGTTGATCATGTCTCCCACAGCGCCGGGGCTTTTCGCGCCGGCGTCTCCTGCCAAAGCCCTCTCGCCAGGCGGCGAAGGGATGCGTGCGTGAAAAGGGGCGGACGCAGTTGCGTCCGCCCCAACTCACTGTGCCGTTAGCGGAACAGACCCAGCAGCGACGAAGCCGAGGAGTTGGCGATCGACAGAGCCTGCACACCGAGCTGTTGCTTGGTTTGCAGCGCTTGCAGTCGGGCGCTTTCCTTGGCCAGGTCGGCGTCGACGAGGTTACCCACGCCGGCGTCCAGGCTGTCCTGCAGCTTGCCGATGAAGCTGAAGTGCGATTGCAGCGCCTTCGAGCCGGTGCCCAGCTTGGCCAGGGCGGCGGAGGTGTTGGTAATCGAGGTGTTGACCAGGGCCAGGGCCGTGGCCGCCGTGGTGGCGGTGTTGAACGAGCTGGTCGCGGTGACCGTCACGTTCGCGCCGCCGAGGGCCAGGGACTGAGCCGCGACCGTCAGCTTGGAGGTGCCGTCGGCGTTGGCGAGCGCGGCGATGGTTTGACCGCCGGCCTTGATCATATTGGCGCCGTTGAAGTCGGCGTTGGTCACGGCCTTGCTGATCTGGTCCCGAAGCGACTTGTAGTCTTCGTTCAGGGCGGTCCGGCTCGCGGTGTCCAGCGAGGTGTCGGCCGCGGCCAGAGCCTTTTCCTTCATTTGCAGGAGCAGATCGGAGACCGCCTCGCCACCGGCGACAGCGACGTCCACCACCGAGATGCCGCGTTGGAGCGAGTCCTTGACGGCGTTCAGGGCGTTGGAGTTAGCACGCTGGCCTTGGGCGATGGCCCACATGGCGCCGTTGTCTTTAGCGGAATCGACACGCCGGCCAGTGTTGATCCGGTTCTGGACTTGGTCCAGGTCACGGTTGGTGGCGTTGAGGTTCTGCAGGGCGACCATTGCGCCCGTATTCGTGTTCACGCTGTTCAGCGCCATGACGATAGTTCCTATTCAAGGTGTCTGGCGTCATTTTGACTACCAGGAGCGTTTTGCTCGAACCCATAGAAGCAATTGGCGGGCCAGAACGGCAAGATCGGCCGGAAGCTGTAAGTCATTGAATTTACTACATTATAGGTCTGTTAGGCATGGTGCGGGTCGGCAATATCTGCCGGTCCAGGCGCGGGTGGGCAGAATCTGCCGGGCCGCGACCGGCAAGGACTGCCGGTCGCTGGGGGCACCGGTCGATACTCTCTCCCGCACGTCGCCTGGGGCGTCGAGCGCAGGGTGGCTGTTGAAGATGAGGGTGCAGGCGGGGCCGCGGCCGATGCGGCGGGGCCTGCTGTCGCCAGCGGCGGAAATAGGATCCGTCGGGCTGGGATTCAAGGGGATCGAGGGGACCGCGGACCGGTTAGTTGGCGGCGGTGACCAAAGCTGGCTGTGGGCGAAAAAAGTCTGCCGGACGGCCCCCGACTTAGGAGGACCGCCCGGCGTAGCGACATTAGCGGAACAACGACAGGATGGTCTGCGGGGCCTGGTTGGCGATGGAGAGAGCCTGGACCCCCAGCTGCTGCTTCGTCTGCAGAGCCTGGAGCTTGGCGCTTTCCTTGGCCAGGTCCGCATCGACCAGATTGCCCACGCCCGCATCGAGGCTGTCCTGCAGCTTGCCGATGAAGGTCGTGTGCCGCTCGTACGACTTGGACCCGGTGCCCAGGCGCGCGAGCGAGGCGCTGACGTTGGCGATGGAGTTGGTCACCGTGGTGATCATGGCAGCCGCCGTGGTGACCGTTCCAATGGAGCCGGTCGCGGCGACAGTGACCACCGATCCGCCGAGCGCCATGACTTCTGGGGCCACGGTCAGCTTGGAAGATCCATCCGCGTTGGCGAGGGCGGCGATTGCCACGGCGCCGGTCTTCAAGAGGTTGACCCCATTGAAATCGGCGTTCGTCACGGCCTTGGAGATCTGGTCTCGCAGGGCCTTGAAGTCCTCGTTCATCGCAGTGCGGCTGGCGGTGTCGAGACTGGTGTCCGACGCCGCGAGGGCTTTCTCCTTCATCTGCAGGAGCAGGTCGGAAACAGACTCGCCGCCGGCCATGGCCACGTCGATCACGGAAGAGCCCCGGTTGAGGCTGTCCTTGACGGCGTTCAGCGCCTGGGACGTCGCGCGCTGGCTCTGGGCGATAGCCCAGATGGCGCCGTTGTCCTTGGCGTTGGAGACCTTCTTGCCGGTGTTGATGCGGTTCTGGGTCTGACCGAGCTCCGTGTTGGTCGCGTTCAAGTTCTGGAGGGCGATCATCGCGCCCATATTGGTATTGACCGACAAAGCCATCGGGTAGTCCTTCCATTCTGGCAGGGAGACACGGCGCTTTGGCCGCTGGGCCTTCTGGCCCGTCAGGGACGTCGCAAGAGCCGGGCCACCGCGATCGAACGCGGGTCGCCGTCAAGGCATTGAACTGTATAAGAAAATATCGATAGGCCCAGGCTGGGCATGGGGCCGCGGAGCCTCGTCGGCAGAAACTGCCCGGTCGAATGTTCGGGGTGCAGGGTGAAGGCGCTGGTTACCCTGTCGAAGGGGCGCGACCAACCGGCTCACCCCGGCGCGGAAGGGTTGAGCGCCGATCAATGCTGATTATCAGTCCGGGGCGAAGGCCCGCAGCAGGGCGGCCAGGTCCGGTTCGACGACGGCGGCGGCGGCCTCGTCCGGCGACAGCCAGCGCCTGTCGCGCTGGTCGGCCTCGGGCCAGTCGAGCCGATCGGTGGTGACTTCCAGGGGATACAGCTTGACCCGGCAGAGAAGGTCGCTGCCGTCCTTCAGCCGCTTGGGGTAGGTGAAGGCCCCGATAGGAGATGGCGCGACCAGGCCCTTCACCCCGGCCTCCTCCCAGGCCTCGACAGCGGCCGCCTCGGGGTCGGACCTGCCGGCCATCGGCCAGCCCTTGGGCACCACCCAGCGCCGGGTCTCGCGGCTGGTGACCAGCAGGACCTCGACCGCGCCGCTGAACCGCCGCCGCCAGGGCAGGGCCCCGACCTGGTGGGCTGGACGGCGGGCGGCGGATGGCATGGTCGGCGGGGAGCTTTCGGTACGGCGATCAGCGGGACAGGGTGCTTAGCGCAATCGGCGGCGCCTTGTCAGCCGGAAGAGGCGACAGGTTGATTCTCAACATGTCCCCGGGATCAGATTTACTGGCCTCGTCGTCGGCGGACGGCGTCCTTATGTTCTCTCAACCAGCCAAGGAACCGCCCTCCATGTCCGATGCCGCCGACGCCGCCCCTCCCCCGCCCGCCAACCACCCGGAGGGCTATGTCCCGGCCAAGGTCTGGACCTGGACCAAGGGCAGCGGCGGTCGCTTCGCCAACATCAACCGCCCGATCGCCGGCCCGACCCACGACAAGGACCTGGCCGTCGGCAAGCACCCGATGCAGCTCTATTCCCTGGCCACCCCCAACGGGGTGAAGGTGACGGTGATGCTGGAGGAGCTGCTGGCCCTTGGGCACGGCGGGGCCGAGTACGACGCCTGGCTGATCAAGATCAACGAGGGCGACCAGTTCTCCAGCGGCTTCGTGGCCGCCAACCCCAACTCAAAGATTCCGGCCCTGGTCGATCACAGCGACCCGAAGAACCCGATCAGGGTGTTCGAGAGCGGCGCCATCCTGCTGCACCTGGCCGAGAAGTTCGGCGAGTTCCTGCCCACCGAGCCGGGCGCCCGGGCCGAGACCCTGAGCTGGCTGATGTGGCAGATGGGCAGCGCCCCCTACCTCGGCGGCGGTTTCGGCCACTTCTACGCCTATGCGCCGTTCAGGATCGAATACGCCATCGACCGCTTCGCCATGGAGGTGAAACGCCAGCTGGACGTGCTGGACCGGCGGCTGGGCGAGGCGGAGTACCTGGCGGGCGACCAGTATACGATCGCCGACATGGCTGTCTGGCCGTGGTACGGGGCCCTGGCCAAGGGGCTGGTCTATGAGGCCGGCGAGTATCTGTCGGTGGATGAGTACAAGAACGTCCAGCGCTGGACCAGCGCCATCGGCCAGCGGCCGGCGGTGAAGCGCGGGCGGATGGTCAACCGGGTGATGGGCGAGCCGTCGAGCCAGCTGTGGGAGCGGCACGACGCGGGGGATTTCGAGACGAAGACGGCGGACAAGCTGAACACCTGACGCCGTCAGGCGCTGTGGGGGTCAGGCCGCGACAGGCGGCTCCCCTGCCCTCCTCCGCTAGATCAGCCAGCCCCCGGTCTCCTTCGGCGCCTCGGCAGGCATCGGGGCCGGCAGGCCGATGAAGTCGGCCGCCGTGAGGCTGGCGACCGAGATGCCGGTCAGGTTGACGTAGCCGCCGTCGGCGAAGATGACCTTGGCGCCGCCGGCCAGCTGGACGATCGAGCTGTAGCCGCCGTAGCCTGAGACATCGAGGCGGTCGATGCCGTCCTCGAAGTCGGCAATGGTGTTGCTTGCGTCGCCGGTCGAGAAGACGAAGATGTCGGCGCCGGCCCCGCCGGTGAGGGTATCGACCCCGGTTCCGCCGACCAGCACGTCATTGCCGTCGCCGCCGAGCAATCGGTCGCCGTCGGCGCCGCCCTCCAGGCGGTCGTCGCCGCCCAGGCCGTTGAGGGTGTCGTTGCCCTCCAGGCCGCGAATCAGGTCGCGGCCGGCGGCGCCGCTCAGGGTGTTGGCCCCGATCGTGCCCTCGAGAACCTGGTCGTAGGCGCCGATGAAGTCGGCGTTGGTGAGGTTGGCGGCCTGGACGCCGGTGAGGATGACATAGGAGCCGTCGGCCAGGGTGATCTTGGCCCCGGCCGCCAGCTGGACGATCGAGACGTAGGCGCCGAAGGCGGAGAGGTCGATGCGATCGAGGCCGATGGTGAAGTCGGTGATGGTGTTGGAGGCGTCGGCGAGGCCGATGACGAAGATGTCGGCCCCGGCCCCGCCGGTCAGGGTGTCGGGCCCGGCCTCGCCGACAAGGATATCGTTGCCGTCGCCGCCGTTGAGCCGGTCGGCGCCAAGGCCGCCTTCCAGGCGGTCGTCGCCGCCCATGCCGTTGATGGTGTCGTTGCCGTCGATGCCCTGGATCAGCTCGGCCCGGCCATCGCCGGTCAGGGTGTCGGCGCCAATGGAGCCGACCAGGGTGCGCTCATAGACGCCGGAAGGCGGGGGCGGCGAAGGCGGCGGCGGCGAGGGCGGCGGCGGGGATGGAGGCGGCGGCGGGGGTGGCGGCGGAGAGACGCCGCCGACGAAGTCCGCCGCCGTGAGATTGGCCAGCTGCATGCCGGTGAGCACCACATAGCCACCGTCGGAGAAGATCAGCTTGGCGCCGCTGGTCAGCTGGACCTGGGAGCTGATGGCCCCGTAGGCGCTGATGTCCAGAAAGTCCTGGCCGTCGGTGAAGTCGGTGACGGTGTTGACGCCGTCGCCGGGGCCGAAGACGAAGATGTCGGCGCCGGCCCCGCCGGTCAGGTTGTCGGTCCCGACGCCGCCGATGATGATGTCGTCGCCATCGCCGCCGAACAGCTTGTCGGAGCCGATGCCGCCCTCGAGCCGATCATTGGCCTCCATGCCGTAGAGGCTGTCGTTGCCGTCGAGGCCCTGGATCAGGTCCCGGCGCCCGTCGCCGGTCAGGACATTGGCGCTGATGTTGCCCACCAGAACGCGGTCGTAGTCGGTCGGGGGCGACGGCGGAGGGGGCGAAGGGGGTGGCGGTGATGGTGGCGGGGGGGATGGCGGCGGGGGCGGAGAGACAACGCCGCCGACGAAGTCCGCCGCCGTGATGTTGGTCGTCTGCATGCCGGTCAGGACGACGTAGCCGCCGTCGGCGAAGACGATCTTGGCGCCGCCGGCCTGCTGGATCATCGAGCTGTAGGCGCCGTAGGCGCTGATATCGAGCCTGTCCTGGCCATCGACGAAGTCGAGGATGGTGTTGACGCCGTCACCGGGGCCGAAGACGAAGACGTCAGCCCCGGCGCCGCCGGTGAGGGTGTCGGTGCCAAGGCCGCCGATCAGGATATCGTCGCCGTCGCCGCCAAGCAGCTTGTCGGAGCCAAGGCCGCCTTCCAGCTGGTCGGCGCCGCCCATGCCGTAGAGGGTATCGTTGCCGTCGAGGCCCTGGATCAGCTCCCTGCGGTCGTCGCCGGTCAGGGTGTTGGCGCTGATGTTGCCAATCAGGGTGCGCTCGAAACCGGAGGGCGGAGGCGGCGGCGGCAGGGCGCCGTTGGTGGCGCTGAGGCTGTAGGAGCCCGTGCCGCCGTCGTTGTAGCGGGAGGCCTCAAGGAAATAGTCGCCCGTCGCTGTCGCCGTGTAGACGATCTGGGAGTCCCGGGTGCCGCCGTAGTCGTCGTTGCTGATGACCATGCCCCCGCCGCCGTTCCACAGGGTCAGGACGCTGTCGCCGATGCCGCCGACCTGTGAGCCGCTGAGGGTGAAGGTGTACTGCTGGCCGGCAACCAGGCTGACGCGGAACCAGTCGAGGTCGCCGTTGACCTCAATGGCGCCGGTAGAGGCGGCGCCATTGACGGTGAGCAGGCCGGTGGTGGCCATGCTGGCGGCATAGTCGTCGGTGACCGACACGGCGGTGGCCCGCACCTGGTAGGTTCCGGTGGCGGCCGTGCTGTAATGGAAGGCGTTGAGGTAATAGGTCCCGCTGAAGGCGGCGCGGTAAACGATCGTCGAGTTGAAGCCGGGGAAGGTGTCGTCGTTGTAGGTGACGAAGACCCCGGCGGCGTTGAGGAGATAGAGGAAGGGGTCGCTGAGCGCGGCGACGCCGACGCCTTCCAGGGTCAGGCGATAGGTCTGGCCGGCGGTCAGTTCGACCCGGAACCAGTCCCGGTCGCCGCCGGCCTCGATGGCCCCGTTGATGGCCGGGCCGCCGACCGTGAGCACGCCGGTGGTCGAGATGTCGCCGGCGTAGTCGTCGCCCAGGACGCTGGCCTGCACGGCGTAGGCCCCGGTCGAGACGCCATCCCAGCTGCGGGCCTCGAGGTAGTAGACGCCGCTCGCCCCGGCGACGAAGTCGAGCTGCGAATTGCGGGTTCCATTGCAGTCGTCG
>JBKJSF010000206.1:0-33796 GCA_046595895.1 Caulobacter sp. | reverse complement strand
CGGCGGCGGGGCGGGAATAGGGGTCTTGGACATGCGGCGCCTTTCGCCCCCGACGTCCCGCGGCGCGGGACCAGATATCGGGCAGGTCGGCAGAACAGGCCGGCAGGGTTCCCTCAGAATGCGGAACGGTCAGGCACAATAGCACGACGCTCGCGGGCGTGGGGCCTATTCGTCGCTTTCGCCCGGCTAGCCGTCTCCGAGGATGGCGCGGCGGCGGGCCATGCTCTCGGCCGGCCAAAGGGTCTGCATGTCGTAGTAGACTTCGAACACCGCCGCCTCGGCCGTCAGATTCACCCAGGGCAGCTTGGAGCGGGTGAAGATATGGACGTCCGGCGGCAGGGCCGACGGCGTGTCCAGGGCGCCGACGCGCAGGAAGCGCAGAGCCGGCCGGCCGCCGTAGTCGCTCCAAAGGGCGGTCCGGCAGGCGGGGCAGCGGTAGATGTCATGGGGCCGGCCGCTCTCCGAGGGGCCAGGCTTGGGCTCAGGCGCGCCCCGCAGGAGCTCGATGCGGTCCGTTTCGATCAAGGCGTTGAGGACGAAGGCGCCGCCGCTCAGGCGCTGGCACTGGCGGCAGTGGCAACAGTGGACGAACATTGGCGGGGTGGTCATCCGGTAGCGCACCTGCCCGCAGGCGCAGCCACCCTCCAGCATGGTCATGGGTCAGGCCTCCGCCCAGCGCCGCGGCAGGGCCATGTCGAACAGCATGGCATGGCAGCTAGACCCTTTGCGACCAGCCATCAACTTGAAGGGCGAGGACGGCCTCGGCGTCGCGCAGGCAGAGGCGGTGATAGCAGCGAGCGTCGGGAAAGGCCGCGGTCAGTTCGGCGCGGTGCCAGGCGGCGAGGCGGGCGAGGTCGCGCGGGCTGAGCACACGGGCGCCGCGGTCGGCCAGGGGCAGGGGGCCGCCGAGGGCAAGTATCTCGCCGCCGCAGGTCCAGTAGCGGGCGAGGACGTCGGGGGCCGGCCTCATGCGATCGGTCCGGCGAGGCGGAATGCGCGGCCCTGCAATGCCAGCCAGCCCCCGCGCGGAGCCGGCGGCGGCAGGCGGCGGCAGAAGCGCAAGGCCTCGCGATCGAAGCTGTAGGCCAGGCCGCCATCGGCCGAGGACTGGAAGAACACCCGGCCGTAGTCGGGCTCCTCAGCGCCGCCCGGCCGCAGGCGAGGCAGGGTGGCGAACCACGCCGGGTCGGCATGGCTCACCGGTCGCGGTGACGCGGTCAGGGGAGGCTCCTGTGATCCGGGAATGGCGAAACTGTATATTATATACAGTTTCGAGTCAATTGGGAACCGTCGCGGTCAGGCCACGCGGTGGTCCGTCCGACCCAAAACGGGGCGGCGGCCATTTTGCCGCATAGACCTCGGTAGCTTGCGCGCTACCTAGTTCGAGGATGGCGAAACGCCGGTTTTGTCTTGATGCAGAGGATCGGCGGGGGGTCGCCGGACCGATTGGAATGGGAGCTGACGTTTGAAGGGCATTCCGCAAGAGGCCGAACTGCGTACGCCGGTTCAGGATCGTTTCCTGTTGCGGCTGGGGATGGATTACTTCCTGCGGCAGATGGTGGTGCTCAGCACGCCGTTCGGCGGCGACATGATGCTGGCGGCGACTTTTCTGGCCATCTGCCAGGGCAGTGTGCGGCACCTCAACGAGCCGGTGCGGCCAAGCCCGCTGGCGGTGGAAGGGGTATTTCCGGACGGTGTCCGGCGGCCGGTGACCATCGCCTCGGTGGCCCGGACGCTAGGCATCCCGCGCGAGACGGCGCGGCGCTACGTTCACCGGCTGATCGCCAGCGGCCACTGCCGAACGGTAGGCGCGCGGGGGGTGACCGTGCCGGCCGAGGTGCTGCGCTCCGACCCGATCAACCAGCTTGCAAGCCAACATGTCCAGGCGCTGCGCGACCTGATCGACGGCTTCGAGAAGAACCGCGAGGCGCTTGAGGCTTGACCCTTAGGCCTGATTGGGCCGGCCGGCGACCAGGCTGACCAGCAGCATCAGGCCGGCGGCGGCCAGGGCGGCCTGTCCCAGCTGCGGCTTGTCGGCATGCTCGGCCGCCCAGACGGCGACCAGGCCCCAGACGATGGGCAGGCCATAGGCCAGGTGGCGCAGCCGCCAGACGACGGCCGCTCCGACCAGCAGCAGGCCGCCGACCCCGGCCAGGGCGGCGTTCTGGGCGGAGCCGGAGGGGAAGACGCCCCAGGCCGTCAACACGGTGATCAGGTTGAGGGCGGCGGCGATGGTCAGCCATCCGGCCAGCAGACCCAACGGCCAGAAGATGAAGAACCGCGTACCCGGCCCCACCTCGCGCCGGTGGACCCGGGCCCGCAGCAAGCCGGCGATGAGCACGGCGGCGGAAGCGACGATAATCAGTACGCTGAGCGCCTTGAGGTCAAAGGCGGCGGCCAGCAGCCAGGCGGCGCAACCGGTCATGGCCAAGGCGGAAGGCCAGGCCACCGCGCGCAGGACGCCCGTCTCCGGCGTCTGTCGGACCAGTTGCCAGAGGCCGTAGACGATCAGGCCCAGATAGATCAGGCCCCAGATGGCGAAGGCGTAGCCGGCGGCCCGCAGGGTTGTGTTTCCGTCGGCGGCGAAGGCGGCGGCGTCCGGCAGGCCCAGCCAGGCGATCAGGGGCGCGACGGCGACGGCGAGGACCGAGGCCAGCATGACGGCGACGGACCGGCCAGCGGGCTTGGCGGGACGTTCGAAGGACATCGGGCTCATGACCCCTTCAACGCCCGCCTGGTCGGACGGTTCGTTCAAACCCTCAACCCCATGAACGGCAGCGCCCACAGCAGCTCGACGTCCTCGATCGGCTTGAAGCGGGTGTTGATGCTTTCCAGGGTCCACAGGCCCGGCGCCGCCCCCCGGCGCAGGATCTTGACCATCTTCCGGCCGTCGGCGAGCCGGGCCATGACCTCCTGGCCAACCAGGGGGGTGGGGTCGTCGTAGCGGCGGCCGAAGATCAAATGCTCGCCGTGGCGGAAGCGGGGCATCATGCTCTCGCCATCGACGATCAGCACGATGCCGTCCTCTGGGACCATGGGGTCCAGCCAGTCGGCGGCGGCGCCCATCTCGTAGTCGTCGTCGAACAGGGCCTCGGCCCCGGCCGCCACCTTGCCCAACACTGGCAGGCCGGCGCGCCTGGCCTTCATCGCCCCCTTGCCGGCGTACAGCCACTCGGCCCGCACCCCGAAGGCGCGGGCGTAGTCCTCGGCCTTGCGGAAGGAGAAGCTGGCGTTGCCGTTCTCGTTGCTGGCGTAGGTGTTGAGGTTCCAGCCATGAGCGCGGGCGGCCTCGGCGGCCGAGCCCAGGCCCTTGGCCCGGCGCGCGCGGCGCAGGCGCTCGGCGCCGGCGGCATGGGGGGATTGCAGATCGTCTGGCGGGGTCATGTAGGAAAACTACGATAAATCCTGTATGTTGTCTACAGACAGGGGTTGAGCTGGCACTGTATATTTTGTACAGTGTCTCCATGCCCGAAACAGAACCCCATCGGAGCCACCACGACATCATCGCTGTCGCGGGCGGACCCTCACGGCTGGCCCGGATGCTGAAGTGTCCCGCTGGCCGCATCCATCAGTGGAAGCGGAAGGACTCAATCCCGCCCCGCTACTGGGCGGCCATCGTGCTGCGTGGCCATGCCAGCCTGGAAGAGCTGGCCAGCGCCGCGGCGCAGCGTCCGCCCAAGGCGGGCCGCGGCCCGGCTCTTACCCTCTAGGACCTTTCTCCAACATTGAGTGACCGACATGCAGATCGCCGCCGTACCCGGCGCGCCGGGGTGTTCCCGCTCGCCTGTTTCCCAACCTTTCCGTCGTCTTCGGGCCGAGTGGCCGGGGGAACGACTGAACCAGCTTCGCGCCCTGTTCGACGCCGGGCTGTCGCACCTGCTCATCGCCGGCCGGATGGGGGTCGCCAAGGGGGTGATCAGCGCAAAGATCGCCCGCCTCGGCTGGCGACGCGGCGAGACGCTGGAGGCGCGGGTTCCGGTGCGAACCTTGCCGCCGCTGGTTCTGGAGCCGTCCCGAATGCGCCGACTGGAGGCGCTTGGCGAGGACGACTGTCATTGGCCACTCGGCGACGACAGCTGGGGCGTGCAGCTGTTCTGCGGCTGCGCCAAGGCGGACCAGGGCGCCTATTGCGAGGGCCACCGAGCGCGCTCGGTGCGCCGGCCCCGGGCCTGGGAGCGACAGGCAATGCAGCCGCGCAAGGCGGAGCGGCGCGAAGGCGTGGGCTGGGATCGGTTCAAGAGCGCCGACAGGCCGCGCCCGGAGGAATGGTGAGCAGGCCGGTCTGGAGCCTGTTTGACGATTGAGGGATTGGGCCACCGCCACCATCCGTGTCGCCGGATTCCCCGAGCTCATGGCCTGCTGGCGTACGGGAGAGTGGCCACGGCCACTAAGTCACCAGGCCCTTTCGCAGGCCGACGACATGCTTTCCAGGCGCCCAGGTGGTTCGGCCGAAGCTATCGGCAACCCCAACACCCATGACCCCTAGAGGCAATGCAGAGCCAGGTCCGGCCGCCAGATAGAAGGAATGCTTCTCGCCAACCTTGAGTTCTTTTGGGAGGCCGGCTTTGAACTCGGCGCGGTCGGAGAAAAACGGGTGCAGCAGAAGCTTCGGAACACCCATCGCCTTTTTCCCATACGGACTGTCAGACATGCGCAACACGACATCGTCGATGGTCGCGCTGATGGGCCCGTGATTGGTGACCGTGATGCTGTACGCCGATGGCCCCTTGCCGGGCTCGAAGTCACTGGGGACCGCGTAAACATGCGACAAGGCCACGCGCAGGCTGGGCTTGGGGAATATGAACTTCGACCAGAAGTTCCAGCCCAGGCCCAACGCCGACACGCTCGCAGACAGAATGCTGACCACAAACGCCCAGTCGCTCTTATCCATTGAACGCCCCCCGAGCCTAGTGAAGCCGATTGTCTCAACT
Source organism: Caulobacter sp. (assembly GCA_046595895.1). GTDB lineage: Bacteria > Pseudomonadota > Alphaproteobacteria > Caulobacterales > Caulobacteraceae > Caulobacter. The sequence goes on along the minus strand of JBKJSF010000206.1, from coordinate 28,865 downwards.
GTGCAATTGGATACCTACCCACAAGCGAACCCCCTTTCGGGCGCCGACACCGCCATAACAGGCGTTCGCGCCAAGACCGATCCGACGATCCCACGAGAGACCAGCCGGGCCGCAGACCGCATCGACGCGTGCCCTAGAGACCTCGCCGCGAACATCATGCGGATAGCGGGAGGCGCGGGAAGGCCAGGGGGCTTGAAGGCCGACGCCGATTTGTTTCTCGTGGCTTGTTTCGACTACGAAGCGGAGGTGGGGGAGCCGGCTTGGCTGATTTTTGAATAAGGCGACAGCATACCTGCAGCAGCAAAGTCACCTGCTCGTCGGCAACGCACGCGGCTTTCGCCCCGGCGCCCGCCGGGCGATCGGGCGGCCCGATCCCAAGCTGGCGGAAGCTGCCGGAGTTCGCGGAGATGGGGAGCATGTTCGACGATTGAGGGAATGGGCCACCGCCACCGTCCGTGCCCGGATTGCCCCCCGGTTCCTGAAGGGCCGCGGCCAACTGTCAGGCCGCTCGACCCTCTTTCAACTCCGATCCGGCGCTATCGATGGCGCAACGAAACCACTGGGCCAGCCGGGACCAGACCCGATCGGAAGCCGCTTCGACGTCGTCATCGATGTTTGGATTGTCGTTGACCTCGATGATGATCGGGCCAGCCGGTCCAACCTTCAGATCAAGGCCCCACAGGCCGGGCCCCATTGCCCGAGCGGCCGTTGTCGCGACCGCGAGGACAACGGTGGGAACCGCCGACAGGGCGATCCCTTCAGCCCGCCCCCAACGCGACTCGCCATTGGCTTCCTCGCGGATTTTCCAGCTGCCCGGCGCCATCCAGTAGCGGGCCGCGAAAAGCGCCTGGCCATCCAGCACGCCGATCCGCCAGTCAAAAGGGGTGGGGACGAATTCCTGCAGCACGGCGCTGCCAGAGGCAGCCATCCGTCGCATGACCGCCTCGGCAAGGCTGTCCGGACCGTCAGCCATCTCGATGCCTGTACAAAAGGCTCCGGCGGGATCCTTGACGACGATGGGCCAGTTTCCGATCGCGCGCACGGCGGCGTCGAGATGGCCAAGCGAACTGACAAGGCGGGTGATTGGCGTCGGGAGACCGGCGCGACCGAGGATCATGGCCTGGTGAACCTTGTCGCAGCCCCGCAGGATGGAGGCCGGGCGGTCGAGCACCGGCTTGCCGGCGCGTTCGAACCGCTGCGCCAGCCGGTGCGCCGGCCCACCAACCTGCGTGAAAGTCCGCAGGAAGGCGGCGTCCGCGGCGGTGTCGTCGGCAAACTTGAGGTCGCGGATTTCGCCCTCGACGCCGACGCTTTCCAAGGCCCTCTGAAAGCTTCGGATCGAGCCTGGGCAGGACGGGCTGAGTGCGGACGCGCCTCCGGTGACGATCAGGATCTTGTCCTGCCGACGGGAGCGCGCGTGACGTCCAGGCGTCGACGGGACCGGCAGGGTCATCCGCAGGGCCTTGCCGCCGTCGTCATACCAGGCCTCGATAAGGTCGCCGGCAAGGAAGCCTGCCTCCTCATAGAGGGTGCGGGCGGGCGTATTGTCGGGACTGACTTCCAGGACAATCTCCGCCAATTGCAGGTCGCGCGCCTTCTCCTCAGCTGCCGCCAGCAGGCGGGTCGCGAGACCCAGCTGGCGCCAGTCCGGATGGACCGCCAGGGAGTAGATGTAGAGTTGGCCGGGACCATTCCGGTCCTCCAGGGCCAGGACGCCGACAGGCCCCGCCGCTCCGTCAATCACCAGCACCGTCCAATCAGGATCGGCGAGGAGCATGGCGTATTCAGAGGCGGAAACCCGGTCCGTCAGGAAGCAACGGTCTTCAAGCCTCGCCAGGCCATCGGCATCGCCAGGCCGGGCAGGTCGGACGATGACCGCGGGAAGAGCGGCGCCGATCATGCGGGGGTTCCCAGGGGGCGCGCGATGCGTGACCTGCGGCGCATTCCGGCCACGAGGCAGGCGGTCGCCAGGGCGGCGGCGGCCAGCGGCGCCGCGGAAGGACCGGCCAGATGACCCAGCCCCGACAGCAAGACCGGACCGACGGTTTCGCCCAGGGCGCAGGCACATACATAGGCCGCCGTCGCTCCGGCGACCGTGCCGGCGGGAACTGTGCGCAGATAGGCAAACAGGCCAAGTCCATAGGCAATGTCCGCCAGCAGGCCGATCAGAGTCAGCAGCATCCCCGCCATCATGGGCTCCGGACGCAGAGCCAGGAGGGCCAGAGCGCCCGCCAGGCCGACCAGACATCCGACCATGAGTTGATGCGCCACCCTGCCCCGACCCGGCGCAGTCTCGGCTCTCAGGACCGCGACCAGCTGGACAAGCGCGGCTCCCGCGGCGGCGGTAAAGCCAAGCCAGGCCACCGTCCAGGTCGCTGCCCCGTCGACGGAAGCCTGGGCCGGAGCCAAAGCCAGAATACCGTTGTCAACAACGCCGAACAGGAAGGCCGGCAAGACCAGAAGGCCCCAGCGTGGCCCGCGCGGCGATGGCGTCTGGGCAGCGGGAGTTCGTAGGGCTGTCCACAGGGCCCCGGCGACAAGGAAGCTTGCGATAGGGACGACAAGGGTCGAAATCCCCGCGTCCTTCGCTATCTGGACCAGGACCGGGGCCAGCATGGCCCCGACGCTTCCGGCGAGCGCGATCTTGAGGACGGCCGATGTCGGTCGATCCGGCGCCCAGGCGGCGGCCAGACCATCGATGGCGGCGACGCCAAGCCCGATCGCGATCCCCGCCCCGGCCAGGCAGAGGAAGGCCCACAGGCCCGGGGGCAGGATGATCATCTGCGCACAGAGGGCGGCGGCCATGATCAGGCCGGCCGCGACAACCCGGCCGGACGGCATCCGACGGCCCAGGCGGGCAACCAGAAAACTTCCGATGAAGACCCCGGCGGCCTGGACCGCGGCCGCGAGGCCGACCGTAATCTCTGGTGACAGGTTGTCAGCCGGTCGGCCGGCCGCCCACAGGGTGGAGACGAAGAGACAGGAGCCGGCGGCGGCGCCCGTCCACAGGGACGCAAGGGCGGCTACGATCCGGACCGCCGGGCGCGGTGAGGTCATCAGCGAACCAGCCAGGCGTTTCTCGAGGAGGCTTCGGCGCTCTTGAAATTCTTGAGGCCGCGGGGGTTTTCAAGCACCACATCAACCGTCGAGGCGCCCTGTATCCAGATCTTGTCGCCGACCATGGCCAGGCCCGGGGTGGAGATGTTGACGTCGGCCCGGCCATACACCCAGATGTTCTGGGTCGGGAAATACATCGTACCCTGGATGTCGAGCTTGCTGGTATCGGCGGCGTCGTTGGGGCCGCCGTTGCCGCCGATCGACACCCAGGCCCCACGACCCTGGCTGTCGTGGCGATCCTGGAAGAACTGCAGGTTGGCGTAGAGCCCCGTGGTGGGGGAGGTCAGCTTTACCGTGGAGCCTCCCCAGAGCCGCAAGGTGGCGTCCGCGCCGGTAAAGGCCACCACAACCTCGCTGCCTTCCAGTCGCGCATTGCCGTTGACCAGCAGGGAGCCGTCAACCATCACATACCGGCCGGGCGCCATCGTTACGGTGGTTCCGTTGCCGGTGATGTTGATGCCGCCGCAGTAGGTTCCCGGCTGCAGTACGGTGCTTGCCTGGATCACCAGACCCTTTTTCGAGCCGCCTGAGGCGCAGGTGCCGTGGTGGGGAAAAGGTGTATTGGCGAACGGGTCTTCGATGCGATCCGACTTCGCCTGCGGCACGGGTTTGAAGGTGTTGGTCTGATGATCGCCGTGGACAGCGAAGAGCTTGGCCTGGGCCTTGGCGCTGGCCCCCTCCTGGGTCATGGCGCGGCTGCTGCCGGAGTTAGCCTGGACGCCGCACTCGGGGGCATTGAGCGTTGGCCCGCCGTTGATATCAAAGGCCCCGTTGTCGAGGTTGTTGAGGCCCAGAATGCAGATCGACACCTTCGGGCGCCGCGCCGCGGCATTGACGGTAACGGGTATTCGCGCGACCCCGGCAAGCTTGGCGAGATAGGCTTCCACGGACAGGGAGGCGACGCCCGACACCAGGTCGCCCCGGGAGGAAAACTTGGCCGAGCCGCCATCCGGAGAAGTCGCGGCGAAGTGCCGCTCGGCGGCGTCAATCTGGGTTTTCGCGACAAGCGAATAGGCCGCCCCGGCCAGGACTGCGCCATCCAGGCGATCCTGCAACTCGCGCTTCTGGGTGCTCACCTCGACCACGGTCAGGACGCCAGCGACGACAAGCCCCAGGACCGGCGCGGCGATAGCCGTAATCAGGGCGACATTTCCGCCCGTCGATGCGCAGAATTCACGCAATCGACCTTTGACAAACGAACGCATTCCAGCGCCTCCAGCCACGCGCTCTCGCGTCGAGTAGTTCGAAGGCCCAAATGTCCGCTGTCAGTATTGATATCAGGCTAACGCCTATAATGAATCATGATCCAGCGCGGCGTTGCAGAGCATTGCGAAGCGCGACCGTCGAGTCGAAAATCTATACAGTGTCCCCGGTTTACCGGTTTATGGGGCGCCTGGTCAGGCCTCTCGAAGGTCCAGCATGTCGCGGACGCGGGCGGCCAGCTGTTCGAAAGTGAACGGCTTGCCGATCAGCTGCACCCCCGGGTCCAGTCGTCCGTGGTGGACGATGGCGTTTCGGGAGTAGCCGGTGGTGAACAGCACCTTCAGGTCCGGGCGCAGGAGCTTGGCGGCGTCGGCGAGGTCGCGACCGCTCTTGCCCGGCAGCACGACGTCGGTGAACAGCAGGTCGATCCGTCCGGCGGTTTCGAGAATTCGCAGGCCGGCCTCGGCATCCTCGGCCGCCAGCACCTCATAGCCGAGCTCCTGAAGAACCCCGACGCTGTAGGAGCGGACTTCCGGATTGTCCTCAACGACCAGAACGACCTCATCACCATCGCTTTTCGGCGCGGCGGCCTCCGGGGTGAGATCCTGGCCCTTCGCTTCGCCGAAGAAGCGCGGGAAGTATAGCTTGACGCAGGTTCCCTGTCCCGGCTCGCTGTAGACGGTGACATGGCCGCCGGACTGTTTGACGAAGCCGTAGACCATGGAAAGGCCGAGGCCGGTGCCCTTGCCGACCTCCTTGGTGGTGAAGAAGGGCTCGAAGACCCGGGCCAGGGTCTCGGTGTCCATGCCCTGGCCGGTGTCAGTGACCGCGATCATCACATACTGGCCGGGGACGACCTCGTGGTCGGTGGCGGCATAACCCTCGTCAAGGACGGCGTTGGCGGTCTCCAGGGTGAGGCGGCCGCCCCCCGGCATGGCGTCCCGGGCATTGAGGGCGAGGTTGAGAATGGCGCTTTCGAGTTGGTTGGGATCGACCTCCACCGTCCACAGGCGCGAGGACAGGGCGACCTCCAGGTCAACCACCTCCCCCAGGGTGCGATGCAGCAGCTCGGTCATGTCGCGAACGAGATGGTTCAGGTCGGAGGGGGTGGGCTGCAGCGGCTGGCGCCGGGAAAAGGCCAGCAGGCGGCTGGTCAGGCTGACCGCGCGTTCGGCGGCCTGGTGGGCCATATGGACGCCGCGCTGGATGCGGGCCTGATCGTCCGGCTTGCTGCGGCGGATCGAGTCGAGCCCGCCCATGATGACGGTAAGCAGGTTGTTGAAATCGTGGGCCACGCCGCCGGTCAGCTGTCCCACCGCCTCCATCTTTTGCGCCTGGCGAAGGGCTTCCTCGACCTGGGTTCGCTCGGCGACTTCAGTGGCGACGCGCTCCTCCAGGGTGGTGTTGAGCTGCTGAAGCTCGGACTCGGCCACGGTCCGGCGGGCGATCTCGCGCTGGGCTTCCTGGAAGAGACGAGCGTTGTCGATGGCCACCGCCGCCTGGCCGGCCAAGCCGGAGATCAGCGATTCCATCCGCGCGTCGAATTTCCCGGGCTCGGGGTGGCCGAAGAACAGGCCGCCGAGGACTTCACCGGAGCGGGACGGGACGTGGACGGCCAGATAGCTGCGAACCGGCAGGTGGCCCTTGGGCATGCCATGGTAGGGCTCGTTATGGCCATATCTGGGATCGGCCAGGATGTCGTCCGAGCGAACCGTCCCGTCACCGTTGAAGGTCGGGGCGAACACCTGGGTCATGCGCGGCATGGGGAAGCGGGAGAAGGCCTCCCGCGCGACACCGGACAGGGCATAGAGGGTCAGGGTGTCGCCCTCGTCTGCGATGACGTTGTAGAAGAAGGCCCCGAAACCGGCCCCGGTCAGTTCGACCCCGGCGTCGACGATGGTCTGAACCAGCAGCTCGAGTTCATGATCGGCGGCGACCAGTCCGCTGGCGCGGTTGAGGATCTGCAGGGCCCGCGTCTCTTCGGTCAGTTCGGCTTCCTTGGCGCGCAGGGCCGCCTCCGTCGCGACCCGCTCGCTGACGTCGGTGAAGGTGCAGATGGCGCCGGCCAGAACGCCCGCTTCGAACAGGGGGCTGGCGCGGTATTCGACCGGGAAGCTCGATCCATCGAGGCGGAAGAACAGTTCGCCCTCGACATGGGCCGCAGCCCCGGTGCTGGCCGCCTGATAGACTGGGCAGTCGGCCTTTGGATAGGGACGCCCGTCGGGGTGGGTGTGATGGATGACGTCATGCAGCTTGCGCCCGATCGCCTGATCCTCGCCGGCAAAGCCGAGCATGCGCAGGAAGGCCTGATTGCAAAGGGTGGTCACGCCCGAGGTATCAACGGCGTAGAAGGCCTCCTCGGTGGAATCGAGCAGATTGCGCAGGAAGGCCTGGCTGCGCCGAAGGTCATTTTCCGCCGCCACCTGGTCGGTGACGTCGATGGTGAAACAGCGGGAGTGGACGAACTGGCCATCCCGGATCAGGGCGCTGGAAGAGATCAGCACATGCCGGTCGGAGCCGTCCCTGTGTTTCAGCCGCGCCGGATACTTGTCCAGGCTCTCGCCGCTCAAAAGCCGGCCGAGGATGTCGGTGACGACCGCCTGGTCGGCGTGGAAGTCCTGGATCGGCCTGCCGATGTACTCGTCGGCCGAATAGCCGAGCATGTCCAGATCGGCCCGGTTGGCCCGCAGGATGGCGCCATCGGCGTCGACCAGGTGCAGGCCCACCACCCCGTGTTCGAAGAAGTCCTCGAGCGAATCCGGCATGGGCGACTCAGAACCGGGCGAATGCTCGTCGCGCAAGACTAGACCTCCCGCGCGCCGCTCGGCGCGCCTGCGTGATCCCCGATCGCAAGGATGTCTACTCGAACCGGGTGTAACGGTCGAGAGGTCCGAGAGGGATCCTGACCGGCTTTCCGCGTCCGGCCGCTTCGTGAACCGCACTCGGGAACGCGTTTGGCGCCGCGGGTGGAGAAGGACTCCTGAAATTGATTACATAGCCGTAACTTACTTACACTTGCGTCACTCTCTTACATCGACGTCATGACGCAGGCTTAACACGCATTTTCAGATCTCATTCAGTATAACTCAAATCACAGCAGCGCAGGGACGCGCCGCTAAACACAAACAGAGGGACTACCGCAATGACCGCCCGTATCGCCAACCTGGCCAGCCTGCTCCTCGCCGCCCTGCCTGTCGTCGCCATCCTGGGCATCGCCCAACTCGAAACCGCCGCGCGGGTTCTCGGCGCTTGAGCCGCCGCGCCCACCTCCACCGGGTCTGACAGCTCCCCCTGTCGACCCGGTGGAGCTTGCGACTTCAGTATGAATGAGAAGAGGCGCCCATTACGGGCGCGTTTTTCGTTTTGGGCTTCCGATCCGAGGTCAGGCCGCGGCGGTGTCCGCGGGAGCAGCTCGAGCGTCTGGCGCGCTCCAGCGGTCGAGGCAGGCCAGCAGGGCTGCGGTGTTGATCGGCTTGCCGAGGTGGGCGTCGACGCCGGCCTCCATGCAGCGCTGGATCTGTTCGGGCAGGACGTTGGCGGTCATGGCGATGATCGGCGGCTGGGGGATCGGCAGCTGGCGGATGGCGCGGGTGGCGGTGAGGCCGTCCATGACCGGCATCTGCATGTCCATCAGCACCAGGTCGAAGGCTCCGGCGCGGGCGGCGGCGACACCCTGAAGCCCGTCGTGGGCCTCGGTGATCTCGACATCGAAGGGGGCGAGGAGGGCGGAGACCAGTTCGCGGTTGATCGGATTGTCCTCGACCAGCAGCAGGCGCAGCGGGCGGTCGAGGTGGTCGGGCGCCGACGGGGCCTCGAGGGCGGGGGCGAAGTCGGAGGCGGGCAGGTCGAGCTCGAACCAGAAGGTCGAGCCCTGGCCCGGCTTGCTGGCGGCGCCGATGCGGCCGCCCATGCCCTGGACAATCCGGCGGGCGATGGCCAGGCCAAGGCCCGTGCCGCCGTACTGGCGGGAGATGGTAGCGTCGGCCTGGGTGAATCGTTCGAACAGGGCGTCGATCTTGTCGGGCGCGATGCCGGGGCCAGTATCGCGAACCTCGATGCGAAGGCGTTGCAGGTCGCCGTGCTTCTTGCGGGTGAGGCGGACGTGGACGCCGCCGCAGGCGGTGAACTTGACCGCATTCGAGAGGAAGTTGAGCAGCACCTGGCCGAGCCTCGGCCCGTCGCCGAGCAGGCCGCCGGCGGTGTCGGCGACGTCGAGAGTCAGGCGCAGGCCCCTGGCCGCCGCCTGTTGCTCGACCAGGCCGAGGACCGACGTGGCCATGACGGCCGGGTCGAAGGGCTGGTGGTCGAACTGCAGGCCGCCGGCCTCGAGCTTGGAATAGTCAAGTACGCTGTTGACGATGCCCAGCAGGGTCTCGCTGGCCTCGCGGATCAGGCCGACCTGGCGAGCCTGTGGCGCGGCGAGGTCGGTGGAGCGGCCGAGCACTTCGGAAAAACCTATGATTGCAGTAAGGGGTGTGCGCAGCTCATGGGTCATATTGGCGAGGAAATCGGCCTTGGCGGCGGCGGCGCTCTCGGCCCGGCGGGCGGCGAGGACGAGGTCGGCCTCCAGCGCCTTGCGGGCGGTGATGTCGCGCGACGTCATGACCAGCTCGCCGGCCCCGAAGGCGACGATGCTGCTCTCGACCCAGACCTCGCGGCCGTCGGCGTGCAGGATGCGGTATTCGGCGGTCTGCGGCTCCAGGGTCTCGAGGGCCCGGGTGATGGCGGCGGCCAGCCCCGGAAGGTCGCCCGGGCGGACGTTGTCGCGGGCCTTGCTGATGATCTCCGCCGGCTCCCAACCGAAGACCCGTTTGCCGGAAGGAGAGATGTAGCTGATGCCGCCGTCGGCGGAGTAGCGCGAGATGACGTCGGTGACGTTGTCGGCGAGGATTCGGTAGCCGGCCTCGCTGGCGCTGAGAGCGGCCTGGGAGTCGAGGAAGCTGCGGCGAGAGGTCATCATCTGCTTGAAACCGGCGGCCCCGAAGCCGACGGCGATGGCGAGCATCAGCCAGATGGGGCCCATGGCCGCGCCAGGTACGGGCACTGCGAAGGCCATGATCAGCATGCCGACCGCCGGCAGGCCGCCGCTGACCACGGAGCCGACGGGAGACTGGAAGGAGAAGGCCTGGCCGTAGCCGATCAGGCTGAGCCAGATGGTCACCGCGCCGATGGCCCCGGCCGTGGTTCCGGTGGTCCAGAACAGGGCGCCGACGAAGAACCAGGCCCCGGCGATGGCGACGAGGTTGGCAAAGTGGTTGGCGCGCTGGACCAGGCCGATGGGGACGCCCTTGAACTGCGGGCGGGTGGCGAACCAGCTCCAACCCTCGAGGGCAAGCGAGGCGGCGGTCCAGGCGGCGGCGGCCGGCCAGGCAACGACCAGGCCGAGCACGGCGCCGACGCCAAGGATGACCAGCAGCCGGGAGGGCTGGGCCTTGTGCGCATGGGCGGCAAGCTCGTCCAGCCCTTCATCCAGTATGCGGCGCATCCTATTCCTCAAGGCCCGAACCCGGCCGCCCCCTACGTTTTGACGATGATGACGGTTTGAGGCTGCGATTGTCTTAAGAGCGGTGGGTCGGGCCTTGCGGAGGCTGGATGTGGGATAATGGTTTCACCGCTTCGATAAGGAGAGCCCATGGAACCGGACATGAAACCCCCGCGGCCGACCCCGCCGCCGCCGGCCAGCAACGACGCCAGGCTGAGGGCCGAGGAGACCGACCGCCTGCGCCAGCGCCGCGGCCGCGCCGCCACCTTCCTGTCCAGCGCCCTGGGACGCAGCGAGGGCGGCGTGGCGACCAAGGTGTTGATGGGATGACCTGAACGGCCGGGTGCGACCGGTCCGCGCACCCGGCCAAACAAGTGTCGGTATTCATTTGCTATTCATCCGCCTGGCCCCAATTTGTGCTCACGGGTACGGGGTCAGTTTGTTGATGAGGACCCTATGGCGTACCGCACCGATTTTGCCTCTCCCAACGCTGTTATCGCGCCGGACGAAGGTGACGAGGGCGCTCCTCAAGCCTTCCTGAACGCTGACCAGCGCGGCGGCACGGCGACCAACGGCAAACCCTCGCTTACTATCGAGGAGGCGGCGGTCGCGCTGAACCGCACCTACAGTTCCTGGAACAGCTTCGACCGGGTCAGCGGCGTGGCCGACGTCGACAACCATTGGGACGACCCGGTCTGGGGCGGCGGCGTCACCCATGTAACCTTCGCGTTCCGCGCCACGGCCCCGAGCAGCATGCCGGACGACACGGCCGGCTTCAGCCAGTTCACCACCGCCCAGATCAACGCCACCCTGCTGGCCCAGGCCTCCTGGTCGGACGCCGCCAACATTGTCTTCGACCGGGTGGGAACCGGGACGAGCGGGGCCGGGGCCTACTCGAACAACGCCACCATCCTGTATGGCAACTATGCCAGCGGCGCCGCCGGCGCCGCGGCCTTCGCCTACTTCCCCAGCCAGACCGCGCTCGGCGGCGACGTCTGGGTCAAATACAGTGGCTCGGCGACCAATCCCCAGATCGGCAACTACGGCATGCTGACTCTGGTGCACGAGATCGGCCACGCCATCGGCTTCTCCCATCCGGGCGCCTACAACGCCGACGCCAACACGACCTTCACGTATTTTGACTCGGCCGAGTACTATGAGGATACCCACCAGTACACGGTGATGAGCTACTTCACCGAGAGCGGCACCGGCGCCGACTTCGGTCCGGCCTATCCCGGCACGATCATGCTGGACGACATCGCCGCCGCCCAGCGGACCTACGGCGTCAACATGACGACGCGGACGGGCGACACCGTCTATGGATTCAATTCCAACGCCGACCGGCCCTGGTTCGTCGCGGCCAGCGCCGCCACGGTGCTGGTGTTCGCGGTCTGGGACGCCGGCGGGGCCGACAGCTTCGATTTTTCCGGCTACTCGAATGATCAGGTCATCGACCTGCGGGAGGGCAGCTTCTCCAGCGTCGGCAGCTACAATGGCAAGGCGCTGGTCGGGAACGTCGCCATCGCCAAGGGTGCTGTGATCGAGCACGCCATCGGCGGGGCCGGGGCCGACGCCATCACCGGCAACGCGGCGGCCAACCACATCACCGGCGGCGGCGGCGGCGACACCCTGACCGGCGGGGCCGGGGCGGATATCTTCCGCTTCGCCGGGGCGGCCGGGAACGACGTCATCACCGACTTCCAGGTCGGGACCGACAGGATCGACGACACCGCCTACGGCCAGTTCAAGAGCATCGCCCAGAGCGGGGCCGACACCCTGGTGACCCTGGCGACGGGCGTGACGGTGCGGCTGACCGGCGTCGCAGCCTCAAGCGTGACCAGCGCCAGCTTCCTCTCCAACACCTCACCGCCGTCCTCTCCGCCACCCCCTCCATCCCCGCCCCCTCCGACCAGCGCCTGGGACCGGATGCTGGTCGGAACGATCGGCGCAGACAGCCTTAGCGGCGACGGGCGCAATGAGCTGATCCAGGGTCTGGACGGCAACGACACCCTGAACGGCCTGGGCGGACTCGATCGGCTGGAGGGTGGGACAGGCGCCGACAAGCTGTTCGGCGGCGATGGCGACGATTTTCTTTTCGGCGGAGCAGGGCAGGACACCCTGACCGGCGGGGCCGGGGCGGACGTCTTTGTGCTGAGCGCCGGCGACGGGGCCAACACCGTCGCCGACTTCCAGGACGGTATCGACCGCATCGACATCAGCGGTTACGGCGGCGCCTACACGGGCATCGCGCAGCTGACCGCCGGGGCCAAAATCAGCTTCGCCGACGGCGGCTATGTCATCCTGAGCGGCGTGCAGGCCAGCAGCCTGAGCGCGGCCGACTTCATCAGCGGCGCTTCCCCGCCGCCTCCGCCCCCACCTCCGCCCCCTCCGCCCCCGCCCACGGACGCAGGGCTGGCGCCGCCCGCCGGCTACGTCGCCGTCAACGGCACCTCGGCCAACGATACCCGGGTCGGCGCCGCCGGTTCGGACGCGGTGCAGGGCTTGGCCGGGATCGACACCCTGTATGGGCGGGGCGGCGACGACTGGATCAGTGGCGGAACCGAGGCCGACAGGCTGTTCGGCGAGGGCGGCAACGATGTCCTCTACGGCGGCTCCGGCGGGGACTACCTGTGGGGCGGCCTGGGAGCCGACACCTTCGTCTATGGCGCGGTGGCCGACAGCCTGGCGGCGCAGTTTGATTTTGTGCGCGACTTCAGCGCGGCGGCCGGCGATGTGCTCGACCTCAGCCGGGTGGACGCGAACACCCTTGCTGCGGGTGACCAGGCCTTCGCGCTGGTCGCCGCCTTCACCGGCGCGGCCGGGCAGATGACGGTATCGACCGCGTCCGGAATCAGCACGCTGAGCTTCGACGTCAACGGCGACGGCGTGGCGGACATGGTGATCAAGACGGTGGGCGCCGTGGACGGTAGCTACATCCTCTAGCGGACGGGACTTTTCACCTGTTGCTCCGGGAACGTGGGATAATAGTCCTGCCGCTTCGATAAGTGGCTCCAGACATCACAACACCGCGGATGACGCGCGGCGGAAGCCCTCTCCGCCGCTTGCGAACCCGTGCGCCCCGGAGATCCGAATGACCGACAGTCGCGCCGAACAGGTTTTGCGCCGCCAGGCCAGCATGGAGGCCGAGCGGGCTCCGCTGGACGGCGTCTGCCAGGAGGTGGCCGATCGGGTGCTGACCCGGCAGCGGGACTTCACGGGCAGGCAGAGCGGGACCGGCGGCTGGCGGTCGGACCGGCTGTTCGACAGCACCGCGCCGCTGGCGCTCGACAAGTTCGCCGCCGCGATCGAGAGCATGCTGACGCCGCGCGCCAGCCGATGGCACGAGCTGGCCATGCGCGACTGGCGCGACCACCAGGACCGGGCGGCGGCGCTGCCCGATGCCGTGCGGCTGTGGCTGGGTCAGGTCAATGAAACGCTGTTTTCAGCCCGCTATGCGGTCGGGGCCAACTTCGCCAGCCAGGCGCATGAGACCTATGTGGGCCTGGGGGCTTTTGGCAACGGTACGCTGTTTGTCGATGAAGCAGATGGCGGCGGCCTGCGCTACCGCTCGATCCCGTTCGCCGAGACCTGGTTCGCCGAGAACTTCCAGGGCCAGGTCGACACCGTGCACCGCAAGTTCGAACTGACCGCGCGCCAGTGGCTGCAGCGGTTCGGGGATGAAACGCCTGAAAGCATCAAGCGGGCCGCCGAGGCCGAGCCGCACCGCAGGTTCGAGCTGGTCCACTGCGTGGCGCCGCGCGAGGACGCCGACTGGTCGCGCAAGGACTGGCGGGGCATGGCCTTCGCCAGCTGGTATGTCAGTTTCGAGGGCCGCAAGCTGCTCAAGGAGCAGGGCTATCGCACCATGCGCTATGCGGTGGCCCGCTATGTGACGGCGCCGCGGGAGGTCTATGGCCGCGGGCCGGCGATGACGGTGCTGGCCGACATCAAGACGGTGAATGAACAGCAGAAGACGCTGCTGCGCACCGGCCAGCTGATCGCCGAGCCGCCGCTGTTGCTGTCCGACGAGGGCGGGCTGACGGCGTTCAAGCTGGCGCCGGGGTCGATCAACCGCGGGGCCCTGTCGCAGGACGGGGCGGAGCTGGTGCGGCCGCTGTCGGTGGGGGCGAACATGCCGATCACCCTGGAAATGATCAGCCAGACCCGAGAGACGATCAACCAGGCCTTTCTGGTCACCCTGTTCCAGATTCTGGTCGAGACGCCCCGGATGACGGCGACCGAAGCCATGCTGCGGGCCCAGGAAAAGGGGGCCCTGCTGGCCCCGGTGATGGGGCGGCTGCAGTCGGAACTGCTGGGCCCGCTGGTCCAGGCTGAACTCGACATTCTGGCCGGCGCGGGCGCGCTGCCAGACATGCCGCGCGAGCTGGAGCGACTGGAGGATGTGGTCGCCGACATCGACTACACCTCGCCGCTGGCCCGGGCCCAGAAGTCCGACGAGGGGCTCGCGATCCTGAGATTGCTGGAGGATGCGGCGGCGGTCGGGCAGTTCGACCCCTCGGCGGCGAAGATGATCAAGGGACAGGAGATCCTGCGGCGGCTGGCCGAGATCCGCGGCGCGCCGGCCGACCTGCTGCGAAGCCCCGAGGACATGGCGGCGCTGGCCGAGCAGGACGCGACGATGGGCCATCTGCAGGCGGCGCTGTAGGCGGCCCGCCTTGCCGGGGAATTGACGAGGCGGTCAGAACCCCGGGACCAGCACCAGCGCACGTCCAAGGCGCGCGAAGGATGATGGCCTGCTGGTGTCTTGACAGAATTTCGCAGTCGCGCGGCCTGCGGCGCAAGGCTCGGTTAACACCGGGCTGTCAGGCAGTAGGTTGGTTTCAGTCAGCAGGTGTGGTCTTGGCCCTCGGCCTTTTTTCAAAGCGTAACGACAGGACCCTCGCCGGCCCCGCGGCCCGCGTCTCCGAGGATCAGTTCGCCGCCTCGATGCACCACTCGGCGATCGGCACGGCGCTGGTGGGGCTGGATGGCGGCTGGCTGAGGGTCAATCCCGCTTTTCGCGAGATGCTGGGCTACAGCGCCGAGGAACTGTCCAGCCTGACCTTCCAGGATCTAACCCATCCGGACGATCTGGAGGCCGACGTCCAACAGGTCCAGGCCCTGTTGCGCGGCGAGGGCGCCGGCTACCAGATGGACAAGCGCTACATCCGCAAGGACGGGTCCGAAGTCTGGGCGCAGCTGACCGTGACCCTGGTGCGCGACGCCCAGGGAGCGGCGCAATACTTCATATCGCAGGTGCATGACATCACCGAGCGCAAGCGCAGCGAGCGCGAGCTGCGGGCGATGAACGAACGGGTGACGGTGGCCACCCGGGCGGCGGGGGTCGGCATCTGGGAGTGGGACGCCGAGCGCGACGTCCTGGTGTGGGACGACCGCACCTTCGAACTGTACGGCCGGGCGCCCAGAACCGGTCCGCTGAATTTCGCCTTTCTCGTCCGCTGCATCCACGCCGACGACCGCCGCCGGATCGTCGACCTGCTGCATACCGCCTACAACCAGCGCGGGCCTTTCGACGGCGAATTCCGCACCGTGGCCAAGGGCGGCAGCATCCGCTACGTGCGGGTGCAGGGACAGTTCGTCGGCGCCGAGACGGGCGAGTCGCTGCGGATGCTGGGCGCGACCTGGGACATCACCGACACCCGCCGGCTGATGGAGGAGGCGCGGTCCTCCAGCGAGGCCAAGAGTTCCTTCCTCGCCGCCATGAGCCATGAAATCCGCACGCCGCTGAACGGGGTTCTGGGCATGGCCCAGGCCATGGCGGTGAACCCGCTGCCCGACGATCAGCGGGAACGGCTGAGCATCATCCAGGACTCCGGCCAGGCCCTGCTGGGCATCCTCAACGACATTCTCGACCTGACCAAGGTGGAGTCCGGCATGCTGGTGCTGGAGTCAGTGGAGTTCGAACTGGGCAAGCTGCTCAAGGGCGTTCACCGGACGTTCGCCGGCATCGCCGAAGAGAAGGACCTGGCCTTCCTGATCGACTGCGACCGCGCCGCCGGGGTCTATCTGGGCGATCCCACGCGTGTGCGGCAGGTAGTGTCCAACTTCGTCTCCAACGCCTTGAAGTTCACGTCCAAAGGCATGGTCAGCCTGGAGGCGATGATGGAGACGGACGGCGTCCTGATCCGGGTGGTCGACAGCGGCATCGGCATCGCCCGGGCCAGCACCGAGCACATTTTCGAGCGCTTCACCCAGGCCGACAGCTCGACCACCCGCCTGCACGGCGGAACCGGGCTGGGCCTCTCGATCTGCCGCGAACTGGTCAACCGGATGGGCGGTGATATCCGGGTCGAAAGCGAGGAGGGACTGGGGTCGACCTTTGCGGTCTGGCTGCCGCTCAAGCGGATGGGCGACGAGCGGGCGGCCAGCCACGCGCCCGCCAGCGCCCCGACGATGGAGGCCGATACGGCCGCCCTCCGGGTTCTGGTGGCCGAGGACAACGCCACCAACCGCACGGTCATCAGCGCCCTGCTGGGGCAGTTCGGCCTGGCGCCGGAGTTCGCCTGCAATGGCCGGGAGGCCATCGCCGCCTGGCAGGCCCAGTCGTGGGACCTGGTGCTGATGGACGTTCAGATGCCGGTGATGGACGGGATATCCGCCACCCGGGCGATCCGCGACGAAGAGCAGGCGACGGGCCGCACCCGGACCCCGATCATCGCCCTGACCGCCAACGTCATGCCCGGCCACCTGCAGGAATACGAGGCGGCCGGCATGGACGCCGTGGTCGCCAAGCCCATCGAGTTGCGCAACCTGGTCTCGGTGATCGAACGGGTCGTCTGAGGCGACGGGCCGCCTGATCAGAGCATCCAGCCGGCGGTTTTGCTGAAGGCGCCGACCAGCTCGATCGTGCCGGCGAACGCGCCGAGAGGTCGAGCATAAACCGGGGACACTATATAGATTTTCGCTGCGCCTTTCGACCGCCGCCTCGGCCGAAAATCTATATAGTGTCCCCGGTTTATGTCCTCGCAGCCCGACGAGTCTCAAAAAGAACAAAACAGGAACTGTTGCGCCGCGTCTGTGGGATAATAGTCCTGCCGCTTCGATAAGCGGCGGGAGAGATGAATGGACATCCTGCACCCCCTGCTGCGCCGCAAGCGCGCCTACCAGGGCCTGTTCGGCGACGGCGGCCATGGCGAGGCGCGGGCCGTGCTGGCCGATCTGAAGCGATTCTGCATGGTCCCCGAAGCGCCGGTGGCGCGCGCGGCCGATGGGGCGATCGATCCGCTGGCCTCGATGCGGCTGATCGGCCGCCAGGAGGTGTTCAACCGCATCCGCGCCATGGTCGCCATCGACGACCGGGCCCTGTTCAACCTGAAGGAAGAGGCCATTGATGAGTGACGCCGGGATGAGTGAGCAAACGCTGTCGATCGAAGGGTTGATGGAGGACGCGGCGGGGGGGACCCCCTCAGTCAGTCGCTCCGCGCCTGACAGCTCCCCCGAGGGGGGAGCAACCACGCCCGGTTTCCTGGACCATTTCTCCGATGAAGCCACGCGCGGCTACATGGAGCGCAAGGGCTTCAAGGATGTGCAGGCGCTGGGCGCCAGCTTCGCCTCGCTGGAGCGGATGATGTCGGGCGATCGGCGCCTGGCCCTGCCGACCGGCGAGGAGGACGCCGAGGGGTATGCGAAGGTGTTCACAGCCCTGGGGCGGCCCGAGACTCCGACGGACTACGGCTTTGGCGAGCTGGCCGGGGCCGATCCGGAGTTCAGCGGCCAGGCGGCCGAGTGGCTGTTCGAGGCCGGGGTCGGCAAGGCCCGGGCCGGGGCCCTGGCCGAGAAATGGAACGCCTATGTCGGAACGCGCGAGGCGGAGGCGCGGCAGGCATTCGAGGCCCAGAGCCAGGCCGACTGGGTCGACCTGCAGCGGGAGTGGGGACCAAAGTTCGCCCAGAACACCGAGACCTTCCGGCGCGGGGCGACGCATTTCGGCCTCGGCCGGGCGGAGATGACCGACATCGAGGCGGCGCTCGGCACCCGGCGGACGGTCGAGCTGTTCGCCAGGATCGGCGAGGGGCTGGCCGAGGACCGGTTCATCGAGGGCGAGGGCAGGGCGAAGTTCGGGATGACAGCCGAAGAAGCGGAGACGCGGATCGCTACCCTGCGGCGGGACCAGGCCTGGCAGGCCCGCTGGATGAGCGGGGGCGCTGACGAGAAGGCGGAATGGTCGCGGCTGACCAAGCTCGCGGCGGGCCGATAGGCGCATGTCCGACGTTATCGATCTGCAAAGGACCCTTGCCCGGACCCTGATTGGTCGCGCCGGAGGGGAGGCAGCGCTCGCTGAGAAGCTGGGCGTCCGGAGAAGCCTGATCAAGGGCTGGTGGGCGCATGACCGCATCCGCCGGGGTTACTGGCAGGACCTGATACGCTTCGGTGTGGCCAGTCTGGCCGAATTGGAAGCGGCCGTCGTCGAGCGGGCAAGCCGCCCGCGCGAGCATGACGCCATGATCAGGAAGATCGGCGTTCCGACCGTTGCGAGGTGCACGGGGACGACCCGCGAGCTTGTCTATCAATGGCAGCACTACAACCGCATACCGTCCGAATACAGGGACGTTATAGCCAAGGCGGGCTTTGCGACAGCCGAGGCGCTGGCCACCGGCTTCGACCCCACCCGCTCGGCACGGTGCGCGACGCCGCAGGCTGGGACCAGGCGCAACACTCTGGAGGCCAGAAACGCCCGGGCAGGCCTCATCAACTTCTGCCGGGCCATCGCCATCCCCGGCCTTGGCGCATGGGAGCCGAACCGCCTGGCCGCCCATCACACCCTCTGGCTGGAAAAGCTGGAGGCGGTGGAGCGGGGCGAGATCAGGCGGCTTATGGGGTTCATGCCGCCGGGGTCGGCGAAATCGACCTATGCGGTGGACGTCTTCACGCCGTGGTTCCTGGGCCGGGAGGGGAACCGAAGCGTTCTGGTGGTGACCTACGCCACCGCTCTTGCCGGGCGGCGGGGGCGCAAGGCCCGGAGCGTGACGCGCCAGCCAGCCTTTGCGCAGGTGTTCGGCGTGGTTCCGGAAAAGGGTCGAGCCAGCGCCATCGACTGGGGACTGGACAATGGCGGGGAGTGGATGGGGGCCGGGATGCTGGCCGGAATCACGGGAAACCGCGCCGACCTGATCGTCATTGATGACCCTGTGAAAGGCCGGGCCGAAGCTGACAGCGCCCTGATCCGCCAACGGACGCGCGAGGAGTTCGACGACACGATCCGGACCCGTCTCAAGGCCGGCGGCCGGATCGTGCTGATCCAGACGCGCTGGCACGAGGACGACCTGGCGGGGAGCCTGCTGCCGACCGACTACGACGGACGCAGCGGCCCGGTGATGTGCCGCGATGGCGAGGTCTGGGAGGTGGTCAACATTCCCGCCCAGGCCGAACGGGAGGACGATCCGTTGGGCCGGGCTGTCGGCGACTATCTGTGGCCGGAGTACTGGGCTGCCGATCACTGGCCGCAGTTCAGGTCAAACCCGCGCACCTGGAACGCCCTGTACCAGCAGCGGCCCCGGCCGGTGGAGGGCAGCTATTTCGAGCGCGGCTGGTTCAGGCGCTTCCAGGAGCATGAGCTGCCGAAGCTGCGCTACTACGGCTCGAGCGATTATGCGGTCACCGATGGCGGCGGCGATTTCACCCGGTTGACGGTGTGGGGCGTCGATGCCGAGTTCAACCTCTGGCGGGTGGCCAGCTGGGGCGGCCAGACCAGCGCCGACCAGTGGATCGAGCGCCAGTGCGACCTGATCGCCGACTTCCGGCGGCGGGGCGGCATCCGCCGATGGTTCGGAGAGGCCGGGGTGATCCAGCGGGCCATCGAGCCGATGCTGCGGGCCAAGATGCGGGCGCGGTCGGTCAGCTGTCCGCTGGAATGGCTGAGCTCGGGCCAGGACAAGGCGACCCGGGCGCGGTCAGCTCAGGCGCTGGTGCGCGAGGGGCGGATCTTCGTGCGGGACGACGGTGACGGGGACTGTTTCATCGACGAGTGCGTGGCCTTCCCGATGGGCCGATACGACGACGAGGTGGATTGCCTGTCGCTGATCGGCCGGTCGATCGACCGGCTGACGGCGCCGGTGGCGAGCTGGCGGGTGCTGCCGGAATACGCCGAGAGCTATGACCCGCTGAACTGGGAGCCGCGCAACAGCGGGCTGGGGCCGCCGGAGTATGCGGAGATGGGGTCGGTCTGGGACTAGCGCGCGGATTGCGGCGACGGCTCAGTCGGGGACATATTCAGCGCTACGGCTCCCAGGTGAAGCTCATTTTCGGAAGATCCGCGCGCACGATCGTGCCGCCGCAGGTCTCCAGAGCCTTCACAAAGCAGGTGCCCCGGAAGACATCGTTGATGTACCACTTCACACTGAAGCTGCGGTTGCAGGTGTTGAGGAAGTCGAGGTGCGCATAGGTGCTCTCGCCATCGTCATCCTTGCTGCTGGCGGCGATCACACAGTCGCTGCCGTACATGTTCTTGTAGACGCTGGACGGCGTTTGGGCCGTGACAGCCGAGGCCGTGACAAGCAGGGACAGGGTAGAAAGCGCGGCGAGTACAGTGCCCGGTGTTTTCCTGGTTTTCATCTGTCTTCCCCCAGTGGCGTGAGACGAACGCTTCGCCGGCAAACTGGCCCCCAAGTCCTGGCGCGCTCACATCTTCAACCTACCGACATTCCGGCCCGGCCGCCAGTTACAATATCGTCGTTATGGCAAAGCATCGCGCCACGAGGCTGCCCGGATTATTCGGCGCGGCGGGGGCGGCCGGGCTTGCCGAGGTCGAAGGAGCGGCCGGAGCGGCTTTCGATGTCGGCGATGAAGGCCTTCGAGCCAAGCGGCCGGCCGGTGCGTTCGGCGGCGCGCAGGGCCAGGTGGTCGGCTTCGGGAAGGCCGGCGGCGAGGAAGCCCGCCCAGTCGGGCATGCGCGTCAGCATCGGGTCGATGGAGACCAGGCCGTCCGGCCTGGCGTCAAGATGGGCGCGGGCGCTCGACCATGCCCAGTCCCGCGGCGCGGCGACCAGGCCGGCCCGCACCGGGTTAAGCTCCACATAGCGGCAGGCGGCGAGCAGGTGGGGTTCGTCCATCGGGGCCGAGGCGAAGCGGCCCTGCCAGAGGAAGCCTGTCCAGCCCTCGCGCTGGTTGATGCGCCGGGAGTAGCGGCGGTGGGCGTCGGCCAGGGCGGCGCGCAGGCCGTCCTCGGTATCGGGGGTCAGGACCAGATGCACGTGGTTGGGCATCAGGCACCAGGCCAGGACTTCGACATTGGCCGCCTTGCAGCCTTCGGCGAGCAGTTCGCGGTAGACGCGGTAGTCCTCGTCACTGAAGAAGGTCGGCAGCCGGCGGTTGCCCCGCTGGGTGACGTGGTGCGGGACGCCGGGGACGACGACGCGGGATATCCTGGCCATGACGTGAAGCTGCCGGATGCGGCGGGCGCTGTCAAAATCTGTATAGCGACCCCACCGCCCGAGCCGCATAAACCGGGGACACTATATAGATTTTCGCTGCGTTCGCGGCGGCCGTCTGGTCGAAAATCTATATAGTGTCCCCGGTTTATGTAGTGTCCCCGGTTTATGTTCCATGAAGCTCGCGCCGCTGAGTTCGGTCTTGTAGGGCGGGGCGACTCCAGCGGTTGGCCCCGACGGGCGCCAGACAGGGCGCGGGGCATTGTGTGGTTCCTTGGGTAGGCCGGTCGGCGCCGAGCGTCGTCCCCCAGAAAGGGGTGCTTCTCGCCGCGCCTGTTCACCGCGGCCGGTCGGATCGCTCTTTACTAGCTGCTAGAAATCTTAAACGGCCTTAAAAGGCTGGAACCTGAATACGGGCTTGCCGTTGTGGAACGGCGGCGGGGGAACAACTTGCAAAAGTTAGCCAAGGGTTGGGCGACGCAGAGGACGGCGGGCCAGCTTCTGCGGCTGGCGGCGGCCTTCATGCTGCCCCTGATCGTCCTGGCCGGATTCCAGCTTTACCAGATGGTGCAGAGCGGACGGGCGAGGCTGGAGGCGGACGCCCACGCCCGCGCGCAGGAAGTCATGCTGCGCGTCGACGCCCAGGTGCTGTCCGAAGTGCGGCTGGTCAAGGCGTTCGCATCCAACCCCGCGCTGAAGGACGACGACCTTCAAGGGTCGATCCAGAGGGGTCAGGAGTACCTCGCCATCGCCGAAACGTGGAAGGCGATCCGACTGCTCGATGGCCAAACGGGCCGCGAACTGGCCCACTCGGGACGCCGCAGGGGGGCGCCGCCGTCCAGGCCGGACGACGGGCTGAAAGAGTCCCGGGCGACATTGGGCGGGGCTTCGGTCGGCGGGGTCGTGTTGGATCCCAACGGCGGTTTCCGCGTCCCCATCACCACCCGAATGCAAAGCCGCTCCGGCCGCCTTTATGATGTGGTGATCGATCTTGACCCGCGGGCCATCCACCAGACAGCGAACCCCCGCTATCGCAAGAGCCTGGTCGCCGCCGTGGTGGACGTGAAGGGAAGGTTCATATCGAGAAGCCGGTCCTATGAGACAAGGGTGGGCACGCCCGGCTCGGTGTACGTTCGCAAGGCCGTCGCGAAGGGCGGGGCGGGCATCTATCAGGGGGTGACCCTGGAGGGCGAGACAAACTACACCGCCTATGTCACGTCCACTCTGACCGGCTGGTCCACCCATGTCGCCGTGTCGGCGGCGCCCTTCGAGAGCGCCCGCCAAAGTTCGTCGCTGATCTGGGCGGCGGTGATTGCCGGGTGCCTGGTCGCCTCGCTGCTGACGTTCTGGCTGACGATGCGCGACGTGGCCCAGCAGCGGGTCGAGCAGACCCGCATGCTGAATGCCCAGAAGATGGAAGCCCTGGGCCAGCTTACAGGGGGCATCGCTCACGATTTCAACAACCTGCTGACGGTTATCATTGGCGGGCTCGATCTGGCGATCAGGAAGCTCGAACCGGATTCGCCGGCCCGGCGGCCGGTCGAGGGGGCCCTGGAAGCAGGCAGACGGGCGGCCAGCCTGACATCAAAGCTCCTGGCCTTCTCGAGGTTACAGGAGTTCGAGCTGGAGCCCCTGGACTTGAAAGGGGTGCTGGGAGGCCTTTCCGATCTGCTCGAGCAGTCCCTCGGGCCGGGGGTCCATGTCACGCTTGCGACGGCCGAGGACGCCCGTTGGGTGCGGAGTGACAAGGTGCAGCTGGAACTGGCCATTCTAAATCTGGCCGTGAATGCCCGCGACGCCATGGAGGGTCAGGGCGATGTTCAGATCCTGACCCGTCGGTTGGGCGATCAGGCCGAAATAGAGGTGCGAGACAACGGCTCGGGCATGTCGCCCGAGGTCGCGGCGCGGGCCTTGGAGCCGTTCTTCACCACCAAGGCGCCGGAGCGCGGGACCGGGTTGGGACTGGCGCAGGCCTACACCCTGGCCAGGCAGTCGGGCGGGGACCTGAGACTTGAAAGCGCTCCGGGGCAGGGGACATCCGTATTCCTGACGCTTCCCCTCGTTGATGCGCGCCATCTGCCGCCACGAGCGGATGGAGATCGTACTTTCGGGGCACAGCTCGGCGCGGGCAAATTCATTGTCGTGGTCGATGACGACCCCAGCGTACGAGGCGTCATCGTCGATCAACTCGAAAGCGCCGGCTTCAGGGTCATGGCTTTTGACGATGGGGAGTCGATGTTGCAGGTGCTCGAGGGGCTTTCCCCGGAGCTTATCATTCTCGACTATCTGATGCCCGGGCTGAACGGCGCGGAAGTCGCCTCCCGCGCCCTGAAGATCAAGCCCGGCCAAAGGATCGTGCTGGTCTCGGGGCACGCCGACAGGGAGGAGATCGCCCGGGTGAGCGCCGACCTGATGGTCTTGCGAAAGCCCTTCGACCGCTCGGCCCTGTTGACGGCTGTGAACGCGGCCCTCGGTCCGGCGACCGACGACTAGCGACTGCGGTTCTTCCGGCCTCAAGCAGGGATTGCGGCACGGAAAAGGGCTGTTGCCAGCAGGATGCGGTATAATAGGTCAGCCGCTTCGATAAGACGGCGAGGCGATGACGCCCCCACCGCCGACGCCGCATAATCCGGCACGACATACGGACCCGCGTAGGCGGACAAGCCGATCCCAAATCAATCCTTGAGATCGGAGATCCAACGTCCATGACGGACTTTTCCGCCCAATATCGTATCGAGTTCGCCAAGACGGCGAGCCTCTTGTTGCAACAGCGCGGCTCGAAGCTGCGCAATCATGTGATGGTCGGGGCCCACAAGGGCGAGGGCGCTTCGCCCGTCGACCAGTACGGCGTCACCGAAGCGCGCGAGCGCACCGGCCGGGCCGCGCCCAAGGAGAGCTCCAACACGCCGGTCGATCGGCGCTGGGCCTATCCGCGCTTCTTCGACTGGAGCGATATCATCGACAACATCGACCTGCTGCAGACCGCTTCGGACCCGCAGAATCCGCTGGTCCAGGCCTGCACCGCCAGCCTCGGCCGGCGCATCGACGACGAGATCATCCGCGCCTTCTTTTCGGACGCGCGCACGGGCAAGCAGGGCGGGACGACGACCTCCCTGCCGGCCGGTCAGCAGATCACGGCGGGCGGCGTCGGGCTGACCTTCGAAAAACTGCGGACGGCCAAGAAGATCCTGATGGCCAACGAGGTCGATCTGGCCAGCGACCCGATCATCTGCGTGGTCAATTCGGTGCAGCACGACAATCTGCTGGGCGAGATCGAGATCACCAGCGCCGACTTCAACGGCGGCGACCGGCCGGTGCTGAAGGAGGGGATCATCAGCCGCTTCCTGGGCATCGATTTCGTCCATTGCGAGCGGCTGACCCTGTCGGGAGCCAACCGGCGGGTGCCGATCTACGCCAAGAGCGGCATGCACCTGGGCATCTGGTCGGATGTGGCGACCGACATCGGGCAGCGCCGCGACCTCGAGGGCAATCCGATGGAGGTGACCGGTTCGGTGACCATCGGGGCGACGAGGACCGAGGAAAAGAAGGTCGTCGAGGTGCTCTGCGCCGAGAGTTAGACGGCCACAGGCCCAGCTTCTCCCGGCAAGCGGGAGAAGGGATCATTCAGGGGAACCCATCCATGGCTATCGCCAACACCAAATCCACCGCCGTATCCAACCGTGACGCCAGCCCGCGCGTGCCCAGTCCCGCCCATCTGGTGCGGGGGCCGCTGTTCGAGGCGGTGGGGACGGTCGAGATCGCCGTCGTCGACGACGATACCTCCGTCTACCGCATGGCGCGGCTGCGCAGCTCCGACCGGGTCTCGCAGCTGACCGTGTTCAACGACGCCATCACCGGCGGGATTTTCGATCTCGGCCTCTATCGCACCGCCGATGACGGCGGGGCGGCTGTCGACGCCGACCTGTTCGGTTCGGCCCTAAGCCTGAACGGCGCCAGCGCTGTCGGGACCGACGTCGTGTTCGAGAGCGCCGCCACCGACATCGCCAAGATCGAGAAGCGGCTGTGGGAGCTGCTGGGTCTCAGCGCCGATCCGCAGATCGACTACGACGTCGCCCTCACCGGCTCGACGGTCGGCGCGACGGCCGGGACGGTCAGCCTGCGGGTGCGGTTTACCGGCGGGTACTGAGCGGCGGCTGCGCCATCGGAACCGACAGACCGGGGACACATGGAAATTTGGCTACGCCAAAATTCAATGTGTCCCCCCACCCACAGGGACATCCCATGCCCACATCCTCCACCGCCGTTGGCAATGCGGCGCTCGGCAAGCTTGGCCAGGGCGCGGTGCTGTCGTTCGACGACCCCGACGACCGGGCGCGCTGGCTGAAGGCCCGGTTCGCCGATGTGCGAGACCTGTGCCTGCGGGCCAACCGCTGGCACTTCGCCATGGCCCGGGCGCGGTTGAGCGCCGAAGCGACCGCGCCGGCATTCGGCTACGCGCGACAGTTTCCTCTGCCTACGGACTGTCTGCGACTGGCCGAGGTCGGCGGCGTGGCGATGACGCCGGGGCGGCAGCCTGGTTTCGCGCTGGAGGGCGGACGGATCCTGACCGATGCGGCGGCTCCGCTCGACATCCGCTACGTGCGCCGGGCCGAGGATGTGGCGGGCTGGGACCCCCTGTTCGCCGAGGCGGTGGCCTGCCGGCTGGCTTTCGACCTGGCGGAGAAGCTGACCCAGTCCTCGGGGAAGAAGGAAGCCGCCCTGCGCGACTACCAGCTGGCTGTGCGCGAGGCGGTGCGGGTCAACGCCATCGAGACGGCCCCGGAGGCGGTTCCCGACGGGAGCTGGGTGCTGGCGCGCTAGGGACGGGTTGGGTTTCCGCAGGAAGTCCTACGGGCTCCAGGGAAATCCTGCGGGCTCCAGGGACATGTTGATCTTCAACGTGTCCCGGTTTGACGGCAACAGGAAGGAAGAGGGGACATGTTGAAGATCAACATGTCCCCGAGCAAGACAATGAAAGCCAATCCCGCCATCACCAGCTTTAATGCAGGCCTGCTGTCTCCGTTGCTGGGCGGGCGGCCGGACCTGGAAAAGTGGCAGTCGGGCCTGAGCCGCTGCGACAACCTCATCCCGCGCGTGCAGGGGGCCCTGCAACGGGCGGCGGGCAGCGTCTTCGTGGGCGCGGTCAAGGACAGCGCCATGCGCTGCTGGCTGGCGCCGTTCGTGTTCAGCCAGGCCGACGCCTTCGTGCTGGAGTTCGGGCCCGGCTACATCCGCTTCTTCCGCAATCGTGGGCGACTTGTGGATGAGGATGACGACGTCTTCGAGATCGAGAGCCCCTACCTGGCCGCCGACCTGACGCGGGCCGACGGCAGTTTCGGGGTGCGGTTCGAGCAGTCGGGCGATGTGGTCTACCTGGCCTGCGCCCGCCATGCGCCACGGGTGCTCAAGCGCCTGTCGAACCTGAACTGGGTGCTGGAGGTCTTTGAGGCCAGGGGCGGACCGTTTCAGGACGCCAACACCGACGAGGCGGTAGGCGTCTCGGCGTCCGGGACCCTGAGTGTCGGCGGGACGGTGACCCTGACGGCCAGCAGCGACATCTTCCTGGCCGGTCATGTCGGCGGGCTGTTCGAGCTTGAACTGAAGGACGGGGCCGGCGTGCGGGCCTGGCAGGTGCGCACCACCACCGACATCGGCGACCGGCGGCGGGCCGATTACCGCCACTACGTCTGCAGCCAGGTCGGTCCGGTCGACACCACGGACAAGCCGGCGATCTGCGGCGAGGAACTGCCGGTCCATACCCGGGGCAAATACTGGGACGGGACCGGCGAGGAGCAGAAGGGCGACGGGGCGGTCGGCTCGATCGGCGTGGAGTGGGAATACCTGCATTCGGGCTACGGCCATGTGCGGATCACCGCCGTGACCAGCGGGACCCAGGCGACCGCCGAGGTGCTGTCGCGGCTGCCGGACGAACTGACGGCCCAGCCGAGCCATCGCTGGGCCTTCGGGGCCTGGTCGGGCGCTTCCCGATCGGGGGCGGTCGGCTGGCCGGACAACGTCTGTTTCTTTCGCGAGCGCCTGAGCTGGTTCCGGGGTCAGCAGGTCTGGCATTCGACGGCCGGCGATTTCGCCAACTTCGAAGCGCGGACCCATGGTGAGGTGGCGCTTGATAGCGCCGTGGTGCTGTCGATCCAGTCGGCCCAGGGCAATGCCATCGAATGGGCGGCCCCGACCCGCTCGGTGCTGTTCATCGGAGCCGGCGGCGGCGAGCATAGCCTTAAAGCCCAGACCAGCGCCTCGCCCTACGGCCCCGGCAACACCCAGCAGGATCCGGAGACCGCCTGGGGCGGGGTCGGGGTGGAGCCGGTGCAGGTCGGGGCGGGGGTGGTGTTCGTCGAGAAGCTGGGCCGGCGCCTGCGGCTTCTGGTTCCGGCCCAGGACGGCTACGAGGCGCTGGATCTGAACAAGTATCGCGGGCTGCTTGCCTCCCCCGTCGTGGCCATGGCCTGGCAGCAGACGCCGCACGAGAGTGTCTGGTGCGTGACCGCCGAGGGCGGGCTGGAGGCCCTGACCCTGCAGCTCGAGGACAGGGTGTTCGCCTGGCGGCGGCACCAGCTGGCGGGGGCGGTGGAGTCGGTGGCGGTGATCCCGTCGCCAGATGGGGGCCGGGACGACGTCTGGCTGATCGTCCGCCGACGGATCAATGGCGAGACGCGCCGTTACGTCGAGGTGATGGCGGCGGAGTTTGAGGCCGGCGACGACCAGGCCCTCAGTGTCTATGCGGCCAGCGCCCTGACCTTTGATGCGGCGGCCTATGACGGCGCGGCCAGCGCCAGTCTGTCGGGGCTGGAGCACCTCGAAGGCCAGACGGTAACGGTGAAGGCCGATGGCGCCGCCCATCCGGACCGGGTGGTGGCAGCGGGAACGATCAGCCTGCAGGCCGCCGCCCGGAAGGCGGTGGTGGGCTTGCCCGCCCCCTATGCCGGCCAGCTGATGCCGCTGGAGGCCGGGGCCGCGGCGGGCAGCGCCCAGGGCCGGATCAAGCGGGTCCACGCCCTGATCGTGCGGCTGCTGGACAGCCTGGGCGGGCGGTTCGGACCGGCCATCGGGCGTTGCGATCCGCTGCGGCACCGGCTGGCCGGCGAGGCGATGGACGCCCCGCCAGGCCTGACCAGCGGTGACATCGCCATGACCTTTCCCGGCGGCTACGACGGCGCGGCGACCATCGCCTTCGAGGGCGACGACGGCTTTCCCTTCACGCTGATCGGACTCTATCCGGAGCTGGTGACCTATGAGGGATGAGGGCGAGGGACATGTTGATTTTGCGCAGCAAAGTCTACGTGTCCCGGATTGTCGGGCTGGTCGGCCGGGACCTGATGAGGGGGCCGGGTCTGGAGAATACAGACCGGGGACACGTAGAGTTTCCCTTGGAAATTCAACATGTCCCCGAGTGATCCCCTTCCAGGCCTCCCACCTGGAGGCCCTGACCCTGCAGCCGGCCCAGGCCGCCTGGCGGGGGCGGATCGACGGGGAGGCGGGGGCGGCGCTGGAGGCGTCGGGCTTGGCCTGGACGCTGATCGCCGAGAAGGCGGTGGTCGGCTGCGGCGGGGTCATCGACCGGGGCGGCGGCCGGGCCGAGGCCTGGGCGCTCATCGCCCAGGACGCGGGGCCGGCCATGCTGGCCGCGACGCGCGCGGTGCGCCGCTATTTCGAGACCG
>JBKJSF010000179.1:0-11086 GCA_046595895.1 Caulobacter sp. | reverse complement strand
GCCGGACAAACCGCAGATCACCCGGCCCTGCCCCACCTGCTCGCGGATGCGGGCGATGGCCTCCTCGCGGAAGGCCCGCATGGTCCAGTCGCCGGTCAGCCCCGCGATGCCGTGGGTGAAGTTCTTCAGCATCTGGGCGCCGCGGGGGGTGTGGGCCACCTCCGGGTGGAACTGCACGCCATAGAACCGCCGGGTTGGGTCGGCGATCACCGCAAAGGGCGAACCCGGCGAGGTCGCCAGCACCTCAAAGCCCGGCGGGATGGCGGTGATCTTGTCGCCGTGGCTCATCCAGACCGTCTCGTGGTCGCCGATGTCGCCGAGGCCTTCGAGCAGGTCCGAGGCCCGCTGGATCTCGATCTGCGCCCGGCCGAACTCGCGGTGATGGCCGCTCTCGACGCTGCCGCCGAGCTGAGCGCACATCGTCATCTCGCCGTAGCAGATGCCCAGCACCGGCACGCCGAGCTCGAACAGGCGCTGGGCGGCGCGGGGCGTCTCGTCCTCATGGGCGCTGGCCGGACCGCCCGACAGGATCACCGCCGCCGGGGCGAAATCATCGAGGATGGCCTCGACCTTGTCGTAGGGATGGATCTCGCAATAGACCCCGCTCTCCCGGACCCGGCGGGCGATGAGCTGGGTCACCTGGCTGCCGAAGTCGACGATGAGGACGGACTGGTGGTTCATTTTTTGCGGTCCAATAGCGCTGCGAAGAAGCCGTCCGTGCCGGCCGTGCGGGGGGTGAGCCGCAGGTAGCCCTGCGGCGTCAGATGCTCGGGGAAGAGCTTGAGCTTGCGGACCTTGAAATCGGCGTTGCGGGCTACGAAGGCCTCGACTTGGCTCTCGTTCTCCTCGGCAAAGAAGGAGCAGGTGACATAGACCAGCCGGCCGCCCGGCTTGACGAATTCGCTCGCCTGATCAAGCACCTTGCGCTGTTCGTTCAGACGTCGCTGCAGGGTGTCGGGAGTCAGCCGCCACTTGGCGTCGGGGTGGCGCCGCCAGGTGCCCGAGCCGGTGCAGGGCGCATCGACGAACACCAGATCCATCGTCGCTTCCAGGCCGGCCAGCGGCTCCTTGTTCAAAGGCGTGCGCAGTTCGAGGTTGGTCACCCCGGCCCGGGTGGCGCGCGGGATGATGTCGGTCATCCGCCGCGCGTCGCTGTCGTAGGCGTAGATCTTGCCGGTGTTGCCCATCGCCGCCGCCAGGGCCAGGGTCTTGCCGCCGCCCCCGGCGCAGTAGTCGAGCACCTGTTGGCCGGCCACGTCGCCGGCCACCGCCGCCGCCATCTGGCTGCCCAGGTCCTGCACCTCGAACCACCCCATGGCGAACGACGGATGGATCTCCACCGACGCCGCCCGCTCGGCCGCCGCCGGGGCCGGCACCCGCAGGGCGTTGGGCAGGATGCCGGCCGGTTCGGCCCCCATGTCGTCGAGGGCCTTCAGCACCTCATAGGCGTCGCTCTTCAGCATGTTGACCCGCAGGTCGACCGGCGCGCGCTGGGCAAAGGCGATGCCCTCCTCGACGCGGTCCTTGCCGAAGGTGCGGGCCATGCTGGCCTCGATCCAGTCGGGATAGTCGCCCTGCACGTCGGCCTTGGCGCCCTTGAGCGACGGCTTGGCGGCCAGCATCGCGGTCTCATGTTCGGTCAGAACGCCAGGTCCATGCGGATCGGCGCAGGCCTCGGTGATCCGCTCCAGCTCCCAGTCCCAGATCCAGCGCAGGGCGGCCAGCGCCCTCGCCCGGTTGCTCTCCTCGCCCATCAGGTGAGCCAGCGACCGCTGTCGACGCAGTACGTCCAGCGCCAGCCCCGAGACCCAGGCCCGGTCCTTGGAACCCGCATACCGGGCTCCGTCGCTCCAGGTCTTCAGCGCCTGGCGAACCGGCTTGTGGCGCAATTCGATATCATCCAGCACCTGGATCGCCGCCGCGATGCGTCCGCCATCCCTCACTCAGGTACCCTCACTCACGTCAATTGGAGCCCTGGTAGTTCGGGGCCTCCCTGGTGATCATCACGTCATGGACATGGCTTTCGCGCAGTCCGGCATTGGTAATCCGCACGAACTTCGCCCGGGCCTGCAGCTCGGGGATATTCGGCGCGCCCACATAGCCCATGGCGGCCCTTAAGCCGCCGACCATCTGGTGAATGACCGGTCCGATCGGGCCTTTGTAGGGGGTCTGGCCCTCGATACCTTCCGGCACCAGCTTCTGGCTGTCGGTGACTTCCTTCTGGAAGTAGCGGTCGGCGCTGCCGCGGGCCATGGCCCCCAGCGAGCCCATGCCGCGATAGCTCTTGTAGGACCGGCCCTGGTAGAGGAACACCTCGCCCGGGCTCTCGTCGGTGCCGGCGAACATCGAACCCATCATGGCGCAGGAGGCGCCGACGGCGATGGCCTTGGCCAGGTCCCCGGACGAGGTGATGCCGCCATCGGCGATGATCGGCACGCCGCTGTCACGGGCCGCCCGCACCGCGTTCTCGATGGCCGTCAGCTGCGGCACGCCCACCCCGGCCACGATCCGCGTCGTGCAGATCGAACCCGGCCCGATGCCGACCTTCACTCCGTCGGCTCCGGCGTCGATGAGGGCCCGGGCCCCGTCGTAGGTCGCCACATTGCCGGCGACGATCTGCACCCGGTTCGTCTCGCGCTTGAGGCGGGCGACCGCGGCACTCACCTGGCTGGAGTGGCCGTGGGCGGTGTCGATGATCACCACGTCGACGCCGGCGTCGACCAGGGCCAGCGACCGCTCGAACCCGGCGTCGCCGACCGTCGAGGCGGCGCCGACCAGCAGCCGGCCCCTCTCGTCCTTGGCGGCCAGCGGGTGGGCCTGAGCCTTTTCGATGTCCTTGACGGTGATCAGGCCGACAGCGCGGCCCTCCTCATCAATGACGATCAGCCGCTCCAGCTTGTGGCGGCGCAGCAGTTCCTGGGCCTCGGCTCGCGACACGCCCTCGCGCACCGTGACCAGGCCATCGACGGTCATCAGGGCCGCGGCTGGGGTCGTGCCGTTGCTCTCGAAGCGCATGTCGCGATTGGTGAGAATGCCCACCAGAATTCCACTGTCCGGCTCAACCACCGGAAATCCCGAGATTTTCCGCAGCGCCTTGATCTCGAGGATCTCGCTGAGGGTGGTGGTCGGATTGATGGTCAGCGGGTTGATGACCATGCCGCTTTCATAGCGTTTGACCTGGCGCACCTGGTCGGCCTGTTCATCGACCGTCAGGTTGCGATGCAGGATGCCCATGCCTCCGGCCTGGGCCATGGCGATGGCCAGTCGGCTCTCGGTCACCGTATCCATGGCGGCCGACACCAGCGGGATGTTAAGCCCGATCTCGCGCGTCAATTTTGTTTCGGTCGAAACCTGGGTCGGCATCACATCCGACGGACCGGGTTCAAGCAAAACATCGTCGAAGGTGAGCCCTTCGCGAATCTCCATGAGACTCTCCGTTTTGCGGGCCGCGTATGTGTCAGCCGGGGGGAGGAGTCAACCGCGTCGGCGTGACGTCTCCACAAAGCGCCAACATCGGAACGCGAGCGAGTCTGAAGGGTTTTGGAGGCTCCCCCCAGTTCCGGAGCTTTCAAATGCACACCGCCAACGACCACGCCGTCAAGGTTCTCAACAGCCTGATCGAAACCACCCTCGACAGCGCCAACGGCTACAAGGAAGCCGCCGAAAACGTCGAGACCGCCCAGTATCGCACCATGTTCAGCGAGCGCGCCGACAAGCGCATGGAACTGACCCGTCGCCTGCAGCAGGAAGTCCGCAGCTTCGGCGGCGAGCCGGAAGACGATCAATCCCTGCTCGGCAAGGCCCACAACAAGTTCGTCGACATCAAGACCGCCCTGACCGGCGGTCCGAACGACAAGAGCGTCATCGATGAGGTCGAGCGCGGCGAGGACGTCATCAAGGCCAAGTACGAAGCCGCCACCAAAGACAGCGAGCTGCCGACCGAGATCCGCACCGTCATCACCGAGGCCTACCAGTCGGTGAAGCGCGACCACGACGAGATCAGCGCCATCAAGCACGCGATGCACTGACCGGTCCGCCTCTCCGGGCCATCGGCCCGGGGAGGCCCCTTCAGCTTCCCTTGAAGCCTGTCGCCGCCAGGAAGACCTCCGAGCTGTCAGCCCGGCTGGCCTTCGGCTTGATGTGCTGCACCTTCTCGAAGTGCTTCTTCAGCCGCAGGATGACCTCGGCCGTCTCGCCGCCCTGGAAAGCCTTGGCGATGAAGGAGCCACCCGGCTTCAGCACTGAAATCGCGAAATCCACCGCCAGCTCGATCAGACCGACGATGCGGATGTGATCGGTCTCCCGGTGGCCAACGGTGTTGGGGGCCATGTCCGACAACACGATGTCCGGCTGGCCGCCGAGCAGTTCCAACAGGCGAGGGCCACACTCCGGATCGGTGAAATCCATCTGGATGATGGTTGCCGGGCTCAACGGATCGACCTCCAGCAGGTCGACACCGACCACCGGCCCGGCCCCGCGCTCCAGGGCGATCTGGATCCAGCCTCCCGGCGCGCAGCCAAGGTCGATGATCTTGGCGCCCTTCCTGATCAGCTTCAGCTTGTCGTCGATCTCGCTCAGCTTGAAGGCCGCCCGGCTGCGGTAACCTTTGGCGCGGGCCTCGGCCGAAAACGGATCGTTGATCTGCCGTTCCAGCCAGGCCTGCTGGCTGGGCGTGCGCCGATAGGCGGTTTTCAGCCGGGCCGGCTTGTGGCGGCCCGCTTCCAGCCCGCCCGAAGGCGGCTTCACCATGCGGCGGCGCGGGGGTTCTTCGTCACTCATGCG
Source organism: Caulobacter sp. (assembly GCA_046595895.1). Lineage (GTDB taxonomy): Bacteria > Pseudomonadota > Alphaproteobacteria > Caulobacterales > Caulobacteraceae > Caulobacter. Next base: position 6,304 of record JBKJSF010000179.1, on the reverse strand, counting down.
GCAGCTTCTACAGGTCGGCGGCCTCGTCCGCCACGGCGGCGGCGGCGCGGGCGCTGTTCACTCATCAGGCTCATCAGGATGCCTTCTCGCAGACCCCGGTCGGCGACCCGCACCCTGGAGCAGGGCCAGAGTTCCTGAACCGCCTGCAGAATGGCGGCGCCGGCCAGAACCAGATCAGCGCGGTCGGGGCCGATACAGGCCTGGGCCGCCCGCTCGGCGGGGGTCAGGGCGATCAACCGGTCGGCGGCGGTCTCGCACTCGCTCCGCGTCATCCACATCCCATCGACCCGGTTGCGGTCGTAGCGCGGCAGATTGAGGTGCAACCCCGCCAGGCTGGTGATCGCCCCGCTGGTGCCGACCATATGGGCCCGGTCGGCCTGGAACACCTCGCGCATCGGCTCAGCGTGGGGGAAGGCGGCCAGCACCTCCTTCACGGCCTCGACCATCGAGCGGAACCAGGCCTCCGAGGCCTTCTCGCCCTCGGGAAACCGCTCGGCCAGGGTGACGACGCCGATCGGGATCGATAGCCAGGCCTTGATCGGCAGCTTCCAGGCGGCGAACAGTCGCGGCCGCAGATCGAGCCCCTCCCCCTTCAGGTCGACCCAGGACAACTCCGTCGATCCGCCGCCGACATCAACGACCAGGGCCGCCTCGGCGCTGCGGTCGAGCAGGTTGACGCATCCGGCCACCGACAGCTGGGCCTCTTCCTTGGGGGCAATGATCTGCAGCTTCAGGCCCGTTTCGTCGGCCACCCGCTGAATGAACTCCGGACCGTTCTCCGCCCCGCGACAGGCCTGGGTGGCGATGGCCCGGAAGCGGACGCACTTTCGCCGCCGCACCTTCTCGGCGCAGACCATCAGGGCCGCCATGGCTCGCTCCATGGCCGCGTCGGACAGCCGGCCGGTCTGGCTCAGCCCCTCACCCAGCCGGACGATTCGGGAATAGGCCTCGACGACGCGGAATCCGCCCGCCGTCGGCGTCGCCACCAGCAGGCGGCAGTTGTTCGTGCCCAGGTCGAGCGCCGCATAACACGGCGGTCCACCCTGCCCGCGCGAACCCTGCTCGGGCTGCGGTCGGGCGCTTGGCGCCTCCGACATGGTTGTCACCTGTCTGCGCGGACGGCCGTGGATCGGCGCCCGGTTTCAAGGCGACCTTAGACCATGGCGCCGCAGGGACGAAACCCTGCTCTTGCCGACTCTTTCATGATGGCTACGTTCAGGATTCAGTCAGGCGGGAGGTGTACACTGTGATTGTTATGAACGCTCAACTCGCCAAGTTCGCCATTGGACAGGTGGTCCGTCACCGGGTTTTCCCGTTCCGCGGGGTGATCTTCGATGTCGATCCGACCTTCTCCAATACCGAGGAATGGTGGAACTCGATTCCCGAAGAGATCCGCCCGCGCAAGGACCAGCCCTTCTACCACCTGCTGGCCGAGAACGATCAGAACACCTACGTGGCCTACGTCTCCGAGCAGAACCTGCTGCCCGACGATACCGGCGAACCGGTCGGCCACCCGCACACGGCCCTGATCTTCGACGGCTTCGAGGACGGCCACTACAACATGCGTCCCCGGGTGGCGCACTGAGGTCAAGGCGTCCTTCGCCACGCCTCACTGCGTGAGGCTACTCAGGATGACGAAGGTCTGTGCAACCCACCTAATTCCGTCATCCTGAGTAGCGGCCGCAGGTCGCGTGTCGAAGGACGCAACATCCTTCCGCCAGACCCACCAAACGCGGGCAAATCCGGCGGAACTTTCCACGCGGCACGACGTAATCTCTTCCCATGAGCGCCGATGGTTTTACCGCCGCGCCGCCCCCCGGGGCGCGCGAAGACTGGACGATCGACCAGGGCTGGGCCGACTATACGGCGCAGGAACACGCCACCTGGGACCTCCTCTACGAACGCCAGGCCGCCATGCTGCCGGGCTATGCCTGTGATGAATTCCTGCATGGCCTGCAGGCCCTGAACCTGCACCGTGGCGGCATCCCCGATTTCGACGTCATCAACGTCGAGCTCCAGCGGCTGACCGGCTGGAGCGTTGTCGCCGTGCCGGGGCTGGTCCCTGACGAGGTGTTCTTCGACCACCTGGCCAACCGCCGCTTCCCGGCCGGCCAGTTCATCCGCCGGCAGGACCAGCTCGACTACCTGCAGGAGCCGGACATCTTCCATGATGTCTTCGGCCATGTGCCGATGCTGACCGATCCCACCTTCGCCGGCTACATGGAAGCCTACGGCAAGGGCGGTCAGCGGGCCCTGGGCCTGGGCCGGCTGCACAACCTGGCCCGGCTCTACTGGTACACCGTCGAGTTCGGCCTGCTGGAAACGCCCAAGGGCCTGCGCATCTACGGGGCCGGCATCGTCTCCTCGCGAACGGAGTCGATCTTCGCCCTCGACGACGCCTCCCCCAACCGCCTGGGCTTCGACCTGACGCGGACCATGCGCACCCCTTACCGCATCGACGACTTTCAGCAGGTCTACTTCGTCATTCCCGGCCTGCAGTCGCTGCTGGACGCCACCCTGCAGGACTTCGCGCCGATCTATGCCGAACTGGCGACGGCCAGCGACGTGCCGATCGACGCGGTCCTGCCAACCGACCGCGTCTTCACGACCGGAACCCAGGCCTACGCCGCCGCGCGTTCCGCGAAAGTGTAAGCGGAGGTTTCGCGACAAGAACGCGCGACACTCAAGGGTTACGAAGCCTCTCTTTGGAGAGGCTTCGGGGGCGGACGGCTCGCGACCGGCGGCTGAGGCTTCAGCCCGAACAGCGGCCGGAGGAACGGCGTCCGTCGCGCCACCTCATTGGTTAGCAGACAGCCGGCGACGGTGATGGCAATCAGCACCCCTGCCTCCAGCGGCTGCCACAGGCCGACCTTGTGCAGGTGGTAGGCCGCCACCACGATCACCGTCTGATGGATGATGTAGAAGGGGAAGACCGCCAGGGTCAGCCAGGTCAGCACCGGCCCGCCCCGGGTCAGATGCCGCGCCCCGAAGCCGAGCACCGCGGCGATCGCCATCCAGCTGTTCAGCCCATAGACGCAGCGCATGGCCATCCGCAGCGCGTCGGGCGGCACGGCGTCGTCGCCCCGCCAGATCCAGGCATAGGTCGCCCAGCCTGCCCAACTTGCCAACCAAAGGGCCAGCGTCAGCCACCGCGCCTTCTCGAACCCGGCCTTCACCCCGGGCGATTTGGCGGTCAGGAATCCAAACAGGAAGGCGCTCAGCGAGACGGCGTGGTTGTACCAGTCGTTGACCAGATCGTGGCTGATCTCGGCGCCCAGCACGAGGCGATAGGCCGCCAGCACCACCACCGGCCCCGCGATCAAGGTCCAGGCCGGCATGCGGTCCAGCACCTTTTCAGCCGCCTTGAGGGCCCTGGGCGTCAGCCAAAGCAGCAGGGCCAGCAGGAGGGTGTAGAGGAACAGGTAGGCGACGAACCACATGTGGTTCCAGGTCGGGGTGATCAGGTGCTCGCCTTTCGGGCTCCAATGACCCGAGGCGGTGAGGTACTTGCCCCAGAAGGTCAGGTAGTCGTCGCTGAAGCCCGGCAGGTTTTCCACCAGCTCGTAGTAGGACTGCGGCGGCACGATCAGCACCATGGCCAGAATCAGCGGCGGCGCCAGCCGCGCCGTCCGCAGCCCGGCCAGGGCCCCCGGCTTCATCTTGTCGGCCATGAACCGCGTCGCCGCCCCGGAGACCAGGAACAGCAGGGTCAGCCGCCAGGGATTGGTCAGCTGCATGACCGGCTCCAGCCACTCGACCGGCTGCGAAGTCTTCACGTGCCAGTCCCAGGGCACGTAGAACATGCCGACATGATAGAGGATGAGCAGGCCGAACGCCCCGACTCGAATCCAGTCGAGGTCGTGGCGGCGCAACAGCTGAGGGTCGGTATTCACGGGATGGCTCCGGACAAGGCGATCAATGGCCTGCAGGGATGGCTCGGCCCATGTCCTGCCGCCAAGACCGTGGGGCCGTCCGGCTGCGCGCCGGTGACCAACGGGAGCGGCCTGTGACGAGCGGCGATCCCTCCGGGACGAACAGCGCCGCCCAGGTCGCGGCCAGGATCGCCGACCGCCGCGCCTTCTGGCTGTGCCTGGTCGGCGTGACCCTTTTCGTCGTCGCGCTCAACAGCGTCAACGTGCTGACCTTCATGGCCGACAACCCCGGCGACTCGACCCGGGCCGTCATCATCGGCGAGGCCACCAGCGCCATGTCCGGCCTGGCGATGATCTGGCTGCCCTGGCTGACGGTGCGTCGCCTGCCGCTCAACACCCGGCCCTGGTGGCGGACGCTCGGTATCCACCTCGCCGTGCTGGTGCTCTTCTCCCTGGCCCACGTCGCCGGCTTCGTCCTGCTCCGCCAGCTGATCTGGGGCGCCCTCGGAGAGACCTACGACTTCGGGAACTGGCTGGAGCGCTTCCCCTACGAGCTGCGCAAGGACGCCGTCTCCTACAGCATGATCATGCTGGCCTTCTGGCTGGTCCGCGAGCGCATGGTCCGCAGCCCCGCCCCTGCCCCGCCGAGCGAGCCCGCCACCTTCGACATCCGTGACGGCGCCAGGCTGGTCCGCGCCAGCACCGCCGACATCCTGGCCGTCTCCTCGGCCGGCAACTACGCCGAGTTCCATCTGGCCGACGGCCGCAAGCCGCTGATGCGGGCCTCACTCGCCAGCCTTGAGGCGAAACTCGGCGAACAGGGCTTCATCCGCACCCACCGCTCCTGGCTGGTCAACGCCGCCCGCGTCACCGAGCTGACCCCGGAGGGCAGCGGAGACTACGCGGTCACCATCGGCGGCGTGGTCGCACCGCTCTCCCGCCGGTTCCCCGAAGCCCTGGCGAGGTTGCGCGGCGGCTAACGCTGGAACGGATAGAAGTCCGACCCCAGGCTCAGAATCTGGGTCAACTCATCGAGCGCCGTCCGGCACTCCACCAGCAGCGAGGGATCGGCCAGGTCGGCCGGCAGCAGGCGGTCGCGGTAACGCGTCCCGGCCCAGGCCTCGAGCCTGTGCCGGAGGGCCGGCGTGAAACGCTGGCCGGGGTTGGTCGCCGCCAGTTCCTCCTCGGTCAGCACCACCCGCAATCGCAGGCAGGCCGGCCCGCCGCCGTTGCGCATCGACTGGCGGACGTCGACGTATTCGACCCGGCCAATGGGCCCGTTGCCACTGACCAGGCCCTGCGCCACGGCATGGGCCCGAGGGGTCTCGGCGACCTCCATCGGCGCGATCAGGGTCAAGCGGTCCTCGCCGGGCAGGCTGATCAACATGGAGTTGAAGAGATAGCTCTTCACCGCCTCGGCCAAGGGCAGGTCGGACTCGGAAACCTCGACGAACACCGGCTCAAACCCGGCTGCCGCCCGGATGTCGGCCTGCACAGCGGCAGGATCCTCGAACGCCGCCTCGTGGAAGAACAGACACTGCTTGGCGCCGACACAGACGACGTCGTTGTGAAACACCCCCGCCTCAATGGCCCGCCGCGCCTGCCGGGCGAACACAGCCCCGCCGGCCCCATGCCGACGCTGCACGGCCTCGAAGGCCTGACGCGTCTGCCGCGCCGGGAACCGCCCGGCCCACGCCTCCCAGGCGTCGCGTCCCCAGACGAACAGATTGACCCCGGCCTCGCCGTGCTCGGCGCAGAGCCGCACATGGTTGGCGGCGCCCTCGTCGGCGAAATGCGGCTGGGCCGGCAGCGGGTCGTGGACGGCGAAGCGGGCCGCGTCCGGGAACAGGGTACGCAACGACCGCGCGGTCTGCTCGCCCTCCAGGCTGCGGTGCAGGTTGGTCAGCAGGTTGGCCGGGGTGAAGTGCGCGCGCCCATCGGCGGCGTCCGCGCTCGGCGTCACCGTGGCGGCGTTGGCCGCCCACATCGGGCTGGCCGAACAGGCGGTGTTGAGCAGTTCCGGCGCGGTGCGCCCCGCCGCCTCGATCACCGCCGCGTCCGTGCCGCCGAACCCCAGCGCCCGCAGGAAGGCCACGTCCGGCCGCTCATGCGGCGGCAGCACGAACTGGGGCAGGCCCAGGTCGTGCAACAGCCGCATCTTGGACAGCCCCTCAACTGCCGCCCCACGCGGGTTCGACGCCTCGCCCTTGTGGATCTCGCTGGCCAGGTTCCCCGGCGCCAGCCCGGCGAAACTGTGCGTCGGCCCGACCAGGCCATCGCAGTTGGCTTCTACGGCGGTCACGACCAAATCCTCCTTCGGCTCGCCTTCGGCGAGACGGGGGAGGGGGACCGCGCGCGAAGCGCGTGGTGGAGGGGGCCCACCTTTCTGCGGAACTCGGGTTGCATGGTGGAGGGGGCCCGCCTCTCCATGC